>NZ_LIPP01000350.1 GCF_001418335.1 Streptomyces aurantiacus | reverse complement strand
GGTCGTTGTCGACGTACACGACCCGGGAGTCGGGGGCGATGCGCTGGGCGATCTGGTGCACGTTCTCCTGGGTGGGCAGCCCGGTGCCGATGTCCAGGTACTGCCGGATGCCCTCTTCGCCGGTCAGCGTGTGCACGGCCCGGCGCAGGAAGTCGCGGTTGTGCCGGACGTCGAGGTAGCCGCGCGGGTTGGCGGCGAGCGCGGCGGCCGCCGCGGCCCGGTCCACCGGGTAGTTGTCCTTGCCCCCGAGGAAGACGTCGTAGACCCGGGCCGGGTGCGCCTTGGTGGTGTCGATCCTCCTTCTCAGCTCGGCGGGGTCCTGGCTGAGAGCATCACCGGGCATAGGGTCTCCCCCTGGAGAGTCGCGTCGGTCACCGGTCAACAACCTAACTCCCGAGGCGACTTGGCAGTGCTCAACCGGGGATGTTGGGCTCGTACTCGTTCCGTCCCCACTCGGAGCTGCCGAGCGGGTGGTTGTACGAGGGCCGCCCCACGTTCCCGCTCGTCCGGAAGGGCTTGCCGTTGTCGGAGACGCGCAGGGTGCCCTTCTTGTTCCCGCTCGACCACGCCAGTTCCAGGTACCAGCTCACATTGTGCGCGCGGGCGTCCGCGAAGATGTAGAAGACCTCAGGGTCGGACTCGCTCACCTTGTACGGGAAGTCGCGCTGACCGGCCCGGGGCGAGACCGTGGGCCGCCCGGCGTCGAGGTCCACACCGAACCTCGACGTCTCCACGCCGCCACCGCACCCGACGCCCATCTCGAAGTCGTTCCAGGCGAGCGGTGCGCTCTTCTCCGCCACCCGCACGTGCAGTGAATCCAGGACGACGGTGGCCTTCCCGGTGCCCTGGACGGTCAGCGCGACTATCTGCCGCCCGCCGGGGACACCGCCGAGCGAGGTGACCCAGCCGCGCGCCTCGGGCTCGGTCGCCGGCGGAGGGACGTGCTCCGGTTTCTGGTCGAGGAGATAGTGCTGGCCGCACGGCCCGTCCCACTTGTACGGGTTGACGACGACGGTGGGCGCGGTCGCGCCGTCCTCGGTCCCGGCGTCCGGCGCCGCCCCGGCCCCGTCGCCGCCGCTCCGGGTGGCGGAGGGGGCGACGGACTTCTTGGAGTTCCCGGAACGCGAGGCGGTCGGGGAGGGCGACTTGCTCTTCACGTCGGCGGACTTGTCGGACCCCGGGCGGTCGTCGGCGGACTCGGCGGCCCCCACGGCCTGCTTGCGGCCGTCGTTGTCGCCGCCGCCCGGCACGAGATTCACGACGAGCACCACCGACACGACGGCGGCGGCCACGGCGGCGCCGGTGAGGACGGCGGTACGCCGCCGCCGCGTGGCCTTGGCGTCCGGAGCCCGGCGAGAGGCCAGGACATCGGCAGCGTCCGGGCTGTCCGACGTGACCACGTGCTCCGCCTCCGCACCGGCCGACGCCTGAACCTCGGAGCCCCCCGAAGCCTCGGAAGCGGCCAGGGGCCCAGCCTCGTTCCCGGTGCCGGCCCCAACCGCGGCCCCGCTCCCGGTCCCGACTCCGGTCTCGGTCTCAGCCTGGCCGCCCCCGGCCGGCTTCTCCCGTCGTCGTGCGTCCGCGAGGACCCAGCGCCTGTGCAGCTCCACCAGTTCGTCGGGCGTCGCCTTGCACGCCCGCGCGAACCGCTCCACGGGTGCGTAGTCCGTCGGTACGGCATCCCCGTTGACGTACCGGTGAAGCGTGGACGCGCTCGTGTGGAGCCGCTTCGCGAGTACCCCGTAACTGTGCCCGGATCGCCCCTTCAGCTGCCCCAAAAGCTCCGTGAATTCGTCCCGCGCCACCGTTGCCACCTCTCTCGACGTCCCGCGTCCGCATTCCAGGGGGTTGCCATATGACCAGGTCAGGGCCGTTACAGCCGTTCCAGCGTCCCGAAAGTCCCAGCAGGTGTGGCGGCCGGGACGGATCACCCCACAAGCTTCAGCCATCCAAGCACGCCGCTCCCGGCAACCGGTCGAGCGGTCCGTGCCACCAGCCGTTCCGCATCAGGGGGATCACTCATGTCCGCACGCACCGCCCGCACTCGTCTGCTCGCCGCCGCCGCGCTCGCCGTCGCCACGCTGTCGCTGACCGCCTGCAACAACGGAGAGGGTGTGCGCGACGAGGGGGCGTCGGCCGGCACCTCGTCCGTGGCGCCCTCGTCCAAGGGGAGCGAAGGAGCGACCACGGGCAAGGGGACCGCCGCCCCCGTGGGATCGTCGTCCAAGGGCACCGCGGGGTCGAGCGGCTCGGGGGGTTCGTCGGGCTCCAAGGGCTCCTCAGGCTCCACCGGCGCCTCCGACTCGGACTCGGACTCCACCCTCAACAAGCCCTGCACCACCGTCCGTACGGCCGCCACCGAGGTCTCCCGGCCCCTCAACCACCTCCTCCTCACCGTCACCAACACCGGTTCGAAGAACTGCGACCTGGCCTACTACCCGGCTGTCCGCCTCGGCGAGGCCCAGTCGGTGCCGCCGGTCTTCGAGGACTCCCAGCCGCAGGCGGTCGTCACCCTGGCCCCGGGCGAGTCCGGCTACGCGGGCGTGCTCCTCTCGGCGGCGGACGGCAGCGGCTCCGACGGCTACACGGCCAAGTCGATGACGCTCTACATCAACACGGACTCGCAGAAGGCCCTCACGCCGTCGCTCCCCGCGAAGGGCGTGCACGTGGACAGCTCGGTCCGTGTCACGTACTGGCAGGCGACGATGGACGACGCCCTCGCCTGGTGACACAGGATCGGATCGGATCGGATCGGCAGCCGGCGCCACGGCGCCGGTGCCGTGGCGCTACGACTTCCCGGCCTCGGAGGCAGGGCACCAGTGCGCCGCCGGCGTCTTCCCCGTCCAGCGCCCGCAGTAGGCCCGCTGGGCGGGCAGGCCGTTGCTGTCCACGCGCTGGATCGAGATGAGCTTGTCCACCGGGGTGTGCCCACCCGCCTCACCGCCGAAGTCGACGACGCCGCTCTCCCCGTCGAGCGCGCGGTCGCCGTGCACGGTGCCCAGCGCCTGCCACACGGCGTGCGGGGTGAGCTCCATGCCCCGGGCTTTCTCCATGAGGTAGGAGAACGCACGGAGGTACACGCTGACGGCGTCGAAGGCGAGGGCCGCGTGCCCGTCCAGATAGGTCGTCGCGACCGGCGGGCACTCCTCCTGGAACAGCTCCTTCATCGTGCTGTAGAGGTTGCCCGAGCCGTCGCAGGACGCCGTGTTGGGCGTGAAGTCGAGGAAGTCGTACGTCAGGCGGTGGAAGGCGGAGCGCCGGGCCGCGTCGGCACCGAGGCGGGCCACGTCGTCACCGCCGAGGATGAAGGGCTCGGACGAGCCGCAGATGCTGTCGACGGAGTGGAGGACGTCCTCGAAGTCCTCCGAGCGCCCCGCGAAGAACACCATCCGCTTCTTGTCGTGGCAGACGTCCTGGCCGACGGAGTTCGCGCCCGGAGTGCCGGAAAAGGCATCCGTCCGGGACCCGGGGGCAAACTTCCGCGGCGTCACGACGAAGTCCTTGCCCTCGAAGGCCTTCCTGACGTCCTCCCACAGGGTCCGGCTGTACGCGTCGCTCCGGTCCGCGGAGTACAGGACCAGCACCTCACGCTTCTTCACCTTGCCGGTCTTGAAGAGTTCGCCGGCGTACGCCGCGGCGACCTCGGCCTCGCGCCAGTTCTGCGGCGAGACCTGGTGGTAGAGCGGTGAGTGGTCGTCCAGGGTGTCGGCGGACGGAGTCGTGGCGACCATGGGCAGCCCGGCGCGGGTCAGGGCCCCGATGGTCCTGATCGTGGCCTGGCGGCTCTCGTCGAGACCGGTGACGCCGACGATGGTCGGATCGCTCTCCATCATCCCGCCCACCATGGCGGCGACCTCCGTGCCGTAGCGCATACCGGAACCGGCGTTGGCCGGCAGGATGCGCAGCACGGGCCCCCGCACGCCAGGACCGAGCTGCCGCCACTGGGCGCTCGCCACGCCCTGGAGCTGCTCACGCGCGTACGACAGGGCCTCGGACGGTTCGTTGTCGGGGCTGCTGAACATGGCCGAGACATGGACGAGGGTGACCAGGGGCCGGTTGCGGGACATGCGGTGGATCTTCTCCGCCCGCCGGTTCTGCGCGGCGATGACCTTGAGGGTCCCGTCCAGCTTCCTGTCGTCGGCCTTGAAGGCGAACCCGTGCGAGGCGACCCCGACGCATTCCCCCGTCTTCTTCTGCCAGGTCACGGTCGCCGCGTCGGCGTGGGAACGCGCCAGCCCGCAGTGCGCCTCCTTCCACCGCCCGTCCCGCTCGACCATCCCCCCGACGCCCCCGACGACCAGCGCGAGGGCGAGGGCCACGGCACCGGTCGTGGCGGCCCGGCCCGCCCAGGCGGGCGGCCGGCCGACGGTGAACCGCCGCGCCGCGGACGTGCACTCGTTCTGCGCCTCCAGGTCGGGATGTCCCTCCGGCAGGGGCGCCGGCACCCGCACGGGCAGGTACCAGAAGTCGGCGCCCCTGCTGCGGCCCGCGCTCCGCAGCCGCTCGCACCAGGCCTCGTACGGCGTCAGCTCCTCCGTCAGGCTCCGCACGCGCGTCCGCTCGTGGTCGTGCTCGTCCTCCGTGCAGCTCGTGATGATCAGCAGCGGGTCGAAGGCGCCGGTCTCCCTGCGCACCTCCATGAACGAACGCACCAGCGCCCGCCCGCGGTTGGCGTCGCTGACGCCCCTGAGGAACGCCACGCAGTAGGCCGTACGACGGGCGGCCCGGCGCCGCCAGAGCCGCCGCCGGTAGGCGACCCGCAGGTCCTCCAGAAAGGCGTTGATCATCAACTTGACGACCTGGTCGGGGTCTTCACGCCCCCACCGGGGCTGGGTGAGCCGCAGCGCGAACCCCGCGAAGGTCCCCGGATCGCCGGGCGCCATGTAGGGCTGGCGCAGCAGCCACCGGTACTCGCTGCCCAGCACCCGCCAGGCCCTGAACCACATCAGCGGCAGCACGTACAGCCCGAAGACGTACGCCCACCAGGGCACCTTTCCCTGGAGTGCCACCTCGGTACCGGGGGAACGCAGGAAGCCGAGCACCGGCCTGCGCTCGAACTCGCGGTCCCGCAGCCGGCTCAGCATGCCCTGGTCGTGCCGCGAGTCCGGTTCCTCGTCCGTGCAGGTCATCTCCAGCAGCCAGTTGACGAGCCCGAAGCGCCGGAACCGTACGCGCCGGTCGTGCCCGCCGCGCGCGGACGAATACTCCTGGGCCAGCTGGACGAGCACCCTGCGGCACAGCTCGGACCGCTGCCAGTCCGGGGCGAGGTCGGCACGGTCCCCGGCGACCTCGTCCCACCGCTCGTCCATGGCGATGACCTCGTGCGGAACGCGCCGCGGCTGGGCCTCACCGAGCGCCCGCCGCACCTGCTCGACCAGCCGGTCCTGCCGGTCACCGACGAGCCCGAGCACGGGAATCGCGTCCCGGTCCGGCACCTCGGGCGGCAACTCGCCCTTTCTCGGGCGGCGTACGAGTTCGTTCAGCAGCGAGAAGAGCTTGTCGGCGTGCGCGAAGACGGGTTCCACGGTTCCCCCGGAGTGGAGCTCGGATCGAAGTGACCCGCAACACTACCGACCGTAGTCATGGAGATACTATGCGTCACCCATTCCGCGCACCCGTCCGCCCCCGCCGCGCTTCCCGTGCGCCCCTCACCTCAGCTTCTGCGCCACCTCGGTCGCCCAGTACGTGAGGATGTTCCGCGCCCCGGCCCGCCTGATCCCGGTCAGGGTCTCCAGGATCGCCCTGTCCCGGTCGATCCAGCCCTTCTCGGCAGCGGCCTCGATCATCGAGTACTCCCCGGAGATCTGGTACGCGACCACGGGTACGTCCACGGAGTCCGCGACGCGCGCCAGGACGTCGAGGTAGGGCCCTGCGGGCTTCACCATGACCATGTCGGCACCCTCCTCCAGGTCGAGTGCCAACTCCCGCATCGCTTCCCGCACGTTCGCCGGGTCCTGCTGGTACGTCTTGCGGTCGCCCTTCAGCGAGGAGCCGACGGCCTCGCGGAACGGACCGTAGAAGGCGGAGGAGTACTTGGCGGTGTAGGCGAGCACCGCCACGTCCTCGCACCCGATCTGGTCCAGGGCGTCGCGGACGACACCGATCTGGCCGTCCATCATCCCGCTGGGGCCCACCACGTGGGCGCCCGCGTCAGCCTGCACCTGGGCCATCTCGGCGTACCGCTCCAGGGTCGCGTCGTTGTCGACCCGCCCTTGCGCGTCCAGCACACCGCAGTGCCCGTGATCCGTGGTCTCGTCGAGACACAGATCGGACATGACCAGCAGCTCGTCCCCGACCTCACTGCGTACGTCCCTGATGGCGACCTGCAGAATCCCCTCCGGGTCGGTCCCCGGCGTCCCCACGGCGTCCTTCTTGGACTCCTCCGGCACACCGAAGAGCATGATCCCGGAGATCCCGGCCGCCACCGCGTCCCGCGCCGCCTTCTTGAGGCTGTCCCGGGTGTGCTGCACGACGCCGGGCATCGCCGCGATCGGCACGGGCTCGGTGACGCCCTCCCGCACGAAGGCCGGGAGGATGAAGTCGGCGGGGTGCAGGCGGGTCTCGGCGACCATGCGCCGCATCACGGGCGTCGTACGCAGCCGCCGCGGCCGCGTACCGGGGAAGGATCCGTACGTCGTCATACCAACTACGCTACGCCCGGCCCACGGGCGCTTTTGCCGACGCGAAGTCGGCCCCGGTCACCGTCCCGGTCCCGGCCACCGTCCCGGCCCCGGTCCCGCGTTCGGGCCGGGTGTCCTACTCGTGGGCGCTGATCTCGCCGCCGAAGGTGAGCACGATGTAGATGCCGTTGGCGTCGAGACCGGCATCGTGCTGGTTCGCGTCCATCGTGGCCTCGACGTCGCCCTCGTTGCCGAGGATCTGCGCGGTGTAGTGCGCCTCGCCGACCTTCTTGACCTTGGCCGTCCAGCCGCCCGCGAGCTCGAAGGTGCCCGGTCCGGTGTTTCCGCCGCCCATCCAGGAGTGGACCTCGCCGCCCAGGGTGAGCACGACGAACATGTCGTTGGCGTCGACCCCGTCGTCGTGCCCGTTCGTCTCCAGGGTGCCCAGGACCGAACCGCGGCTGACGATGTCGGCGCGGTAGTGCTGGTCGCCGAGCTTGTAGATCTGGGCCTTGCTGCCGTCCACCAGGGTCTGGGTGCTGTCCGGGGCCCCGGCCTTGGCCGCGGTCCCGTTCTTGGCCTTGGTGCCGGTCCCCGTCGTGGCGCCGTTCTCGGTCTTGGTGCCGCTCCCGGTCTTGGCTCCGCCGGTCGCGTCACCGCCGCCGGTCGAGTGGGACACGGACGAGGTGTTTTTCGTCTTCTTGTCGGTGGTGCTCTTGCCGCTGTCGTTGCCACCGCCCTGGCAGGCGGTCAGCGAGAGCGCCGCGGCGGCGGCGAGGGCCACCAGGCCGACGGAACGGCGAGCACGGCGGGCGGAGCGGACGGAGCGGGCAGGGCGAGTGGTCATGATGTAAATCCCCCATGGGTGTCAGGACGCGGCGCCACCCCCGCTCTCGCGGGGGGCCGGCCGGATCCACTGTTCGTTGCGCCCCGTAAGACGGCACCCCGGGCACGAGTCGTTCATCCGGTTCCGTCCCCACTCGGTAACGTCGGTAACGTCGGTAACAACAGTGAGGGCGCCCTTCCGAAGAAGGGCGCCCTCACCGTTGCTCACGTCACACCGGACACGGTCCGGTCAGGTCGTCGACTCAGGTGACTCAGGTCGTCGACCGCCGCCGCCGGGACCCCGGCCGCCGCTCACTGGGCCGGGTGACGGGGTCCCCGGCCTCAAGGGCCGAAGCCCGGCGCCGCAGCCCGAACTCCGCCAGCGCCTCAGCCAGCCGGTGCACCGACGGCTCCGGCGACATGACGTCGACCCGCAGCCCGTGCTCCTCGGCCGTCTTCGCCGTGGCGGGACCGATACACGCGATCACGGTCACGTTGTGCGGCTTCCCGGCGATACCCACCAGGTTCCGCACGGTGGAGGACGACGTGAAGAGCACGGCGTCGAAACCGCCGCCCTTGATCGCCTCCCGGGTCTCCGCAGGCGGAGGCGAGGCCCGTACGGTCCGGTAGGCGGTGACGTCGTCGACCTCCCAGCCCAACTCGATCAACCCGGCGACCAGCGTCTCCGTCGCGATGTCGGCACGCGGCAGGAACACCCGGTCGATCGGGTCGAAGACCGGGTCGTACGGCGGCCAGTCCTCCAGCAGACCCGCGGCCGACTGCTCCCCGCTGGGCACCAGGTCCGGCTTCACACCGAAGGCGACCAGCGCCTTCGCGGTCTGCTCGCCCACCGCGGCGACCTTGATCCCGGCGAAGGCCCGCGCGTCGAGCCCGTACTCCTCGAACTTCTCCCGTACGGCCTTGACGGCGTTCACGGAGGTGAAGGCGATCCACTCGTAACGGCCCGTCACCAGGCCCTTGACGGCCCGCTCCATCTGCTGGGGCGTGCGCGGCGGCTCGACGGCGATCGTCGGCACCTCGTGCGGCACGGCCCCGTACGACCGCAGTTGGTCGGAGAGCGACGCCGCCTGCTCCTTCGTACGCGGCACGAGTACCTTCCAGCCGAACAGCGGCTTGGACTCGAACCACGACAGCTGGTCGCGCTGGGCGGCGGAGGAACGCTCACCGACCACGGCTATCACCGGCCGGCCGCCCTCGGGCGAGGGCAGCACCTTGGCCTGCTTCAGCGTCTGCGCGATGGTGCCGAGCGTCGCGGACCAGGTCCGCTGACGGGTCGTCGTACCCGCGACGGTCACTGCCATCGGGGTGTCGGGCTTGCGCCCCGCGGCGACGAGTTCGCCCGCGGCCGCCCCCACGGAATCGAGGGTCGCCGAGACGACCACGGTCCCGTCGGACGCGCCGACCTCGGTCCAGCACCGCCCGGACGCCGTGCGGGCGTCGACGAACCGCACGTCCGCGCCCTCGGCGTCCCGCAACGGCACACCCGCGTACGCGGGCACACCCACAGCGGCGGCGACACCGGGAACGACCTCGAACGGCACCCCTGCGGCGGCGCAGGCGAGCATCTCTCCGGCGGCGTACGCGTCGAGCCCGGGGTCACCCGAGACCGCACGGACGACCCGCCTGCCGCCCCTCGCGGCCTCCATGACAATATTGGCCGCGTCCTTCGACGCGGGGACGCCAGAGGTGGCTGACACTCCGTCAACTACCTTTAGCTGAGGCGTGTCCGGGCTCGGGCCCGGTTCGGTGTCGAGCACGGTGACGTTTCGTCTGGCGTGCGTGCGGACGACGTCGAGCACTTCGGGTTCGGCGACCAGGACATCCGCGTTCCCCAGCGCCTCCACGGCGCGCAGAGTCAGCAGTCCAGGATCACCGGGTCCGGCACCGAGGAAGGTGACGTGCCCGTGTTCGAGGCCGACGGGAAGGGTGGTGGGGCTCAATGTTCTCGCTCCCCCATCAGACCGGCCGCGCCCTTGGCAAGCATCTCGGCGGCGAGTTCACGGCCGAGCGCCATTGCTTGGTCATGTGTCTCGGGCACGGGACCGGTGGTGGACAACTGCACCAGCGTCGAGCCGTCGGTCGTGCCGACGACGCCGCGCAGGCGCATTTCCTTGACAATCTGCCCGTCGGCCAGGACGTCGGCGAACGCACCCACGGGTGCGCTGCAGCCGGCCTCCAGGGCGGCGAGCAGGGACCGCTCGGCGGTCACGGCGGCCCGGGTGAGCGGGTCGTCGAGCTCGGCGAGCGCAGCGACGAGATCCGCGTTGTCCGCGGCACACTCGATCGCGAGGGCCCCCTGACCGGGGGCAGGCAAAACTGTGTCGACCGGCAGGAAGTCGGTCACTTCGTCGATCCGGCCGATGCGGTGCAGTCCGGCGGCGGCCAGTACGACGCCGTCCAGCTCACCACTGCGTACGAAACCGATCCGGGTGTCTATGTTGCCGCGGATCGGCACGGTCTCGATCGTCAGCCCGTGGTCGCGCGCGTAGCCGTTCAGCTGGGCCATGCGGCGCGGCGAGCCGGTACCGATCCGCGCGCCGTCCGGCAGCTGGGCGAACGTCAGGCCGTCCCGTGCGACCAGCACGTCACGCGGGTCCTCGCGGACGGGCACCGCGGCCAGCGCGAGGTCGTCGGACTGCTCGGTCGGCAGATCCTTGAGGGAGTGCACGGCGAAGTCCACGTCGCCGCGCAGCAGCGCGTCCCGCAGGGCGGTCACGAAGACGCCCGTGCCGCCGATCTGCGCGAGGTGCTCGCGGGACGTGTCCCCGTAGGTCGTGATCTCCACGAGTTCGACGGACCGCCCGGTCACCTGGCTCACGGCGTCCGCCACTTGCCCGGACTGGGCCATGGCGAGCTTGCTCCGCCTGGTCCCGAGCCTCAGTGCCTGCTCAGTCATGCTCGCCCTCGGTTTTCGGCGCTCTCGAAGTTACTGCTGCTGTCGAAGTTGTCGCGGTTGTCGCGTTCGAAGATCTTGCTGTCGAAGCGTGTGCTGCTGAAGTCGGCGCCGCGGTCGGTGACACCACGGGCGTCGCTGCCATCAGCGGCTTCGTCGGCCCGCGAGACGGCGGCGACCGTCTCCTGGTCCAGGTCGAACAGGGTCCGCAGCGCGTCCGCGTACCCGGCACCGCCGGGCTCGGCGGCCAGTTGCTTGACCCGTACGGTCGGCGCGTGGAGCAGCTTGTCCACCACGCGTCGCACGGTCTGGGTGATCTCGCCGCGCTGCTTGTCGTCGAGGCCGGGCAGCCGTCCGTCGAGCCGGGCGATCTCGCCCGCGACGACCTCGGCCGCCATCGTCCGCAGCGCCACGACGGTCGGAGTGATGTGCGCGGCCCGCTGAGCGGCGCCGAAGGCGGCGACCTCGTCGGACACGATGCGCCGCACCTGGTCCACGTCGGCGGCCATGGGGGCGTCGGCGGACTCCTCGGCGAGGGACTCGATGTCCACAAGGCGTACCCCGGGCAGCCGGTGCGCGGCCGCATCGATGTCACGGGGCATGGCGAGGTCGAGCAGCGAGAGCACGGGCGCGGGCCGGGGCATCTCGGCGACGGGCTCGGGCCGGCGCCACTCGGGCACCCGTCCGAGGGTGGCCGCGGCGGCGGCGAGGGCCGCGATGGCCTCGGCCTCGGCGGCGGGGTCGTCCTGCTCGGCGAAACCGGTGGCCGACGCTCCCTTGTCGACCCAGGCGGCGTGCTGTTCCAGCTCGGCCGCGGCCATTCCGGCCACGGCGGCCTCACCGAGCACGGAGAACCCGGCGGTGCCCTGCACGGTGGAGAGGTCGAGGGGGCAGTTCTCCTCGGTGCCGACGGCGGTGGGCGACAGTTCGTCCCGTACGGCGGAAGCGGCGGCGTGGGCGGAACCAGGGCCGGAACCGGAACCGCCGGTGGTACGGCGCGCGCCGTCGCCCCTGCCGTTGCCGGCGACCGACGGCGAGGCCGTACGGCTCCGGCCCTCCATCGCCGCGGCGACGACCTCGGCCGTGAGGACGAGACCGGTCGCACCGGTGCACGACACGACGACGTCGGCACGTGTCAATTCACCCGCGACCGCGTCGATCGGTACCGCTCGGGCGAGCAGCCCCGAGCCGCCCTGCGCGTCCGAACTCCGCTCGTCCGTACGCTGTCCGTACTGGTCCACGAGCAGCGTGGCGAGCCGCTCGGCCCGGTCGAACGTCCGGTTGGCGACGACCACTTCGGCCACTCCGGCGCGCGCGAGGGTGGCCGCGGCGAGCGAGGACATCGAGCCCGCGCCGATCACGAGGACCTGCTTGTCCCTGGCCCAGGCGTCGACCGTGGCACCACCGGCGAACTGTTCCAGGCCGAAGGTCACCAGGGACTGCCCGGCCCGGTCGATACCGGTCTCGGAGTGGGCCCGCTTGCCGACCCGCAGCGCCTGCTGGAACAGGTCGTTCAGCAGCCGTCCGGCCGAGTGCAGCTCCTGCGCGGTGGCGAGCGCGTCCTTGATCTGGCCGAGGATCTGCCCCTCGCCGATCACCATCGAGTCCAGCCCGCAGGCCACGGAGAAGAGATGGTGGACGGCCCGGTCCTCGTAGTGCACGTACAGATAGGGCGTGAGCTCGTCGAGCCCTACGCCGCTGTGCTGCGCGAGCAGCGTGGAGAGCTCGGCGACACCGGCGTGGAACTTGTCCACGTCGGCGTACAGCTCGATCCGGTTGCAGGTGGCGAGGACCGCGGCCTCGGTGGCCGGTTCGGCGGCGACGGTGTCCTGGAGCAGCTTGGTCTGGGCGTCCGCGGACAGCGTCGCGCGTTCCAGGACGCTGACCGGAGCGCTGCGGTGGCTCAGCCCGACGACGAGAAGGCTCATGCCGGCATCACGGCGGGGACGTCCCCGTCGGGCCCTTTACCGGCCTTCTCGGCCGCCGCGGCCTCGGCCGCGAGCACGGCGTCGGCCTGCGCGTCGGCCTCCTCGCCGGCCTTGCGCTGCTCGTGGAAGGCGAGGATCTGCAGCTCGATGGAGAGGTCGACCTTGCGCACGTCGACGCCGTCCGGCACGGACAGGACGGTCGGCGCGAAGTTCAGGATGGAGGTCACACCGGCGGCGACGAGCCGCTCGCAGACCTGCTGAGCTGCCCCGGCGGGGGTCGCGATGACACCGATCGACACACCGTTGTCGTCGATGATCTTTTCCAGCTGGTCGGTGTGCTGCACGGGAATGCCGGCGACAGGCTTCCCCGCCATCTCCGGATCGGCGTCGATCAGCGCCGCGACCCGGAATCCGCGTGAGGCGAACCCGCCGTAGTTGGCCAGGGCCGCGCCGAGATTTCCTATACCGACGATCACTACCGGCCAGTCCTGGGTCAGGCCCAGTTCGCGGGAGATCTGATAGACGAGGTATTCGACGTCATAGCCCACACCGCGCGTGCCGTACGACCCGAGGTACGAGAAGTCCTTGCGCAGTTTGGCGGAGTTGACCCCCGCCGCGGCCGCGAGTTCCTCGGAGGAGACCGTGGGTACCGAGCGCTCCGACAGTGCGGTGAGGGCGCGGAGATACAGCGGAAGCCTGGCGACGGTGGCCTCGGGAATCCCTCGGCTGCGGGTCGCCGTTCGGTGAGTTCGGCCAGTTGCCACGGTGCTCCTGCGGGTAGCGCGGGGCTGCAGGCGGTCACATGTACCTGGACCGCCCCGTCGAATGCAGGCTATGTCTTTGTGAACGCGTGCACAAAGATGGTGTCCGATTTGCCCGGCCAACGTGACCGGGGTCACGCACCCCCGGCGTACCCGTACGGAACCGGCGCACACGCACCTTCGTTCCTCACTTCTTGGGGGCAAAACCGCACACTCTCCTCTACGATCCCCGCCCCCGAGTCCGAATCGCCCTCGATCCTAAGTGACTTTCCGGCCCCGTTGGACTGCTCGGTCAGGCCACGGTCCGATTACTCCCGCGACCCACCGGCCACGGCTATGTCGTGAGCGCCCGCCTCAGCCGCTCCTCGTGCACCCGCCAGAACGTGTGCTGGGCCCCGTCCACCAGCACGACCGGGATCTGTTCCCAGTACTCCCGGTGCAGTTCCGGGTCCTGGGTGATGTCCTTCTTCTCCCAGGGAACTCCGAGGTCACCGCAGACCTTCTCCACAACTCCCTGTGCGTCTTCACACAAATGACAGTCGGGCTTCCCGATCAACGTGACCAGCCGCTCCGACGGCACCTTCTTCTCAGCACTCATACACCGCATTCTCCCGCGCCCCGCGACAACGCGTCGCAGAGAGTTCACAGTCCCCAAACCTCCCGACGCCAGAAGTACCGAACAAACTGGCTATGCTCACGCCATGGCCGCTCTCGGATGGCTCACTCCCCGTAGGCGCTCCGCGACCGCGCGCAGCGTGCTGGCAGGCGAGGCCTCGGCTGAGGCAGCGCGCAAGACCTCCCAGGAACTGGAGGAGCTCGCGCACGAAGCCGCGCCCGAAGGCGCCGAACCGGACTTCCCGGTCCACGGCGACGACCGGGCCGCCGCGTTCTTCGACCTGGACAACACCGTGATGCAGGGCGCCGCGCTGTTCCACTTCGGCCGTGGCCTCTACAAGCGGAAGTTCTTCGAGTCGCGCGAGCTGTACCGGTTCGCCTGGCAGCAGGCCTGGTTCCGGCTGGCCGGCGTCGAGGACCCCGAGCACATGCAGGACGCCCGCGACTCGGCGCTGTCCATCGTCAAGGGCCACCGCGTCGCCGAACTGATGTCGATCGGCGAGGAGATCTACGACGAGTACATGGCCGAGCGCATCTGGCCCGGCACCCGTGCCCTGGCCCAGGCCCACCTGGACGCGGGCCAGAAGGTGTGGCTCGTCACGGCCGCCCCCGTCGAGATCGCCACGGTGATCGCCCGCCGCCTCGGCCTGACCGGCGCGCTCGGCACGGTCGCGGAATCGGTGGACGGCGTCTACACCGGCAAGCTCGTCGGCGAACCCCTGCACGGCCCCGCCAAGGCGGAGGCGGTACGCGCCCTGGCCGCCGCGGAGGGCCTGGACCTCGGCCGCTGCGCCGCGTACAGCGACTCGCACAACGACATCCCGATGCTGTCGCTGGTCGGGCACCCCTACGCGATCAACCCGGACGCCAAGCTCCGCAAGCACGCCCGCACCCTCGACTGGCGGCTGCGCGACTACCGCACGGGCCGCAAGGCCGCGAAGGTCGGCATCCCGGCGGCTGCCGGGGTCGGCGCCGTGGCGGGCGGTACCGCCGCGGCGATCGCCCTGCACCGCCGTCGTCGCTGAGCGCGCGGTTCCCCGCGCCCCGGTTCCCCGCGCCCCGTCGGAGCGCCCGTCGCGTTGACGGCACCCGGCCACAACACGCCCCGGACTCAGACCTAACGCGGGCCGAATCGGTCAACAACCGGTCACTACCCCGCACTTGATCAGGTGTCATTCGGTTACAGAAGCGACGTAATCGATGATTTGAGCAACTGGGTGTAGCACTCCCTGTACGAAGCGTTATTCTCCTCAGACGCATAACGGACCCCACTCTTCGCTACGACGAGTGAACGGTCCTGCACTGCACGTGATGGAAGCTCTGCCTCTGGGAGTCCCGTGTACCCACACGTCGGGGTTGACGCCTCGGGCCTGGCTACGCTGCGCGCGACGGTCCTCGACCGCCTGCGCGGCTTCGTCCCCACCGCGTACGCCGTCCCCGCCCTCACTGTCTCCGTCGCGCCCGTCGGCCCGTGCTACGCACTGGCCGACGGCAGCGCGGCGGTCGGCAGACGAGGACGTTCGAGCGCGTCGACCACCCCCGCACGCCGTCCGGCCGCAGACAGTGACAGCGCCCGGATGATGGACCTCGTGGAGCGCGCACAGGCCGGTGAGGCCGAGGCCTTCGGCCGGCTCTACGACCAGTACAGCGACACTGTGTACCGCTACATCTACTACCGCGTCGGCGGGAAGGCGACCGCGGAAGACCTCACGAGCGAGACGTTCCTGCGCGCACTGCGCCGCATCGGAACGTTCACCTGGCAGGGCCGTGACTTCGGCGCCTGGCTGGTCACCATCGCCCGCAACCTCGTCGCGGACCACTTCAAGTCGAGCCGCTTCCGGCTCGAAGTGACCACCGGCGAAATGCTCGACGCCAACGAGGTCGCACGCTCCCCCGAGGACTCCGTCCTGGAGTCCCTCTCGAACGCGGCGCTGCTGGACGCCGTACGCCGCCTCAATCCCCAACAGCAGGAGTGCGTGACCCTGCGATTCCTCCAGGGCCTTTCGGTCGCCGAGACCGCCCGTGTCATGGGCAAGAACGAGGGCGCGATCAAGACCCTCCAGTACCGGGCGGTGCGCACCCTGGCCCGGCTCCTCCCGGAAGACGCCCGCTGAGACGCCCACCGATACGCCCGCTGAGACGTCCGCTGAGACCCCCGTACCGCACAGGCTCCACGCCACGCGGCCGGACCGGCCCCCGGTACGACCCCGTACGAACCCATACGCTCAGCGACGCTCAACTCACCATCCGTGAAAGTCGGTTGACTTCGCGGTCCGATCATCCGTCGTCCGTAACCCAAGTGCCGAGCCGCTCGTTGTGCGGGATACAGGCTCCCTGTGGTCACACCCTGACCGTCTTCGATCACTCGATCGAGTTGTCGTGGTCACGGGTGCGACCCCCAGGACCCCCTGGGGAGCCGACCGTCATGACGAGAGGAGGTGCCGCCAGTGATCGCAAACGTATCGGCGCACCGGCGGACGAACGCCTTCGCCCAGGCCCTGGAGGAGCAGTCCGACAGGGACACGGCGGCCGAGCAGTCCGAAGGACCTGCTCCGGCCGTCGCGGACCGGCCCGAGCAGAGCCGGATGCTGTCCCTGGCGACCGGCCTCGGCGAGCTGCCCCAACCGGAGATGGACCCCGAGGTCAAGGTCGTCCAGAGAGCGCAGCTGGTGGCCGCGATGGAGGCCATGCTGCTGGAGGGCACAGCCGCAGGAGGCGAAGCGGCGGGCTCTTCGGTGCCCGAGCAGCGGTCCCATCGGGGCAGGGGCGCGCACAGGGCGACCGGGCTGGGGAAACTGCGGCCGCGTTCCCGGCTGTCGAAGGGTCTCGCCGCGGGCGGGCTCACCGTGGGTGTGGCCGCCGGAGCCTTCGGCGGGGTAGCCGCCGCCAGCTCCGACGCCCTGCCCGGTGACTCGCTCTACGGGCTCAAGCGCGGCATGGAGGATCTCAAGCTGGGCATGGCCGACGGCGACAACAACCGCGGCGAGCTCTACCTCGACCAGGCCTCCACCCGGCTGAGCGAGGCGCGCCGCCTGATGGAGCGCGACCGTACCGGCCCGCTGGACCACGAGTCCCTGGGCGAGATCCGACGCACACTGTCCGGCATGCGGCACGACGCCTCCGAGGGCCACCGCCTGCTGCACGACGCCTATGAGCGGGACCCGGACTCCCTGGGCCCCATCCAGGCCCTGTCCGCCTTCTCCCAGTCACACCGCGACGCCTGGGGCACCCTGCGCGACCGGCTGCCCGTCCAGCTCGGCGACGTCAGCCGCCAGGTCAGCTCGGTCTTCGACGCCATAGAGGAAGAGGTCGACCCGCTGCGCGCGCTGCTCCCGCAGCCGCCCGCTCCGGAAGGCACCGGCCGGCACCGCGGCGCCGGTTCGGACTCCACCGGCTCGTCCGGCTCGGACCGCCCGGCCTCGCCCAGCGCCACCGGTGGCGACTCGTCCGACGGGCCCGGAGCCGGCACCGGCAACCCCGAGCCGTCCACGTCCAAGAGCGAGGACGACGGCCTGCTCGGCGGCAACACGGGCGGCCTCCTCGACCCGCCCGAGGACGACACCAGCCCCACCCCGCCGGACAAGGACAAGAACAAGAACAAGGACACGCCGTCACCCGAGCCGGACGTGACCCTGCCGCCCCTGTTCCCGGGCCTGCTCCCGGGCCTGGGCATCGACAGCCAGGACACCGACTAGACCGACTGGACCGACCGGGCCGGCCAGGCCCTGTCCGGCCGATACGGAGGTGGGGTGCCCCTTTTCAAAAAGGGGCACCCCACCTTCGTACGCATACGCCGTCATCCATCGGATCTCATCGGATCTCAGAAGAACACCGAACGCCGCTGGACCAGCAGCTTGTAGAGCGTGTGCTGGATCTGCTCCCTCACCTGGTCCGTCAGGTTGAACATCAGCATCGGGTCCTCGGCCGCCTCCGGCGGATAGCCGTCCGTGCGGATCGGCTCGCCGAACTGGATCGTCCACTTGGTCGGGAGCGGAACCGCGCCCAGCGGGCCGAGCCACGGGAAGGTGGGCGTGATCGGGAAGTACGGGAACCCGAGCAGCCGCGCGAGGGTCTTCGCGTTGCCGATCATCGGGTAGATCTCCTCGGCGCCCACGATCGAGCACGGGATGATCGGGGTGCCCTGACGGAGCGCGGTCGACACGAAGCCGCCGCGGCCGAAGCGCTGGAGCTTGTAGCGCTCGCTGAACGGCTTGCCGATGCCCTTGAATCCCTCCGGCATCACACCGACCAGTTCGCCCCGCTGCAGCAGCCGTTCGGCGTCCTCCGCGCACGCGAGGGTGTGACCGGCCTTGCGGGCCAGCTCGTTGACCACGGGCAGCATGAAGACCAGGTCGGCCGCGAGCAGCCGCAGGTGCCGGTTCCCCGGGTGGTTGTCATGGACCGCGACCTGCATCATCAGGCCGTCCAGCGGCACCGTCCCCGAGTGGTTGGCGACGATCAGCGCCCCGCCCTCCGCCGGGATGTTCTCGATGCCCTTCACCTCCACGCGGAAGTACTTCTCGTAGAGGGGGCGCACCAAAGACATCAGGACCTGCTCGGTGAGCTCCTGGTCGTAACCGAAGTCATCGACGTCGTACTCACCCGTCAGGCGCCGCCGCAGGAACGACAGACCGCCGGCGACCCGCCGCTCCCAGCCATCGCCGCCCGATCCCTTCTCCGCAGCGACCGACTCGGCCGCCGGTTCAGCAGCCGGTCCAGTGGCCGGTCCAGTGGCCGGTTCCTCACGCGTCACAGGCACATCATCCTGCGGAATCGTTCTTGCGGGCAGGGGCTGGACCTCATGAACCGCCGCCGGCTCGCCCTTGCGCCTGCTCCCCCCGCTCCGGCGCCGCGACGGCCGCTGTACGGCACTCCCGCGGGACCGGTCGTCGTCGAACGGAATGACCTTGGCGTCCGCCATCGTTGATGCGCTCCTCAGTTGGCGCTCTGCGTCGGGGGGTGGCCACCGCCCAGTGCGGGCAGCTCGGCGATCCGGTCGACCGCCCCCGCAAGGACCTCGGGTGGCAGCAGTCCGGGGCCCCGGTTGCGGGCGAAGTCCGCGAACGTCTCCGCCGTGGTGAATTTCGGCCGGTAACCGAGCGTCTCGCGCATCTGGTTCGTCGCCACGACCCGGCCATGGGTGAGCAGCCTCAACTGCTCGGGCGAGAAGTCCGTCATGCCCAGCGTACGCAGTGCCGAGCCCACCCAGCTGATCGCGGGCATCAGCAGCGGGACCGTGGGCCGGCCCAGCCTGCGCGCGCACTGCGAGAGCAGCAGCACGCCGTCGCCGGTGATGTTGAACGTGCCGCTGTTGAGCGTGCCCCGCGCGGGTTCGTGCGAGGCGATCCGCAGTACCTCGATCACGTCGTCCTCGTGCACGAACTGCAGCCGCGGGTCGTAGCCGAACACGGTCGGCAGCACGGGCAGCGAGAAGTACGCGGCGAGCGGTGTGTCCGCGCTCGGCCCGAGGATGTTGGCGAACCGCAGCACACACACGGCGACGTCGGGCCGGCGCCGCGCGAACCCTCGTACGTACCCCTCGACCTCGACCGTGTCCTTCGCGAAGCCGCCGCTGGGCAGCGACTTGGGCGGGGTCGTCTCGGTGAAGACGGCCGGGTCGCGGGGCGCCGAGCCGTAGACGTTGGTACTGGACTTCACGACCAGCCGCGTGACCGTCGGCGACTTCTGGCAGGCACCGAGCAGCTGCATGGTGCCGATGACGTTGTTCTCCTTGACCGAGGCCCGGCTTCCGCTGCCCAGCGGGGTGCCCGTCACGTCCATGTGCACCACCGTGTCCACGGAGTGCTCGGCCAACAGCCTGGCGATGGTGGGCTGCCTTATGTCGGCCCGTACGAAGTCCGCTCCGCCCAGGTGGTGCTCCGGCGCGACCGCGTCCACGGCGACCACCCGGTCCACCTCGGGGTCACGCTGGATCCGTCGTACGAACCGGCCCCCCAGCTGACGGGCCACTCCGGTCACGAGCACGACCTTCCCCAAGATCAGCGCCTTCCTTCCAGCCGTCGACGACATCCTGCTCGTACTCTGCCGTGTTCCCCGTGCCGGTCACGTTAGCGGGTCGGTGTCGCGCCGTGACGGCTGCATGATGCACCGAAGTGTCGGCCCACCCGGACATACGACCGGACCAAGCCATTCGCCGCACAGACGTACACCCAGCCATACGCACAGCGTTCACACAGCCGGACGCACGCCGACGTCAGCGGGCGGATACGGCTGTGGCCCCCCACCTGACCGGTGGGGGGCCACAGAGCGCACTGTCGGCGGCGTCGCCCACGCCCCGCTTCCGCGTGGTGGGCGACCGCCGTCTGCCGCGACTACTTCTTGTTGCGACGCTGAACGCGAGTGCGCTTGAGCAGCTTGCGGTGCTTCTTCTTGGCCATCCGCTTACGCCGCTTCTTGATAACAGAGCCCACGACTACCCTCGCTCACTTCTCTTTACTCGTTGCTGGGCTGCATGGGCCCACACGACTTATGAGGGGCCAGCCTACCCGTCTGAGCGCCGAGGTCGTAATCGAGGGGATCCGGGCGAAATCCCGGAGACGCGACCGAGCCGTCCCGGGACTCCCCCGGACCGCCGTCAGGCTGTCTCCACCCCCACGTAGGACTCGCGAAGGTACTCGTGAACCGCTTGCTCCGGGACGCGGAACGACCTCCCCACCCGGATCGCGGGCAGATGACCGCTGTGCACCAAGCGGTACACGGTCATCTTCGACACTCGCATCACCGAGGCGACTTCCGCCACGGTAAGGAACTGCACCTCGTTCAGAGGCCTCTCGCCAGCAGCCATGACACACCTGAACCTTCCGCACTCGACGGTCACCGGCTTCCCCTTCCAGTGACACTTCGTCGTTGCGTGCTCACTCCCCAGAGTAGGGGCGGGTGATGCGAGTGGGGAAGAGGAGCCCCCATCGGCGGCCTACTGTGACAGACACGCTCGATTGAGTACATAGCGAGTAAGCGGTCGGTAGTAATCAGACCGCACAGCGTCATCAAGTGGAACGACGACGGACACCCGCCCCTCCGCCTCTCCGACGAACAGCGCGGGATCGTCGGTGTCACCCAGACCGATGGCCTCGAACCCCAGCTGACCTGCTCCGCAGACCCATCCGTGGTCTCCCACCACGAGTTCCGGAAGAGGCCCGCCGGCGTCCGCCGCGGAGGCCAGAGCGGCACGAACCGGGAGAGGCGAGTGCGTGTGCACACCGGCCCCGCGACCGGCGCCCGGCACCCCGGGCGCACGCACCAGCGCGACCCCTCGTACGTAGTCAAGGTTGTACGTGCGTAGACCGAACCGGGTCGTTATGTCGACACGGTCACCATGCGCGGGGGTGAGGACGACACATCCTGCCGCCGACAGAGCGTCCGCGAGGGCGGCGTAGAAACCGATCAGCCGGTGCGGATGTCCGGTGCCGAGCAGTACCGGCGAACGGTTCCGCGCGGCCTCCGCGAGCCGCTCCGCGAAGGCGTCGAGCGCCGCGAGAGTCCGCTCGGGGTCGATCACATCGGGCCCGGACGTATGCCGCGGATCGTCCGATACGCCACACCTGTCCGCCATCAAAGCGATCAGATCATGCTGCTTCCACGTTCGTTCGGGATCGAGTCCGATCGTCACTCGCGGGTCCCGAGCCGCGAACAGCCGATAACTCCTGAGACTCACTTCACGCGAGGTGGCCACAGTCCCGGCCAGCCTCGCCGCCAGCAGATGCGCCCGCAACGCCCCGGTACCCAACACGCCCCGATGCTGCCGCAGGTTCAGCTTCCCCGCCCCGAAAACAAGCCGACCGCCCCACAGTTGGCGTAACCCCGGAGGGGCGGGGGCTGGTCGCGCAGTTCCCCGCGCCCCTGGCTCTTCAGCCCGTCCGGCGTTT
>NZ_LIPP01000035.1 GCF_001418335.1 Streptomyces aurantiacus | reverse complement strand
TCCACCTCCACCTCCACCTCCGCCGCCGTAGCCGAGGCCGGGGCCGAGCCGACGCCCGTGGCCGCGGGCCCCTCCCGCCGTCTCTTCGTCTCGCGTGTCGTGGGCGGGGCCGCCGCGGTCGCCGCCGTGGGCACCGTGGGCTACGGGACGTACGGCGTCCTGAACGGGCCCAAGGTGAAGCGGGTCACCGTTCCACTGGCCAAGCTCCCGAGGTCCGCCCACGGGTACCGGATAGCCGTCGTCAGCGACATCCACCTCGGGCCCGTACTGGGGCGCGGGTTCGCCCAGAAGGTCGTCGACACGATCAACTCGACCCAGCCCGACCTGATCGCGGTCGTCGGCGACCTCGTCGACGGCAGTGTGAAGGACCTCGGACCCGCCGCCGCGCCGNNCGTCACCGGCAACCACGAGTACTTCTCCGGCGCCGAGGAATGGGTCGAGCGCGTACGGGAACTGGGGCTGCGCCCGCTGGAGAACGCCCGCACCGAACTGGCCCACTTCGACCTCGCCGGCGTCAACGACGTGGCAGGCGAGGACGAGGGACAGGGGCCCGACTTCGCGAAGGCCCTCGGGGACCGCGACCGGAGCCGGACGTGTGTCCTGCTCGCCCACCAGCCGGTGCAGATCCACGACGCCGTGGACCACGGAGTCGACCTCCAGCTCTCCGGGCACACCCACGGCGGGCAGCTCTGGCCCGGCAACTTCATCGCGGACCTGGCCAATCCGACCCTCGCGGGTCTGGAACGCTACGGCGACACACAGCTGTACGTGTCCCGGGGCGCCGGTGCCTGGGGGCCGCCCACCAGGGTGGGGGCGCCGTCCGACATCACCGTCGTGGAACTGGCCTCCAAGCAGGCCTGACGCCTGCCCAGGTCGGGAGCCCTACGCGGGGCACGACTTCGCCGGCAGGGTCACCGTCACCGCCAGGCCCTCGCCCGGCGCCGTCCGTACCGTCACGTCGCCTCCGTGGGCCTTCACCACGCCCTGGACGATGGCCATGCCCAGGCCGCTGCCCGCGCCGCCGCCCGCCCGGAAGAAGCGGTCGAAGACGCGCGCGGCGTCCTCCTCCGCCAGCCCCGGGCCCTTGTCGGCGACACAGAGGCGTACGCCCGAGTCGTCCCGCGCCAGATCGAGGGTGACGGGAATGTCGGCGGGCGTGTGGGTACGTATGTTGGCCAGCAGGTTGCCCAGGACCTGGCGCAGGCCCGACTCGTCCGCGCGTACGAGGAGGGCTCCGGCGGCGCTCACCGACACCGGGCGGCCGGGCTGCTGGGCCCGCAGGTCCTCGGCCGCGTCGCGCACCAGGCGGCTCAGATCGACGTTCTTGAAGCGCAGCTCGGGCCGCTGGTCGAGGCGGGCCAGCGTGAGCAGTTCGTCGACGAGGCGGGCCATGCGGTCGGCCTCCCCGGTCATCCGGTCCCAGGCACGTTTGCGTTCCGTGGGCTCGCGCAGCATGCCCTTGTCGTACAGCTGGAGGTAGCCGCGGATCGCCGACAGCGGCGTACGCAGTTCGTGCGAGGCGTCCGCGACGAAGCGGCGCAGCTGGGCCGCGCTGCGCTCGCGGGTGCGGTACGCCGACTCGACCTGGTGGAGCATCGAGTTGAGGGCGAGCCGCAGCTGCTCGACCTCCTGGGTGGGGTGGTGGCTGGACGGCACGCGGCGGGCCAGGTCTCCCTCGGCGATCGCCGACGAGGTCTCCACCATGTCCTCCAGGGGCCGCAGCCGCCGGCTCAGACTGAACATCGTCAGGACGGCGAGCAGCGTCAGCAGCAGGACTCCGAAGAACAGATCGAACTTGAGGGCCTTGGCCATTCCCTTGTGCAGCGCGTCGGTCGAGCCGGCGACGAGGACGACGGTGCCGTCGTGCAGCGAGACACCGACGACCCGGAACGGCGAACCGTCGACCGTCACGTCACGCGGGTCCGCGTCGCCGGTGACCGAGCGCGGATCGCCCACCTCGGCGGCGAGGGCCCGCTGGTGCGCGGTCGGTTCGAGGCTGCCGAACGAGCGGGGCCTTCCCTCGGAGTCGACCACCGCGTAGAGCGAGTCCGCGTCCGGCGGGCCGTCCGCCTCCGGCACGTTTCCGTCGCGGATGAAGGCCAGCGTGCTCAGCGAGTCCATCTGCCGCGCCGTCAGCTGCGTGTTCTTCAGCGAGTCCCGCATCCTGAGCAGCTCGGAGTCGACCTGGTCGAGCAGGTAGTACCGCATGCCCATCAGGCTCACCGCCGTCGCCATGACGATGCCGAGCGCCAGCAGCGCCACGTTGGCCAGGGTCAGCTGGCCGCGCAGCGAGTGGATACCGCGGCTCCGGCGGTGCCGGAAGATCATGCGAGCCCGTATCCGACGCCGCGCCGGGTCGTGATCACCGGGGCGCCCAGGGTGTCGAGCTTGCGCCGCAGATAGCTGATGTACGTCTCCACGACGGTCGACTCCGCCGAGTGCTCGTACTGCCAGACGTGCCGCAGCAGCTGCTCCTTGGGCACGATCCGCCCGCCGTTGCGCACCAGGAAGCGCAGCAGCGCGTACTCCGTGGGGGTGAGTTCGACCGTGCGGCCCGCGCGGTGCACCGAGTAGGTCGTCTCGTCCAGCTCCAGGTCGCCGTAGCGCAGCGGTGGGCGCTCGGGGAGGACGTCGGCCGGGCGGGTGCGGCGCAGCACGGCGGTGACCCGGGCGATCACCTCGTCGATGTTGAACGGCTTGGTGATGTAGTCGTCCCCGAAGGAGAGCGCGCCGACGACCTCCGTGGGCGCGTCCCGTGCGGTGAGGAACACCAGGGCCAGGCCGGGTTGCTTCGCGCGCAGTTCGCGGCCGAGTGCCCGGCCGTCGCCGTCCGGGAGCATCACGTCGAGGAGTGCGGCGTCCGGGCGGGTGCGCTCGGCCAGGGTCAGTGCCTGGCGGACGGTCCCGGCCGTCATCACTTCGAAGCGGTGGTAGCGCAGGGCGATGGTCAGGACGTCGGCGATGCTCGGCTCGTCCTCGACGACCAGTACGGTCGCCCCCTCGTGAGCGGTCATGCCCCCAGTATCGGCGCGGGCACCGACAACGGGTCCGGCTCGTGCCTTGGAGTTCCTTGTGAGTCATGGCCCGGTCATGTCCTGGGGGCCGCGCCGGCCCGATGCTGAGCCGCAGGACCTGGGGGACCATCTGTTGGACCGGATAAGGAGCGTTGAGGCGTGACGGCATTGGCACGGTGGTGCTATCGGCACCGGCTGGTGGTCCTGATTCTGTGGGTGGGGGCGGTGTTGGGTCTGGGCTTCGCGGGCTCGGCCGCGGGCACGAACTACGCGGACACCTTCACCCTTCCGAACACGGACTCCACGCGCGCGTACGACCTGATGGAGAAGGCCTTCCCGGAGCGGTCGGGCGACACCGACACGGTGGTGTGGAAGGTCGACGAGGGGACGGTGCGGGACGCGTCCGTACGCTCCCGGATCGAGCCCGCGATCGAGGAGATCGGGCGGATGAAGGGCGTCGGCGAGGTCAGCAGCCCGTACGCCGCCCAGGGGGCCACCCAGATCAGCGAGAACGGGCGGATCGCGTACGCCCAGGTCACCTTCACCGAGCAGGCCAACGGTGTGCCGAAGGCGCTCGTGGAGGACGTCGTCGACACGGCGCAGGACGCCGAACGCGCCGGGCTCCAGGTGGAGCTGGGCGGCCAGGCGATCACCCGCACCCAGGAACCGCCCACCGGCATCGCCGAGACGGTCGGCATCGTGGCCGCGGCGGTCGTCCTCTTCCTCGCCTTCGGCTCGTTCTTCGCGATGCTGCTGCCGCTCGTCGTCGCGATCGCGGCCCTCGGCACCGGTCTGATGGCGACCTCGCTGCTCAGCCATGTCACCGACGTACCCGAAGTGGCTCCGCTGCTCGGCTCGTTGATCGGCCTCGGGGTCGGCATCGACTACGCCCTGTTCATCGTGACGCGGCACCGCAGGGGCATCCTGCGCGGCATGAAGCCGGAGGAGGCCGCCGTCACGGCCCTCAACACCTCGGGCCGCGCCGTGCTGTTCGCCGGTGGCACCGTGTGCATCGCGCTCGCCGGCATGCTGGTGATGAACATGCGCTTCCTGGACGGTGTGGTCGTCGCGACCTCGCTGACGGTCGTGCTGAGCGTGCTCGCCGCGATCACCCTGCTGCCCGCGCTCCTCGGGCTGCTCGGGGTGCGGGTGCTGAGCCGCAGGCAGCGCCGCAAGCTGGCCGCCTCGGGCCCGGAGCCGGCCGAGGCGAGCGGACTCGCCGCCCGCTGGTCCGGGTACGTGCAGAAGCGGCCGCGGTGGATCGCCGCCGGGGCGCTGCTCGTGATGATGGTCCTGGCGCTGCCCGTCCTGTCGATCCGGCTCGGCGCCACCGACCAGGGCAACCACCAGGAGTCCACCACCACACGGCAGGCGTACGACCTGCTGGCCGAGGGCTTCGGGCCCGGCTTCAACGGTCCGCTCCAGGTGGTCGTGGACGGCGGTGCTGCCGGAGACGCCGGGAAGGTGGACGCGCTCGTCTCGACGATCCGCTCGACCGAGGGGGTCGCCCAGGCCGCCGCCGCGCCGCCCGCCAAGGGCATCACGGTGATCCAGGTCGTGCCCACCACGTCACCGCAGTCCGAGGAGACGGACCAGCTGATCGACCGGCTGCGGGACGGCGTGATCCCGGCGTCCGGTGCCGAGGCCCATGTGGGCGGTGTGACCGCGGTCTTCAAGGACTTCGCGGCCGTCACGGGGGACCGGCTGCCCTACTTCGTCGCGGCGATCATCTCGCTCGGCTTCCTGCTGCTGATGGTGGCCTTCCGCTCCCTGGTGGTGCCGCTGACGGCCGCCCTGATGAACCTGATCGCGGCCGCGGCGTCCTTCGGAGTGATCGTCGCGATCTTCCAGTGGGGCTGGGGCGCGGGACTCCTCGGCCTCGGCAAGGAGGGGCCGATCACCGCCTTCCTGCCGGTCATCATGCTGTCCCTGCTCTTCGGGCTCTCGATGGACTACCAGGTGTTCCTGGTGAGCCGTATGCACGAGGAATGGGTGCACACGAAGGACAACGCGCGTGCGGTCCGGGTCGGCCTCGCGGAGACCAGCCGGGTCATCAACTGCGCGGCCCTGATCATGATCTGCGTGTTCTCCGCGTTCGTGCTCAGCGGTGACATGGAGGGCGCGATGGCGGGCATCGGGCTCGCGGCGGCGGTCGCGTTGGACGCGTTCATCCTGCGTACGGCCCTGGTGCCGGCCGCGATGCACCTCCTGGGGAACTCCAACTGGTGGCTGCCCGCAGGCCTGGAGAAGCGGCTGCCGCACCTGGCGGTGGAGCCCCGCGAGGAGGAGGCCCCCGAGCCCCCGGCGCCCGCGCCCGGTGTCGGCGGCGGTTCCACCGTGATCCACGGCTTCGTCCGCACCCAGGACGGCGCGCCCGTCGAGGGCGCCGCGCTGACCCTGCTCTCCAAGGGCGGCCGGCAGCTCGACCGGGTGACGTCGCTGGCCGACGGCTCGTACATCGTCTCGGTCCCGTCCGCGGGCTCGTACCTGCTGGCCGTGACGGCCGAGGAGCACCCGTCCAGGGCCCGCCATGTGATGGTCGGCGCGGAACCGCTGGTCTACGACGTGGAGCTGGCGGACGACGAGGTGGACGCGGTGAACTGACCGCGCCCTCCGAAGCTCCGGTGGCGGTTTGCGAAAGCGGCGCGGGCCGCCACCGGATTTTTTGGCGGGCTTTATTGCGGCGCTGCGTCGGTCTTCGCGGCGCCGCGTCGGGTTCCGGTCTCCTTGGCCCGGCCGGTCTTCTTGGCCGGGCCGGTCTTCTTGGCCGGGTCCGGCAGGGAGTTCGTCATCCCCGGCAGGAAGTCGGTGAACAGTTCGTGCACCTCGCGGACCAGGGGCCGCAGGACGCGGAAACGGGCCAGCGAGACGCCGAGCGAGGTGAGGCGGGCGCCGCGTTCGGCGAGGCGGTAGCTGCGTTCACGGCCATCCGTCCGGTCGAAGACCCAGTACAGGACCAGGCCCATCTGGGAGAGCCACAGCAACTCCGGGAGTACCTCCCGCAGTTCCTCCGGCACCTTGGCCTTGGAACCGGCGAGCACCTCGCGGCAGACGCCGATGGCCTCCACGCGCGCGTGCTCCGACTCGGGCGAGAAGGGGCTGAGCGGGCTGTCCGGATCGGCGGCGTTCTTGAAGAACTGCACCGCGAATTCGTGGTACGGCGTCGCCACGTCCAGCCACGCCTTCAGGACCCCGGCGATCCGCGCCTCCAGATCCTTCTCCCCGTCGAGGACCTCGCGGACCGCCAGGCGGTGCTCGGCGGCCATCCGGTCGTAGAAGCCCTGGATCAGGTGTTCCTTGCCGGCGAAGTAGTAGTACGCGTTGCCGACGGAGACCCCGGCCTCCTGGGCGATGGCCCGCATCGTTGTCTTCTCGTAACCCCGCTCCTGGAACAGGCGCATCGCCGTCTCCAGGATGAGGGCCCGGGTCTGCTCGCTCTTGGCGGGCGTACGCGAGGGGCCGGGACTCCCGGACGCCGCGGGACCGCCCGGGCTCGGGGCACTGTCGTTCGCTGCTGGCACGGGACAGAGCCTAACGAGGCGGACAGGCGCCGCCGGCGCAGGCGGGCGGGTTGTAGGTCCAGCCCACGGCCTGGTCGTACGTCCACCCGTCGGCCCCGGTGTACGTACTCCCGCCCCACGTACCCTCCCGGCGCGCCCACAGCCCCCCGCGCCACTTGGCGGCGGCGAGCACCACGCCCCGCGCCAGGCGGGCCCCGGCCGGGGTGCTGAGCCGGTGGGCCGTCGGGCGGTGCTCGGCGAGCGCCCACAGGGTGACGACCCAGGCGGAGGCGCCCCGGTAGACCTGGCCCCCGTCACCGATCACGGTGATCTCCTCCAGCGTGGCGGCGTGGTCGAGCCCCGGGAAGCGGCGCGCGGCTTCGGGCGACCCTGCGGCCACCAGCTCCAGGGGCACCAACTGCGGCTGCCGTACGAGCCAGTCGCGCAGGAAGGCGCAGAGCGAGCACCCGGCGTCGTACAGGACGGTGAGCCCGCGGACCGGGACGCGCGAGGCGTCCCGGTCCGGGCCGGCGGCGGTGGCCACCGCGGTCACGCGCCGGCCGTCGGCGCGACCCAGCCCTGCGGCGGCACGGGCGGCAGCTGCTCGCGCTCCATCAGGCCCCGGC
The DNA here is from genome assembly GCF_001418335.1 of Streptomyces aurantiacus. Classification (GTDB taxonomy): domain Bacteria; phylum Actinomycetota; class Actinomycetes; order Streptomycetales; family Streptomycetaceae; genus Streptomyces; species Streptomyces aurantiacus. Next base: position 29,205 of record NZ_LIPP01000035.1, on the reverse strand, counting down.
GCCGGATCTTGTTGAGCACGTACACGTTCCCCAGGTGCATGGCGCCGAGGACCAGGAGCACCACACCGAGCTTCGTCGACAGGGCCTCGAACACGCCACGGGCGTCGGCGATCTCGTCGTCCTGGTTGAGATAGAGCGCCACGAACCCGAGATTCACCAGGTAGAAGCCGACCACCAGAAGGTGGTTGACGGCGTCCGCGAGCTTCTCGTTCCCGTGGAGCACGTCGGCCAGGAAGATCCGCCCGTTGTGGCTGAGGGTCCGCGCCACCCAGACCGTCAGCGCGACGCTGATCAGCAGATATATGACATAAGCAACGACCGTGAGGTCCATGTCCCCGCCTCTTCTCAACTTCTTGAACACGTTCAAAACGCTGTCGAGAGAGAATGTAGACGGGTTTTTGAACGTGTTCAAGTCGCTTGCTGGGCGCCGCGGGTGTGACGTGCGCCTCGCCACCTGGAGCTGGAGCTGGGCTGGGGGGGGGCGGGGCTCAGTCGGTGTCGGCGCGTGCGTGTGCGCGTGCCAACTCGGGCCGCTTGGTGTAGTCCGTGAAGCCGATGACGTTGCCCCAGGGGTCGGCGATCTCGACGGTCCAGCCGGTGGCCACGGAGAGGGGCGCGTCGAGGGGCTCCACGCCGGCGGCGGCGAGGGCGTCGGCCTTCCCCCTGGCGTTCCGCACCTCGATCCACACGCGGGGCGAGGCCCAGGCGGGCGGCCGGTGCCCGAGCCCGTCCTCCAGGCGCAGCAGCACCCCGGGCGTCTCCCTGCCGACCTTCAGCCCCGCGATCCCGGCCTCGTCGAGCCGGAACCCGAGAGCGAACCCGGCCCGCCGGTAGAAGTCCACGGCCTCGTCGAGGTCGCCCACCGGGAGAAGGACGTTGTCGAAACCGAGCAGTTCGTACGACTCATCGTCTGACATACCGTCAGGCTAGGCCGCGGACCGGAGCGGGCGGGGGAGCCGGCGGGGAGAGGGCCGGGCGGTCACCCGTGTGGCGTCCGGGGGGTCGGTCACTCGTTCGGCTGAGCGGGCGGTCATTGCTCGTGGGCGCGCCGAACCAACGAACGAGACTCCGTCTCATGGAAGTACCAAGGGGAGCCGCATTCGAGGACGGGCTGGTGGATGGGCTGGAGGACGGTACGAAGGACGGGCGGTACGACGAACTCGACGACGAGTTGGCGTACGGCCGGCCGATCCCGCCCGCCGAGGGCTGGACGGCGGACGACCTCGACCGGATTCCGGACCTTCGGCCGCACACGGAACTGATCGACGGGGGCCTCGTCTTCAGAACTCCGCAGACTCGATTCCACTCACGCACGCTGAGTCTCCTGGAACACGCCCTCCTGGACCGGGTGCCGGATCACCTGGACGTCTATCGGGAGTTCACGGTCAAGCTGGACCGTCGGAACAGACCGGAACCAGACCTGATGGTGGTCGCGGCGGAGGCGGCCACGGCCCCCGACCAGACCTGGCTCAAGGCCGAGGACGTACTCCTGGCGGCCGAAGTCGTCTTGCCCGACTCCCGCCAACGGGACCACGAGGTCAAGCCCCGCAAGTACGCGGCGGCCGGGGTACCGCACTTCTGGCGGGTGGAGATGGACGAGGACAAGGGCCTCCCCGTTGTCTACGTCTACGAACTCGACCCCGCCACGAAGTCGTACGGCCTCACCGGCATCTTCCACGACCGTCTCAAAGCCACGGCACCTTTCGACATCGAGATCGACCTGACGGCCGTCGACCGGCGCCCGGGTGCTTCGGGGGGCGCTGCGCAGGGGTGACACTACGATCGCTCCGAGCACTGCCGGCGTTGGAGACATAACGTGATGCGATCCGACCTGTACGCCGCCTATCTTTCTCGCGTCCGGAGTCCAGAGCGGGCCACCGCGCTCGCTTGGCTCCGTCAAGCCCTCGCTGATGAACTTGACGGTTCCATGAAAGTGGCAGGGTTCAAACGGGCGGCTCGTAGTGTTTCATATTCTCGCCGCTGGGGTGAGGGCAGGCAGAAAGTTGACTTCGAGCTTATTGTTCGGCCTCGTTATGCATCGGATTCAATTCAAGTGTCATTGAGTGTTTCATTCGTGCACGCCAGTATTTCTGATGTTGCTCGCAGGATGCTACCGGAGGGCGCCGAAGATGTGGTGCGGAATGATGTGGTTGAACGATCTGTTCTCGACCAAGTCATGCGGAACCCATCCGTTTTAGTATTCCGTAATGAGTGTGAGCTTCGAGATTCGGTTAATATCCTGAAGGGCTGGATAAATTCCTCGATAGTCCCATATATGGATGCGAGAAGCTCGGTGGAGGGGCTTGTTCGCGAAAACGTTCGGTCGCTCATGGGTAATATGGGCGATGGATTTGCGCGGGGGCCGCGCCCCGTGGTGCTGGCGGCCATGCAGAAATTCCTAGGCTGTTCTGATGATGCTTTGGCGATACTTGAATTCTCCTATCCGCCGGATGCTTTGGAGCGCACCTATTACAGTCGTGCATTCAGAGAGCTCATGCAGAGTGGCCACTGATTGGATGATGACGTCGGCGTCTGCAACGGACAAGGCTCCTGTGCGGTTGAGGGAGGGGTTCGACGTCTCAACCGGTCGGCGCATAAGCCTTGTTGGCGGCCTGTTCTGCTGTACATGACCTGCCTCATGCCCTGTCGGTGAGCGGGACGGGGCAGGACAGGAAGTGCCGTCCTGGCTATATCGGTCAGCGCTTCCTCGCTCGCTCCGGCCTTGCCCAGTGCTTCAATGCCGCGCAGTTCGGCGAGCACCGGCGCAGCCGGCTTTGGCCAGTTCGGCGGCGCCATCCTCTACCTGCTGCTCGTCGAGCTTCCTGGTCGTGCCCCGGGTGCGGCTCCCTCGTTCTTGACTGTCTCGTCCATAACGGTTAGCGTTCTGGACGGGACGGTCAAGAATTGAGGAGTGGACGCGTGATGAACCAAGTACTCGCAGGCAAGGTGGCAGTGGTCACCGGAGCCGGCAGCGGCATCGGGCTCGCCATCGCCAGGCGGTTCGCCGCGGAGGGGGCACGGGTGTTCCTGGCCGGTCGCCGTCAGGAGCCGCTCGACGCGGCCGTCGCCGAGATCGGGTCGGCGGCCACCGGTGTGCGGACCGACGTTTCGGTACAGACGGACCTCGACGACCTCTACTCGGTCGTGCGCGAGGAGGCGGGCCGCATCGACGTACTGGTCGCCAACGCCGGCGGCGGTGTCCCCCAGCGTCTCGGTGAGATCACAGAAGAAGCCATCGACGCCACCTTCGGCACGAACGTGAAGGGCACGATCTTCACCGTGCAGAAGGCGCTGCCTCTGCTGTCGGACGGCGCCTCGATCGTGGTGACAGGATCGACCAACGCCCTCCGCACCACACCGGGCCTGGAAATCTACGGCGCATCGAAGGCAGCGGTGCGCAACCTGGTGCGCAGCTGGGCGCTCAGCGCGCAGGAACGCAACTTCCGGGTGAACGTGCTGAGCCCCGGCCCGACCGAGACCCCGGGCCTGATCGGCGCCGTGGGCCCGGACCACCAACTCGCCTCGCAGGTGCCGCTCGGCAGGATCGGCCGCTCGGACGAGATCGCCGCCGTGGCGACGTTCCTGGCCTCGGACGCCTCCAGTTACGTCAACGGCGCCGACTGGTTCGTCGACGGAGGCTCGGCGCAGGTCTGACCGCGCGGCTCAGCCGGCGCGGGTGCGGGACACCATCGCCGGCCTGGCGCAGGGTGCCACTTCGCCGGTGTGGTGATGCAGGTCGTTGGGGCGGTCGAAGTGACTGTTCGGCCGGGATCGGAAGGCTGTAGACGGCCTCGTCGTGCTTTTGACCCGTCGGGAGCGTCTCCGGTGCGTACTCACCGTCATCATGGCCAAGGCCGTAGGCGTGAGAAGAGTACGGCGTCCAGCTCCGCACGCAGCAACTCGCGCCGTTCGCCATCCCAGCGGAACGGGGCACCCTCGTACCCGTTGTCGTTCCCCCCGGGTGCACGGGAAATTGAACGGAAGGCCCACCTGCCGTAGAGCAGAGATATATGGGCATATCGTCCGGCCGTCCGGAGCTGTGGTCGTGCAGTCATGCGGCAGGCTCTGCGTCGGTCGCCTCGGTGAGATCCGGTCAAGTTCCATCAACTTACCGGTCATTGAGGTCTCGCTTCCAAGCAAAATCTTGACAAGTAAATGATCACTCGGGGTAATGTCCGCTCGCCATACGGTCACAGAATTTTCACAAGTGACGTACGAGGGGTGGGAGATGGGGAGCATTCGTGCACGCTGGCTCGGCATGGGCGCAGCTCTCGTGCTGGCCGCGGGGGGCCTGAGCTCGGCGTCTTCAGCGGTGGCGGCGGTCGCCTGCCCGTCGGGTGTGGAGTCTGATTTCAACGGCGACGGACAACGGGATGTGGCGATCGCCGATCCTGAGGCGACGGTCGCCGGGCATGCTGATGCCGGTGCGGTGCATGTGGTATATGGCAGCGGCGAGGGCAACCTGGAGCTGTCGCAGGACTCGGCCAACGCGCCCGGGGCGCCGGAGGACGGTGACCGGTTCGGGCACTCCCTCGCGGTGTACGACGCGAATCTGGACGGCTGCAGTGACCTTGTGGTCGGCATTCCGTACGAGGACCTGTCGGTGACGCCTGCCTCGGGGACGGCGGTGAACTACCGCGACGCCGGAACGGTGCAGATCTTCTACGGCGCGCCGGCCGGGCTGGGGGCGGGCCCGGCGGTTAAGGAGATTCTCCAGGGCGAGGGCAAGCACTTGGAGGGGCTGGCCGAGCACGAGGACTGGATCGGCTACGCGCTCGCGGCGGGGAAGTCGTCGAGTGGCGTTCCGTTCCTGGCGGTCGGCGGCCCGGGTGAGGACCTCGGCACCGTCACGGACGCCGGGGCGGTGTTCTACCTGTCGGGTACCGCGCTGACGAAAGTGACGGTGCAGCAGGACACCGTGGTGGCCGGAGACGTGCCAGGCATCGCGGAGCAGGACGACCGGTTCGGTTCGTCGCTCGCGGCGACGCCGACGCATCTTGCGGTCGGGGTTCCAGGGGAGGCGCTGGACACGGTGACCTTCGCCGGTGCCGCGACAGTGTTCAGCCACACGCTGGTGTCCAACTCGCCCAAGCCGTTGATCGGTCTGGCGCAGGACCAGGACGCGATCAGTGGTGCGGGGGAGACGGCGGACCGGTTCGGTACCGCGCTGGCGATGGTTCCCTTCCGGCCGTCCGGTGCCACCAGTACGACTGAGTCCCTGTTGGCGGTCGGCGTGCCGGGTGAGGACCTGGTCGCCACGACCGACGCGGGCGGCGTACACATCTTCCGGCTCACGGCTTCGGGCACGGCGACGCAGACCGCGTGGGTCGACCAGGACATCGGTGAGATGGAGGGCGAGTCCGAGGCGGGTGACTTCTTCGGGCAGCAGCTCGCGGCCGTCAACTCCTCACCGAACGCGACGAGCACGGCCACCACCACCCGTCTGGCGGTCGGCGCGCCGGGCGAGGAGTGGCAGCAGGAAGACCTGGAGAAGGGAGGCGTGCAGATCATGGCCATGGTCGGTGAACCGGGCGCGGACAACTCCTGGGTCGATCCCGGGTACGGCGTGGGTGAGGCGGCGGGGCCGCACATGTACACCGGGATGAGCCTGGGTGCGACACCGGATCTGCTGTATGTCGGCGTTCCCTATGGCGAGCCGGAGGCCCGGGCGGTCCATGGCTTTTCGTGGCAGGTGGCCAACGGTGGTGCTCCGACGGTGAGTTACAAGCCGGGCGCCGGTGGGATTCCTGCCGGTGGCAAGGCGTTCGGCGCGGTGGTGCGGTGATGGCGGTCCAGCGCGGTACTTCTGCATTCCTTCACGCGTTGCGGCAGGCCGGAGAGAGCAGAACCTTGTCCAGACGTACAGGACGTGGGGTGGCGCTGCGCGCTGCCGTGGCGGCGACGCTTGCCGGGGCCGTAGTGGCGACCGGGCTGACGTTGAGCGCCGCGCCGGGTCCGGAAACGGACAGTACGGGCGATAAGGCGCCCATAGCGGCGTCCGGCCCGGCCCGGACGGAGTCGGCTGCGCTGGCCGCGGCGGACCAGAGCGGTGAGCCGGTCGAGGTGGTGGGGCTGCGCTCGGAGCGGCGTGAGGTGTTCGCGCAACCTGACGGGACTTTTCAGGCGAGGGAGTACACCGAGCCGGTCCGCATGATCCGGGCGGGCAAGTGGGTCGAGATCGATGAGGCCCTGGTGAAGCGGGAGGACGGGCGGTGGGGGCCGAAGGCGGCCACCGTGGATGTGTCCTTCGCGGGCGGGGCGAAGGACGAACCGTTCGTGACTCTGCGCCGGGCAGGCCGGGAGATGTCGCTGACGTGGCCCGACGGTGTGCTGCCCGCACCGAAGATCGAGGGGAGCACGGCGACGTACGCGGAGGTCCATCCCGGTGTCGACCTGGTGGTGCGGGCCGAGGCCGACGGGTTCGGGCACCTGTTGGTGGTCAAGACGCCGGAGGCGGCGGCCACCCCTGAGATCGCGAAGATCGACCTTGGGCTGAAGACTGTCGGGCTGAAGGTCACGGAGGACGCCTCCGGGGCGATCGTTGCCAGGGACGAAGCTGTCGACGGCACGGTCTTCGAAGCGGCCAAGCCCAGGATGTGGGACTCGGCAGCGACTGCTGAGAGCGGTGCGCGGTCCGGTGGTCCCACCGCGGTGACGCGATCACTGGCAGCAGCCGCGCAGGACGGCGAGCAGGAGGGCGAGCCTGCCCTGGAAGGGCCGGGCGGCGGCGGTCGCACCGCGCCGTTGGAGGTCGAGCTCAGCAAGGACGCGTTGACACTTACCCCCGACCAGGCCCTGTTCAGGGACGCCGACACGGTATGGCCGGTAGTGATCGATCCGATCCAGCGCACCACGCCCCGTACATCGTGGACCGGTGTGATGTCGGGGATGCCGTCCGAACAGGACTGGAAGTACTCCGGGGACGCCGGCGTGGGCCAGTGCCCCACCGACTACAACCCGGTCTCCTGCAACGGCGTGGGCGTGCGGCGGCTGCTGTTCACGATGCCGATGTCGTTCTACAGGGACAAGCAGATCCTGGGCACGACGTTCTCCGCCCGGGTGGCCCACATCTACAGCGCGAGTCCGACCGCCGAGCCGATCCGGCTCTACCGGGTCGGCGGCAAGAATCGTTCCCTGACTTCCTCCAGCGACTGGAACAGCACCAAGGACGACTGGAGTGATCACCTGGCGACCGTCGACAAGGCGATCTCCCCGACCTCGTGCAGCAGCCAGGCCAATCTGCACTTCGAGAGCGGCGCATCCGGGGAACTGACAGGCGCGGTCAGGACGGCCGCCACGGACGGCTGGTCCTCGATGACTCTGGGGCTGCGAGCCACGGACGAGTCGCGGTTCGCGGAGTGGAAGCGGATCTGCGGCAACGCCTACCTTTCGGTCAGCTACAACAACCTGCCCGGGAAGATCTCCACTGCGAAGATGTCCTCCGACCCGGGCGGCTCCTGCAAGTGGGGTACTTCGCGCCCGTACGCGGAGGAGCCCCCGGGGCTGACCGCCTACGCCTCGGACCCTGACCACGGAAACGGGCGCACGGACAAGGTGAAGGTGCAGTTCAAGGTGGCGTGGACGCCGAAGGGCGGGACGGCGGAGACTTCGTACACCTACGACACGTCCTATCTGTCACCGACCTCCACCACGCCGTTCAAGCACCGGGTGAAGGCGAGCATCCCGGAAGGCGTGGTCATCTACTGGAGTGCCCGTGCCTACGACGGGGACGGCTGGGGGCCGTGGAGCACGGACGGTGATCCGCAGCGGTGCGAGTTCATTCTGGACAAGACCAAACCGGGCAAGCCGCTGGTGAACTCGCGAGAGTATCCCTCGGATTCCGTCGAACACGACGGGGTGGGCACGGTGGGAACCTTCGCCTTCGCGCCCAATCCGAACGACTCCATCGCGGACACCGACGTGGTGTCCTTCCGGTACGGCTTCAACAGCGACGCCGACCCCGTCACGGCTGCCACCCCGTCCAAGGCCGGCGGTTCGGTCTCGGTGACGTGGACGCCGACGAAGTGGGGCCGCAACTGGGTGGAAGTCATCTCGGTGGACAAGGCGGGTAACGCAGGCACCAAAGCCCGTTACGAGTTCCTGGTCACCGAGGGCAAGCCGGCTGCCGCGCAGTGGAACCTCGCGGATGTGGCGGGCAGCGCCTCGGCGCACGACGAACGCGGCGAGTACGCGGCCGACGCGGGCTCCGGGGTCACCTTCGGGGTGGCCGGCCCGGGTGGCAAGGCGGACGTGGCGGCCTCCTTCGACGGCAGCACGGACGCCTACCTCGACTCGGTCAACACCGTGCTGGACACCGCCAAGAGCTTCAGCGTCAGTGCCTGGGTCCGGCCCACCGACCTCAGCCGGGACATGGCCGTCGTCAGCCAGGACGGCACCGGAGTGCCCGGCTTCACCCTCGGCTACGACACCACGGCAGGTACCTGGGCGTTCGGCACCTCCGTGACGGACGTGGACACGCTCGGTGAATGGAAGGCAGTGGCCACGAATATCACCCCGGTCAAGGACCAGTGGGCCCTGCTGACCGGCGTGTACGACGCGAACGCGAGTGGCGGACCGCAGCTACGGCTGTATGTCAACAAGACATCCGTGGGCACAGCGCAGCGCCGCTCCGTCTGGAAGACCTACGGTCCGCTCCAGATCGGCCGGTCGACGGCGAAGAGCGGCTACCGCGACCACTTCAAGGGTGACCTCGCCGAAGTCCGGGTCTTCGACCGGGTGCTGCCGGCTTCGCAGGTCGCGGAACTGATGACGATCAAGCCGACGCGTAAGGGCTACTGGCAGCTCGATGCCGCCAGCGGCACCACGTCGGTGGAGACCGGTGGCGGACAGGGACTGACGCTGGCAGGCAACGCCAAGGTCTACCAGCCTGCGCCGCCTGATCCCGATGACCCGTTCTCCTCGGTCGATCCACCGGCCCTGGTCGGCGCCGGGCATCTGCTCCTGGACGGCGCGGGCGACTATGCGGCCACCGCGGCCGCACCGTCCACCGGGGCGAGCAGCTTCACCGTCACCGCCCGTGCGCAGTTGACCAGCATCGATGGCACTGTCCCGCAGACGGTGCTCTCGCTGCCGGGCACGGCGGCCAACCGGGTCCAGGTGCGCTTCCGCCCCGACCCGGACGGCGGTATCGATTCACGCTGGGAGCTGGCGGTGGCGGGGGCGGACTCCACATCGTCGGCGGTGAAGGTGTTCCAGGACGATCAGGAGCTCCCCGACACCGGCGGTTCGGGCCAGCACCTGGCGGTGGTCTACGACGCCTTCGCCAACGAGATCCGTCTCTACGTGGAAGGCCAACTGGCCAGTACCGCCTACGGCATGGACAACACGCTGTGGTCCACCACCAAGGGACTGCAGGTCGGGCGCTCGGCACTCGGCTCGGCGGAGTACTTCGCCGGGGCGATCGACGAGGTCCGCGCGTACGACGGGGCTGTCGACCAGGCGGTCGTGAACCAGATGTCCCTCCTGACCGCAGTACCCGACATGTAGTGCCCCTCCGGGAGCGGGGTGCCAAGAACCCCGCCCCCGTCCAGCGCTTCGTACCACTTCCTTCTCATGCTCTTGCCGCGTGCCGGGCCGCCATGTCCGTGTGCCCGCGCGCGCCGCTATCGATGGGTGGAGTTCTGATGCCGTTCCGTGGCCGGTTGGTCGACCAGTTCATACCCAGACGGGTGGTGGGCTCCCTGACGCTTGTTCTGTCTCTCGCGCTCGGCGGCGGTCTGCTGTCACCGGTGGCCTTCGCCGAGGACAAGCCGACGGAGCTGGAGCGGGCCAAGGACACGGTCCCGGTGGTCCAGGGAAAGTCGGGCAAGGCCGCCGAGCGGCCGGCGAATCCGATGAAGAAGAACTCCGATCCACGCCTGGACAAGCCGTCCTGGCCGGGCAAGGCCAGCGCGGAGATTGCGGTCGGTGACGCGGGGACGAAGTCGCCCCGTGAGGTGAAGATCGGCTCGCTTCCCGTCGCGGCCGCCCCCGCCAAGAACGCGGCCGAGGGCAAGGCCAAGGACAAGGCCAAGGACAAGGCCAAGGACAAGAAGGAGGGCACCGCCCCGGACAAGATCGTGGTGGATGTCCTGGGCACGGCCGACGCCGAACGTCTGGGCGCGAGTGCCGTACTCAAGGTGGAGCGCGCCGACGGCGGTGGACGCTCCGCACCAGTACGGCTCAGCGTGGACTACTCCTCCTTCGCCGAGGGCTACGGAGGCTCCTATGGCTCACGTCTGCGCCTGGTCGAGTTGCCGCCGTGTGCGGCGGTGGCAGCTCCGGGCAGCAAGGCCTGCCCGGCCGAGCCCAAGGTGCTGCCCACCACGAACAACCCGCAGAGCCGGACGCTGTCCGCCGACGTGACCGCAGCCCCCGAGGCAGCCGGTACTTCTGCTGAAGAGGCCGGTGCCGCCAGTCTGTTCGCGGTCGCGGCCGGTCCGTCCTCGGCCCAGGGCACTTACAAGGCGACCGCGCTGGCGCCCGCGTCGAGCTGGAACGTGGCGGCCTCCTCCGGCGGCTTCTCCTGGAACTATCCGCTGAAGGCTGTTCCCACTCCGGGTGGTCTGGTGCCGACGGTCGGGCTGGGCTACTCCTCGCAGTCCGCCGACGGCCGCACCGCGGCCACGAACAACCAGGGATCCTGGGCCGGAGACGGTTTCTCCTACGACCCCGGTTACATCGAACGCCGCTACAAGCCCTGCTCGGACGACGGGCATGCCGGGTCGGGCGAGCAGTGCTGGGCGTTCGAGAACGCCACCATCCTGTTGAACGGGCAGTCCAGTGAGCTGGTCCAGGACGACACCACCAAGAAGTGGCACCTGTCCAGCGACGACGGCGCCAAGGTCGAGAAGCGCACCGGCGCGACGAACGGCGACAACGACGGAGAGCACTGGGTCGTCACCACCAGTGAGGGCACCGAGTACTACTTCGGGCTGAACCGCCTGCCCGGCTGGGCCGGCGGCAACGAGGAGACCAAGTCCACCTGGACCGCTCCGGTCTTCGGCGACGACTCCGGTGAGCCCTGCTACGACGCCACCTTCTCCTCCGCGCACTGCGAGCAGGCCTGGCGCTGGAGCCTTGACCACGTCAAGGACGCCCACGGCAACGTGATGTCCTACTTCTACGCGCCGGAGACCAACTACTACGCCCTGAACGGCAAGACGGACGTCAACGGCGCCGCCTACCACCGTGGCGGCTACCTCAAGCGCATCGACTACGGTCAGCGCGACGGCAAGTCCTATGCCGCCCAGGCTCCGGCCCGCATCAACTTCACGGTCGCCGAACGCTGCCTGCCCACCGACACCTTCGACTGCGCGACTTCGAAACGCACCAAGGCGAATGCCGCGAACTGGCCCGATGTACCGGTCGACCAGGAATGCGCGGCGAGCACCAAGTGCACGGTCGGCCAGACCTTCTTCACCACCAAGCGGCTGACCGGGGTCACCTCCCAGATCCGCACGGACACCACCAACTACGAGGACGTGGACCACTGGTCCTTCACGCACCTGTTCCAGGACAACGGCGACGACTCCAAGGCGCTGTGGCTGTACAAGATCCAGCATGAGGGCCGGGACGGCACGGCGGTCAAGATGCCGGCCATCGAGCTGTTCGGTGAGCAGCTGGCCAACCGGGTGGACGCGATCGGCGACAACATCGCCCCCTTCCACCGCTACCGACTGACCACCGTCCTGAGCGAGACCGGCTCCCAGCTCGACGTCAACTACGCGCCCACCAACTGTGAGAAGTCCGCCCTGCCCAAGCCGGGTGAGTCGACCAAGCGCTGCTATCCGGTGCGGTGGGCGCCCCCGGGTTATCTGGAGCCGATCACCGACTGGTTCCACAAGTACGTCGTCGCCGAGATCATCGAGACCGACCGCACCGGCGGCAGCGAAGGCATCGTCACCCGCTACGCCTACCAGGGCGACGCGGCCTGGCGAAAGGCCAAACCCGACGGGATCACCGAAAGCAAGTTCCTGACCTGGGGCAACTGGCAGGGCTACGGAAAGGTCTCGGTCACCAGCGGCACCGCGGACAAGCAGTCCACCCGCATCGACTACACGTACATGCAGGGCATGGACGGCGACAAGGACGCCGACGGTGCCACCCGCAGTGTGAAGGTGAAGGACTCCCAGGGCTCGGAGTTCACGGATGCGGAGGAGTACACCGGGCACGAGTTGGAAGCCGTCACCTACGACGGTTCCAAGGTGGTCTCGCGGACGATCAGCGAGCCGTGGAAGTTCAACACGGCCACGCAGACCCGTGACTGGGGCACACGGCACGCGGTGATCTCCAGGCCGAGGGTCCAGCGGGGCTTCACTCCGCTGTCGGCCGGTGGCTGGCGTGAGACCAGGAGTCTCACCACCTACGACACTGCCACCCATACCGGGCGCGTCACTCATGTCGAGGATCTCGGAGACGTGTCCACCGCCTCCGACGACACCTGCACCCGCACCTCTTACGCGGACAACACCGACAAGAACATCCTGTCCCTGCCCTCGCGCAGTGAGGTCGTCACGGTCGAGTGCGGGACCGCGGCCGATCGTTCGAAGCAGGTTCTGGCCGACGAACGCACCTCGTACGACAACGGCGCGTACGGCGCGGCGCCCACCCAGGGTGACGCGACCAAGGTCGAGCGGATGACCGCCCACGACGGGACCACCGCCACCTATCAGGTGACCGGCACCACCGGCTATGACGCCTTCGGACGTCCGGTGTGGCAGAAGGACGCCAAGGCCAATGAGACCAGGACCGACTACACCGAGGTCAACGGCCTGCTGACCAGGACGGCCGTCACGAATGCGGCCGGGCATGTCACGACCACCGACTACAACCCGGCTCGCGGCGCGTCGACCGGGCAGTCGGACCCCAACGGCAGGCGCACCGATCTCGCCCATGACGCGATCGGCCGTCTGACCTCTGTCTGGCTGCCCGACCGGAGCACGTCCCAGACGCCCAGCATCAAGTATTCCTACCTGGTGCGTACCGACAAGCCGGTTGCGATCAAGACCGAAAAGGTCGAGATCGACGGCAGTTACGGCGTCGAGTACGAGTTGTTCGACAGTCTGCTGCGTGGTCGGCAGAAGCAGACCGAGGGTCCCGGTGGCACCCGGATGGTCGCCGATGCCTGGTACGACGGCGCGGGCAAGGTCACCAAGACCAATGCCACCTACCGGGCCGCGGGCGTCCCCAGTGACGAGTTGTTGATCGCCGGAAACGGCGCCGTCGGTGCGCAGACCCGCACCGAGTACGACGGCCTGGGCCGGCCCACCGCCACGATCGATCTGCACTCCGGCACCGAACAGTGGCGTACCACCACCCGTTACGACGGCGAGTTCACCCACACCGACCCGCCCACGGGTGGCATCGCCACCACCTCCGTCACCGACGGCGAGGGCCGTACCACTGCCCTGCGGCACTACCACGGGGACCGTCCCGACGCGGCGCTCGGCTACGACGAGACGAAGTACAGCTACACCCTGAACGGTCAGCTCAGGACCGTCACGGACGCCAAGAGCAATGTCTGGAGCTACGAGTACGACCAACTGGGCCGCAGGATCAAGTCCGTCGACCCCGACGCCGGGACGTCCCAGACGCATTACGACGTGCTCGACCGGGTGGACTGGGCGATCGACGGCAATGGCAAGAAGGTCTCCACCCAGTACGACTCGCTGTCCCGGCCGACGTTCACGTGGGAGGGCGAGCCGACCACCGGCACCAAGCTGACCGAGACCCGCTACGACAAGGCGGGCTGGCTGGGTCAGGCCTGGGCCTCGATGCGGTATGTGAACGCGACCCAGTACATCGGCTCCGCGGTGACCTCGATGGATGAGTTCTACCGCCCGCTGAAGACCACGTACGCGGTGCCCGCCTCGGAGGGTGCGCTCGCGGGCAGTTACGAGTTCACCACGTCCTACAACCGTGACGGCACCGTGCGGGGCACCGGTCTGCCCGCCGCCGGCGGCCTTGCCGCCGAGGCTCTGGCCTACGGTTACGACGAGCTCCAGCGCCCCACGACCCTGACCGGCAGCACGTCGTACGTCACGAACACCACCTATTCCGGTATCAGTCAGGTGCTGGGGATGGAGTTGTCCACCGGCAGCGGGAAGAAGGTCGGGCAGACCTTCGAGTATGAGCCGGGCACGGGGCGTCTGCGCACCGTGAGCGTGGACATCGCCGGCGCGAGTGCTCCGGCGAAGCGGTCCTCGTACTCGTACGACCAGGCCGGCAACGTCCTGTCGATCTCGGACACCGCGAATGCCGGCTCCACGGCGACCACCGATGTGCAGTGCTTCGCCTACGATGCCGGGGCCCGTCTGAAGGATGCCTGGACGCCGGCGGCCACCGGTGGCGCGGCGCAGGGCGCGGGCACCGTGGGCAGTACCGGACTCGAAGGATCGAGGCCCGCCGCCTGCGACGCCGCGCCCGGGACGAACGCGCTGGGCGGGCCGGCCCCGTACTGGAAGTCCTACAGCGTCGACTCGATCGGCAACCGCAACAAGGAAGTCGTCCACGACACCGGCCGGGACGCGGCCAAGGACGTCACCCGCACCTACACCTACGGCGGCGCGGGTGCGGCGGGCGACGGCCCGCACCAGGTCACCAAGGTCGTGGAGAACACCCCGACCGGTGACAACCAGTCCACCTACACCTACGACGACGCCGGCAACACCAAGACCCGCGTCATCGGCGGCAATACCCAGAGCATCGACTGGGACGCCACCGGCAAACCCGCCAAGATCAAGACCGCGGAGGGCGACAGCACCTTCCTCTACGGTCCCGACGGCTCCCGGATGATCCGTAAGGATCCCAAGGCCACCACCGTCTACCTGCCCGGCATGGAACTCTCCCTCGCGGCGGGCTCCTCCACGGTCAAGGCGACCCGCTACTACAGCCACGCAGGCCAGACCGTCGCCATCCGCACCAGCGACAACAAACTCGCCTTCCTGTCCGCCGACCATCACGGCACCGGCGAACTCGCGATCGACGCCGCCACCGGAGCGATCACCCAGCGCCGCTCCGACCCCTACGGCGTCGACCGCGGAGAGCCTGTCGGCACCTGGCCCGGGGAGAAGGGCTTCGTCGGCGGCACCATCGACGAGTCCACCGGACTGACCCACATCGGGGCCCGCTCCTACGACGCCGAACTCGGCAAGTTCATCTCCGTCGACCCGGTCATCGACTACACCAGCCCGCAGCAGATCAACGGCTACGCCTATGCCGACAACAACCCCACCACGCTCTCCGACCCCACCGGCATGATCCGCGAGGGTTACACGTCACGCTGCCACGGGTGGAGCGACTGCGGTGCGGGATCCGGTCCCACCGAGGAGAAGGTGGAGGAGTCCAGGGCTGCTGGGGAGCAGTGGGCGGCCGAGCAGCAGTACGCCTCGTCCAAGCAGCGCACGATCCGCGCCGCCAAGGCACTCGTCACGATCGTTCGGGACATCCTCGGTATCGACGCCGCGCTCGACTGCGTCTCCACCGGCGACATGGGCGCCTGCGGCGAAACCCTCCTCAACGTCGCCGGAAGCTTCGCCGGCGGCATCGCAGGAAAGATCCTCGCGAAGTACGGCGCCCCCTGGGACTGGGCCAAGGGAGCCCGACTGGCCAAACGGGTCGTCGGCCTCGTCGGCGACATCGTCGGCGGCGCGATGGACATGATCAGCGCCACCAAGCGGGTCAGCAAGGCCAACGCCGCACTCGCACGAGCACGGGACAAACTCGCCAAAGCGAGGAAGGCGGCAGCGGAAGCAGCCCCGGAAGCCGGCGACTCCTGCAAATCCGGCAAGAAGCACAGCTTCCTACCCGGCACGAAGGTTCTCGCGGCCAACGGCAAGACCAAGTCGATCGAGGACATCAAACTCGGCGACAAGATCATCGCGACCGACCCCAAGACCGGTAAGACGACCGTCCGCGAAGTCGTCCGCACCATCTCCACCAAGAATGACAAGCATTTCGTCGATCTCACCATCGAAACAAAAAACGGCGGAGCAGACGAGAAGTCGGACGAGAAGTCGGACGAGAAGTCGGACGAGAAGGCCGGAGACAAGCACGGATCAGTAGCGAGCGGGGCAGACGGCAATCTCTCAGTCGCCACACTCACATCGACCGTCAATCACCCGTTCTGGTCCCCCTCCGCCCAGCAGTGGATCGAAGCCGGCGACCTCACACCCGGCATGACCCTCCGCACCGCAGACGGAGACACCGCCACCCTCACGGCCACCCACGACTACGAAAAGCGCCAGCGCACCCACGACCTGACCATCCGCGACGTCCACACGTACTATGTGCTGGCGGGGGAGACGCCGGTCCTGGTACATAACTGTGGCGGATCCCTCCCTAGCCACAGGTCGATATGCGACTGCGCTGACGGTGGAAAGCCCGCAATGATGCGTGGACCCAAGCCGGCAGGTACAGGGCCGCACAACTTGAAGATCACCGAGGTTGGCGACCAGGTAACGGATGGGCAGGTGATTGCGGGAGGTGGCGGGTTGCCTGAAAGGGAGTTTGCTACGCCTGGAGGATTCAAGGGTTCCCGTCGCCCTGATGTTCTTGTGCAAAGACCAGACGGCAGCATGTATGGGATCAACGTCGGAAAGCAGACGATGCGATCTGGTGCCCCAATCAAACGAGAAGCGGAAGCGCTACAGGATCTCGAAGGTATCGGGATCCCAATGCACTTCGTTGCCTACAACTAGCGAGTCGCGATGAAAGTAACGCTTCAGTTCCACGGTGGCCGTCAAGAGATCTATCAGATGGCCCTGGAGTGGGCCCGCGACTCGGGGATGCTCCTGGTGGAGGAGCGCTTCTTCCCCATCTATCAAGTGCAACTGGTGGGTGAGGTTAGGGAAGAAGGTGGAAAGACGAGATGCAGTGACGGCATTGATCGTATTTCCCTGAACCCTTCTTCCGTCGATCTGAGTGCCACTTCATCCCTCGATTACGTAAAGAGGAATCCGGACTCTCTATTCATCAACCTTGGTGAGCAATCGGACGCCATTCTGAGAGAGTCGGTCCTGGCGGCTATGACCGATGAAGTGGCACTCGTGAAAGTTTGGAAAAGGTTGTGGGAGCGTGCCAGGAAGTCCATGTGTAAGGGCGCTTGGGTGGAGAACACCATGTCGGGCGCGCGATCACGGGTGGCCAGCCATTACTACACGGCAGATGCCAAGCGGCTTGCGGAAGCAGGAGTGGTTCCGATAGGCGGAACGGACTGGATCAGATATCAGTTTGACTAGCCTGATCGTCTGTTAGAGCAGAAGCCCCGCCGGATGTTTCCGGCGGGGCTTCTTGGGTGTTTGACGGCAACGGTGACGGCAACGTCAGCGGACGACGGCTGTGGCGGGTGAGTCGTCGGGATCGTTGCCGGTGGGGCTGAGGGCTTGCCGAGGGCCTTGGCCGCTACAACGTCGACAGTCGAAGTTGTATTACCTACTGTGTTGAAGTTCTACGCGCAGGAGGGGTCACAGATCTCCCGAATATGTCGTCATCCATTGCGCTGACGAAGTACTTGATCCGGCGACACAATGCTGGGTGACAGGGGAAGAAGATGTCAGTACCTGATGACTGGGCGTGGCTGGAAGAGATGCCCGGGCAATGGCCAACTCCGGAGGAAATAACAGGTCCAACAGCAGCGCCAGCCACGAATCTGGTCCTGTTGATGTTGAGTAGCGAGATGCTCGGCAACGATCTGGTGGAACTGGTTGGTGAATTTATAGCCGAGGACGCGAGGTTCAACATCTGGATTGGCGTGGAAGGAAAGCATGAGCTATCTATGCATCAACTAGCTGAATGCTCCGTGCTGCTCCGGGAGTGTACAAAGTCGATCTACGAGGCGTGGCGTGACTTCTCTCAAGCGCACGAGAGGGCGCAATAGGCGGCAGGTTCGGCTCTGCATGAAAGGCATGCACATGCACTGTTCACCAATCTGAAATCTGCATCCGATAAGCTGCGCAATGCGCGAATGAAGTGAGATCGTTTGCGTGATGCATCAATTCCGGAAAATTGGCATAGTGGCTGATTCGACCCATCTTCCCGCATGACCCCGGGGCCGCCGAACTGCATACGCAGAGCGGCCTCATGGATGATCCCGGCGTACTGCGTCGGGGTGTTGCTGTAGAGAACCCCCTGGCGCTATCTGGATCGCTGCACTGCAAAATGACTGGCGACATCAGCCATTCGACCGATTTTAAGGGCGATCAGCTAGTTGCCTTCGACGTGCCGACCTCCTATGTTCGGCAGCTTTCAGCAGCCTCCCTGCCTCAACGCAAGCCGCCCAGCTGGTCGGGAACGAAGCGCGAATGGAACCGAGCCCTTAAAATGGCGCCAGATCAGTCTGATGGGCCTGGACTGTTCGGCCTCCGTGATCACCACATCCCTGGGCTAATGGAGGCCATCGTCCCGGGATCAGGTCGGATCATTGGATAGGATGGATTTGATGAGTCGTTACGATTCTGCAAGTGAGGGGCGCCGCCTGAGAGAGCGCCCCTCGGAGGACCCGATCAGTCTCCTGGGGCTGTTTGCGGTCACACCTGTGGCGGATAGTGTGAAGTATGCCCAGCGCCTCAGGGGCTTGATTGCCGGAGCCGTAGAGATCTCCAGGTCGGCCGACTTTGAGAACGATGACGTTTCAGAAGACACGCTGCCGTCCTGGTTCCTGAATCTTTCTAGCGGTGAAGTCGGGGATGTTCCGGGAGATCCAATTGGAAGTGAAGGTAAGCGTGGATATCAGGACGCGAGAGATGGTCGCCCCTGGAATGCAGGGGATTGGATCTATTGCTTCGACCCGGATCTTCGGGCGTGGTCCTGGTGGGATGTAACCGTCGATGAAAATGGAAGAGTCTGTGTTTGGGTAGACACGAAAGGGGAGGCTCATGTTCCCTGCGAAGAGCTCTGGTGGGCGATTTTCCTGTCAGGAGCAGCGGACGTCGATCCGTTGACGTTGGAATTTTCTTCTACGTGGAGTGGTCAGCGGAGTATTGGCCTCACAAAGTAGGCTGACCGTATTTCGAGGAGCTCCGCCGGAATTGTTTCCGGCGGAGCTCCTCGGGTTTCTGACGGCAGTAGTTGACGGCAACGTCAGTGGACGGGAACCGCGCAGAGTGGTGGGTCGTCGCCGTCGTCGGGCTGGCCAGTAGTCACGGTTCGACGCTCTGATCCAGGAGCAAGGGTCATGATCGAGTGTCGGACGTAGTCGAAGCGGACCCGTCGGAGTTCGGCCCGGTTGAAAAGTCCGTGCAGGCGGCGGACGAAGTTGGAAGGGGAGAGGGGCCGTCAGTTGGCGTCGTGATGACAACGCACACGTCTGAGGGGCAGGCGGGTTTTGCACGCGGCCTCGGCTTCGTGTCGGAGGCTGCCGCCGGAGTAACGTTGGACGAAATATGTCGATCGGGTCCGCCCTCGCCGGTGATTGCGACGCTCAGGTGTCCCTGCCTTTGCGGCCCGTCCTGGATATGCCTCGGCGTGCGGCTGTCAGGAGGGATGCCAGGTCGGGTGTGCGCAGGGTGAGGGTCGTGGTGGGGTTGTCGGATTCGCGGAGGCGGAGTGTGCCGTCGGGGGCGGTGGCGAGTTCGAGGCAGTTGTTTCCCTCGCTGCTGTAGGACGACTTCTGCCAGTGGAGGGTCGGCACTTGTGGCCTTTCACAGGTCGCTGATGATCTCGTGGATCAGTTGTCGGGATGGCGTCTCCGCAAGGGCGACGGACTCGAAGCGGGCCATGAAGACGCGGTACTTCTCCAGTTGCAGGTCCGCGTTGAGGAATACGGACCCATGTTCGGCGTCCAGTTGCACGGTGTCCAGCCGGGGGACAGGGCCGTCGGCGTACAGAACGGTTTGGCCCGCGCCGGGGAAGACACCGGCTTCATAGGGGATGACGAGGACGGTGACGTGGTCCCGCTCACTCATCTCGGCGATGTGCTCCAGCTGTTCGCGGGTCACGTCCTTGCCGCCGAACCTCATGCGCAGGGCGGCCTCATGAATGATCGCTGTGTAAGGCGTCGGGTCGACCGCGAAAAGGATCCCTTGACGTTTGATGCGATGGGTGACCCGGTAATCGACCTCCGG
This sequence comes from Streptomyces aurantiacus, assembly GCF_001418335.1. GTDB lineage: Bacteria > Actinomycetota > Actinomycetes > Streptomycetales > Streptomycetaceae > Streptomyces > Streptomyces aurantiacus. The sequence continues at coordinate 9,142 of NZ_LIPP01000035.1, read as the reverse complement.
TGGTGACAGCCGGGGGATGGACTGCCGGAAAATCAGCCGGGCGTAGTCGACCGTCTGGAACAGGCCGGGGACGTGGGCGACTTGAGCGGTGCGGATCGCGGTCGCGTGGTGTTCCAACTCGGCCAGGTCGAGAAGGCCTGACGGCAGGGCCTCTCGGTACTCGTCCCACCAGTGGCGGCCTCGGCCGGCGGTCATGGCCGCGAGTGCGTCGATGTATGGCTCGTCCGAGCAGCCGTAGCTGTGGGCGAACATGCGAACTCGGTCCGCGCTGACGCCGAAGCGTCCGGCCTCGATGGAGCTGATGCGCGCCGCGTTGACGCTCAGCAGCGCGCTCGCCTCCCGGGCGGTCAGGCCCGCTCCCTCTCTGAGTTTGCGCAGTTCAGCGCCAACACGCTGCTGCCGGATGGTCGCTGTTTCCCTTGGTGGCATGCAGCGCCTCTCTCACTCATTGGGGTAATGGTCTTCCGTATTGAGTAGTAACTCTACCCCCGATGCCTTACTTTCGGTGTCGAAGCAAACACCCACCGTGGCGCCGGGGGTCCCGGAAGAGCACCGCATCGCGGCAGAGCCACCGCCCGCGTCACCCCACCTCTCTTCACTCCTCCCATCAACCCCCTTAACGCACAGAGGAGTTACGGCCATGACCGAACTCGCCCTCAAACACCTCGCCGACTCGCCGCTCGACGACGACTGGGAGTACGCGCTCCGCATTCCCAACTCGCCCTTCGGGCCGGGCATCGTCCGGGCCCATGTGCGGGCCGTTCTCACTCGACACCAGGCGAACCCCACCGTTCTCGACAACGCTCAGCTCGTCGCCTCGGAGCTGGTCACCAACTCCCTCGCCTGTACGCGGGATTCCGTCGCCGTGCGGCTCGTACGCACCGATGGGCGGTTGCGGCTCAGTGTGTGGGACAGCAGTCCGTATCCGCCGCCGCGGTGGCCGGGGCCTGCGACGGGGCCCGAGCCGGACGCCGAAAGCGGACGCGGGCTCTGGCTGACGCAGGTGTGTGCCGACGAGTGGGGCCACTATCTCCTGGTCAACGGCCGCCGCAACGGCGGTGGCAAGGAGGTCTGGGCGGAGTGGCGTGCTCCGGGGGTATAGGCCCGGACCGAGCCCCCTCAAGCTCGTTCAGCACTGGCCCCGAGTCGCCGAAGGGTGAGTTGGTCACCGGAGGGTGAGTAGCCTTCTGCACGATCGTCTGCGATGCGTGGTGCGTGATCGCCATTCCGGATGAGTCCGCAGAATCCGTCCTGGTGTGTCTGATCAGCTAGGCGCCATCTCCAGCAGGCCGGCATCGAGACTCACTCGCGGTCGGTAGCCGAGGTCGGCGCGGGCTGCGCTGATGTCGTAGGCGCGGTCGCGGCCCATGGAGGCGATCAGCCAATTGGTGAGCGGTGGCGCGGTACGCCTACGGAGCAGGCGGGCGCCGCCGTCCGCGAGGGCCGCGATCGGCGCTGCGATCGCCAGCGGGACGCTCCGGCTTTCGGCGACGTCGACACCCTGGGTGGCCATGAGGGCGGTGAAGAAGTCACGGATCGCCATGGGGGTGCCGTCGGTGACGTAGTAGGGCGTGCCGTCGTGACCGTGCGTGAGGGCCAGCACTATGGCGTCGGCGAGGTTGTCGACGTGGACGAAGTCCATGATGTGGCGGCCGTGGTCGATCCACATCCAACGCCCCTTACGGGCGGCGTCGACCGCCTCGGCCATGGTGGTCATTCCCTGGCCCCAGATGAACGGCGGTCGCAGGATCACCAGGGTCATCCCCGGCGACGCGGCATCGCGCAAGGCGTTCTCGGTGGCCAGCTTGACCCGGCAGTAGGCGATGGCCGGGGTGCCGTTGTCGGTGTTCTCGTCGACCACGGCGGCGCGTTGGGAGCCGATCGACACGCCGGAGGCGCTGATGAGCACGAACCGGGACACTCCCGCCTCGGCAGCGGCCGCGTGCAGGGCGACGGTCGGGTCGTAGTTGTCGGCGCGGAAGCCGGCATCGTTGCCCCAGAACTCCATGCGGGCCGCGGCGTGCACGACGGCGTCGAAGTCGTGCAGGTGATCGAGCCAGGCCGGAGGAACCGCCGGATCCCCCTGACCGGCCAGCTCGGCCAGGTCGCCGCGTACCGACTGGGCTCCGGCCTCGGTCACCGTCTGCGCACTGGCGGCGGAGCGGGCCAGGGCGACAACACTGTGGCCCTCGGCACGCAACTGGCCGATCAGGTGCTGACCGAGAAAGCCACTTCCACCGGTGAGGAAGACACGCATGGAAAACTCCTTGTCCTTATCGTAGTCGTAGTCGTAGTCGTTGTCGCCAATGGCAATGTGCATCGGTGTAGATGCATTCGGTGTGAATCGGCGGGTCATCCCTGCGGGGGGAGGGGTCAGCCCAGCGGGATGTTCAGCGCCTTGTGGGCCGCGACCGGGTTGGCGTATTCGGTGATGCGTTTCACCTGGCCGTCGGCGCACTCGAACTTGAACACGTACACGTTCTTGTAGGAGATGCCCGAGCCTGCGATCTCGGCATCACCGACGGCTTCGACAAAGACGGTGTTCCCGTCCTCGCCGGCGGTGGTGCGCCGGTCGGACAGGTCACGACGGCTGACCTGCCGCAGGATGCCGGAGAGAAACCCCAGCACCTCGTCCCTGCCGGCGAGGACGAGGCCGGGCTCGACACCGCCGTCGAAGGACATCGCCAGGGTGTGTACGACGTCGGCGGCGAGGACGTCCGTCATTTTCACCAGGTCGCCGGCCTCGAACGCATCGAAGTAGGTGGTGACGGCTGCGAGTGAGCCGGCGCGGATCTCTTCAGGGGACACGTGAACTCCTCAGCCCAGGATCTCGGTCAGGGCGGCGGACGCGTCGAGGCTGCCGCGCGCGGCGCGGTCCGGGACCGCCTTCTCGATCTCGGCGAGGTCGTCCACGGTGAGGTGTACCTCCGTGGCAGGCAGCGCCTCGGCCAGCCGGTCGCGGGAACGGGCGCCGACCAGCGGCACGATGTCCTCGCCCTGCGCGGCCACCCAGGCGATGGCCAGCTGGGCGACGGTGCACCCCTTCGCCCCGGCGACCTGGCGCAGGGCCTCCACGAGGGTGAGGTTGTGCTCCACGTTCCCAGCGGCGAACCGCGGATCGAAGGAGCGCCAGTCCGCAGGACCGATGGTGCTGTCGGCCCTCCAGCGTCCGGAGAGCAGACCCCGGCTGAGAACGCCGTGTGCGGTCATGCCGACGCCGAGTTCACGCAGCGTGGGCAGTACGTCTGCTTCCGGCGACCGCGACAGCAGCGAGTACTCGATCTGCAGGTCGCTGATCGGATGCACGCCGTGAGCTCGACGCACGGTGTCGGCGTCGACCTCCGAGAGCCCGATGTGCCGTACGTACCCGGCGTCGACCATCTCCTTGACCGCCCCCACCGTCTCCTCGATCGGCACCGCCGGGTCCAGCCGCGCCAAGCGGTACACGTCGACATGATCGGTGCCCAGCCGGGTCAGGGAATGGGCGAGGAAATTCTTCATCCCCTCGGGACGGCCGTCGATGCCGATGAACCCGCCGTCGGGGGCGGTGAGCATGCCGAACTTCACGCTCAGCTGATAGCTGTCGCGCTGCCTGCCCCGCAGCGCCTCGGCCAGCAGCAACTCGTTGTGACCAGAGGCGTAGAAGTCACCCGTGTCGATCAAGGTGAGGCCGGCATCCAGCGCGGCGCGCACGGTGGCGACGCTCTCCTCGCGGTCGGCAGGGCCGTAGGCGCCGGACATGCCCATCGCACCAAGACCCAGCGCGGAAACGGTCGGGCCGGTGGCGCCCAGGGTGCGTGTCTGCATCGTTTTCTCCTTCGTCGGGTTCGTCGGGTTCGTCGGGTTCGTCGGGTTCGTCGGGTTCAGCGGGCTTGACGAGCCTCGTTCGTGGACCTGTCACCCACTCTGCTTCGGTTCCGGACCGGGCGGGAGAGGAGCATTTGTCATCGGAGTGCCGCTCCCTGGTTGGGGTACCGCCCGAGTGCGAGCATGGGCTCATGGAACGTGACCAACTGGCGGATTTCCTGCGCCGTCGCCGCGAGGCGATCCACCCGGGCGAGGTCGGGCTGGCCCAAGGACCCCGCCGCCGTAGCCGTGGCCTGCGCCGCGAAGAAGTGGCGATGTTCGCCGGGATATCGGTGGACTACGTCGCCCGCCTGGAGCAGGGCCGCAGCAGTCAGCCCTCGACGCAGCTGCTCGGGGCGCTGGCTCGCGCGTTGCGTCTGTCCGACGACGAACGCGACCATCTGTTCCACCTTGCCGGCCACCGGCCACCGCCTACTGACGGGCTCGCTCAGCTGGCCCGCGCAGGCCTCGTACGCATGATGGAGCTGCTCACCGACACTTCAGCGGTGGTCCTGTCCGACCTGGGGGAAGTCCTCGCCCAGAACCCGGCAGCCCTGTTGCTCATGGGTGACCAGACCTCGTTCACCGGCGACCGGCGCTACCTCGTGTACCGCTGGTTCACCGATCCCGCTGTTCGCGCCACACACCCACCCGGCGCGCAGGAACGGCACGCCCGCGAACTCGTGGCCGACCTGCGCACGGCTGTCGGCCGGCATGCCGGCGATCCCGCCGTGGCCGGGTTCGTCGCACGGCTGCAGGCGGCGAACAGCGACTTCCGCCGCATGTGGGCCGAGCACGAGGTGGCAGTGAAACGGACAGATCGCAAAACCCTGATTCATCCCCGCGTGGGCGAGCTGCTCATGGACGTCGAGACGCTCGCCGGACTCGACCACCGGCAGCGGCTGATGGTGCTCACCCCCGCCGACAACGAGACCCGCGAACGGCTGGAGCTGCTGCGGGTGCTCGGCATCCAAGAATTCACCCAGGCGCGCGAAATGTTCCCCGATCGCGAGACATTCCCCGATGACGACATCGCCGACCGTCGATTCCACAAGGATTCATGACCGGCAAAATTGCGGCGGAATTTCAGCTGTAAAGGGCGATCGGCTGGGTGGTCGCCGCCGAGGATCAGGGCGCGCCCAAGTACGTGGTCGCCTCCACGTCGTGCAGGTGGATGAGGATGTCGTGCGCCTTGGCGGGGGCGGCCTTGTACTCCGTGGGGTCGGGCCAGCCGGCGCCGATGTTCCAGGTGGCGCGCGACGTGTTCAGCCAGGCGCGTGCGGAGTTGGGGGCCGTGCGCATGTCCAGGATGTAGTCCTCCTGGCGGGCCTTGTCGAGGGTCTCCTCGTTGCTGCCCTGTTTCGCGGCGCCCACGCTGTAGGTCCGCATCACGTTGTCGTCCGCGCCGAACGCCTTGAAGGAGCCCTCGTAGAAGCTGAAGCCGACGCTGACGTAGTCCTTGCCCAACGCGTCGTGCAGGAAAGCCCCTTGCGTCTTGGGGTACCGCTCGTCGAACGAGTCGTACGACACGTGCGTGTTGTGCGCGGACAGCAGGACCCGGTCGCCGGTGTGCCGGTGCCACCACGCCACGTTCTCGGCCATCACCTGGTCGCGGTACTTCATCATCGCCGCGACCTGGGTCTCGTCGGTGATGTCGAAGGCGAATCCCTCTGCCATCTGATGGATGGCCCTCGCGTGCTGCACGGCCCACAGATGCCTCTGCCGGTCTGCGCCGACGCCGACGCCGACGCCGACGCCGACGCCCGGGCGCTGCTTGCGCAGCAGCTCGTACACCTCTCCCGTCCGCTCCGCCCGCTTCTTGCGTTCGGCCAGCGGCAGTTGGAGGTACTCGTCGTAATAGGTGGCCGCGTCGGTGGTCGGCGGCAGACCCCGGTAGAGCTCGGCCACGCGTGCCCGCAACCGCGGCTGGTCGCGGGCCACATAGCTGTTCACCCGCTCGTACAGCTCCGGCCCGGCGTAGCCCATGTCGTCGCCCATGAACTGCACCGGGTCCTTCGGGTGCTGACGGTTGTAGTCGCGCATCCACTCGATGAGGTCGAGGTAGTCCTGGTTGTTCCAGATCCGGTACGTGCCCTGGAACTCGTCCCGCGCGATGTCCTTGAGGTCCCCCTTGCCGTGCAGTACGTAGTCGTTGACCCGCACCCCACTGCTCCAGGGAAGCTCAAGGGAGAAGGACCTGAACCCCTTCTCCTCCACCAGATAACGGAACACCCGGTGCTTCATACGGAAGAAGTCCCGCGATCCGTGAGTGGCCTCGCCCAGGCCCACCACCTCGGCGCCCTTCACCATCCGGCCCAGCGCGTCCAGGTCCCGCAGGCTGCCTTCGGGATCGGTGCCGCGCAGGGTGTGGGCACTGCGCTCGATGGCGTCGACCACGCTCGGCGTCGACGGCGGGAGGGTCTGCGTCGTGTTCCCGGTTGTGCCCATGGCCGGAGTCGCCACAGCCACTCCGGCCAGTGCACCGAGGGAGAGGAGGACCGCGGGAACGATTACTGCCTTGCGTCGCGTCATGGCCTCAGATTCCCGTGCGTACGACGGGTCTCACCAACCCACGCACTGCCCACCTCCAGGTACCGCAGGCACTACCTCGCGCGGGCCGGGGCGGTGGTGACGGTGGCGACGGGGTCGAAGCCGTACGTGCGGGCGTAGCCGTTCTCGGTGCCGACCAGGAGGTCGACGATCTCGAAGTAGCGGTCCCAGAACGGGGTTTCGCGCAGGGCGTCGATGAGGCGCTGGTAGGCGTCGTGGTCGTCGGCCTCCCAGACCCACACGTCGGTGACGCGCGTGGAGTAGAACTCCGTGTCGTAGAAGCGTGAGCGGACACCGGACGTCCTGGCCTCGATGGCGGGGAGGACCTGACCGGTGAAGGCGTCCAGCCGTTCCTGCGGCGTCATGGCGAGCCACTCGGGCTGGGTCTTGATGAGCATGAACGCGGTGACCGGCGGTGCGGTCTCCTCAGTGGGCACGACGGGTACCTCCGGGTGCGGAGCGGTGGACAATTCTGACGGTTCTGCTTTCCGGCGGGGGTGGTGCGTCATCCGGCGAGGACGGCCGGCCTGAGGGTCCGGGCGCACCACTCTTCGAAGGTGGTGGGCGACGCGGTGGCCGAGGTGCGGAGCACACCCGCGTCGAGGCCCTCGTCCTTGGCCCGCTTCATGTCGACGAGGCCCTGGACGAACGCCTCGTGGAGGCCGTGGCCGACGAGGGTGGTGTGCAGCTCGTCGAGCGGCTGGCGTTCGTAGCGTACGGGGCGGCCGAGCTGCTCGGTCATGACGCGGGCCAGGTCCTCGGGCGACAGGTCCCGCGGTCCGAGTACCGGAACGCTGTCGCTGCCGGTCCACGAGCGCTCCGTCAGCAGGCCGGCGGCGACGGCCGCGATGTCGGCGACCGCCACGAGCGGGGCCCTGCGGTCGGCGGCCACGGTGTCGGTGAAGACGCCCTTCTCGCGGAGGGAGCCGGCCTCCTCCAGCAGGTTCTCGAAGAAGGACGGGTTGGCCAGCGCCCGGTAGGCCACGCCGGTGCCGGCGATGAGGTCGTCCAGGGCGAGCGAGGCGGTGACGAGTCCCGCGCGGTCGGCGACCGGGGTGCCACGGCCGAGCGCGGAGACGCCGACCACATGACCGACGCCGTGCCTGACGAGGGCCTTGGCGGCCGGGCCGGTGAAACCGGAGAAGGCGTCCCGCGGGGACCGGGAGGCGTCCGGCGGGACGAGCCAGAACACGGCGTCCGCACCCTCGAAGGCCCGGTCGACGGCGTCGGCGTCACCGTGGGAGCCGGTGACCACCTCGACGCTCTCCCGCACCGCGTCGGGCAGCCGGGCGGGATCGCGCACGATCACGCGCAGCACCTCACCGCGGCCGGGGGCGGACTCCAGGAGCAGCGGCAGCAGATGGCGGCCGATGTTCCCGGTGGGAGCAGTAATGACGATCATGAAAACCTCGTGGGTCGTGCCGGATCGGAACGCACCCATCGTGCGGAGGTCACCGGCGTTGTCACAATGGGAACTTCAGCACGGGATCATTGCCTGAAATGGAATTACGCCTATGAGCAGCACACCAGAGCCTGTCATCGACGCGAATCTCGCGGTCGCGCTGGACGCTCTGCTGGCCGAGCAGAGCGTCACCCGCGCCGCTGCCCGCCTGCACACGTCCCCCGCGGCGATGAGCCGCACACTCGCTCGCCTCCGCCGCGTCCTCCAGGACCCGCTGCTGGTCCGGGCCGGACAGCGCATGGTCCCGACGCCCCGCGCCCAGGCCCTGCGTGACGAGGCCGCCGCCGTGGTCCGCCGCGTCGGGACGCTGCTCTCGCCGGACACCGGCGTCGACCTCACCGCGCTGCGCGGCACCTTCACCCTCCAGGCGGCCGACCTGGTCGGCGCGGCCCTCGTGCCCGGCCTGCTGCGGCTGGCCCGGCAGGAGGCGCCCGGGGTGTCCCTGCGGTTCCGCACCGAGGAGATGGAGGCCGGTCCGGCGCTGCGCGACGGCTGGATCGACCTGGAGGTCGGCGCCATCGACCACGTCGACCCGGAGACCCGGGTCGAAGAACTGGTCACCCTGCGGCTGGCGGCGGCCGTGCGACCGGAACACCCCCTGGCCGAAGGGCCCCTGACACCGGAAGGGCTCGCCGCCGCCGACCATGTGGTGGTGAGCCGCCGGGGCAGGTTCACCGGCCCGCTGGACAGCGCGCTGGCCGAGCGGAACCTCCGAAGGAGGGTCACCGTCGTCCTGCCCGGCCATCTGACCGCGATGATGCTCGCCGCCCGCAGCGACGTCGTGTGCCTGGTCCCCGTCGCGCCGCCGGGCGAGGCGCCGTCCCCGCTCACGGACGCGGTCGGCGCGCTCGGCCTGCGGCTCCTGGACATCCCGCTGCCCCTGCCGCCGCTGACCATCGGCATGGCGTGGCATCCGCGTCACGCGGCCGACGTCGGTCACCGCTGGCTGCGCGACGCCGTCCGCCGGACCGTACGGGGCGACGTCCCGCCGGGACCGGGACCGGAATTGGAGCCGGAATTGGAGCCGGAACTGGAGCCGGAACTGGAGCCGGAACTGGAGTCGGAGCCGGAACCGGACTGATCCCGGTCCGTCGTACCGGTTCGGCCGTGCACGGTGCTCGGCCGAACCGGCTTCTCTGTCGCGGGGTTTCTGCTGCAAGATGACCTGACTTGATTCTGTTCATTCATTTTCCCGTCCCCAGGAGCAACGACCGTGACCGAGCAGCCGCAACAGCCTCAGCAGCCCCCGAACCAGCCGCCCGGCTACGGTTATCCGAACCCCGG
>NZ_LIPP01000349.1 GCF_001418335.1 Streptomyces aurantiacus | reverse complement strand
CTACACCTCCGGCACCACCGGCCCTCCGAAGGGCGCCGTCATCCCCCGCCGGGCCATCGCCACCACGCTGGACGCCCTCGCGGACGCCTGGCAGTGGACCGGCGACGACGTCCTCGTGCACGGCCTCCCCCTCTTCCACGTACACGGCCTGATCCTGGGCATCCTCGGCCCGTTGCGCCGCGGCGGATCGGTACGGCATCTCGGCCGCTTCGAAACGGCGGGCGTGACAAGGGAGTTGAGTACCGGCGCCACGATGCTGTTCGGGGTCCCGACGATGTACCACCGGATCGCGGAGACCCTGCCCGACGACCCGGCCCTCGCGAAGGCGCTGGCGAAGGCGAGGCTGCTCGTGTCGGGTTCGGCGGCCCTGCCGGTGCACGACCACCAGCGGATCGCGGAGGCGACGGGCCGACGCGTCATCGAGCGGTACGGGATGACGGAGACCCTCATGAACACGAGCGTCCGCGCGGACGGCGAGCCCCGGGCGGGCACGGTCGGCGTACCGCTGCCCGGTGTCGGGCTGCGGCTGACGGAGGAGGACGGGACGACGGCCGTGGAGGCGTACGACGGGGAGACCGTGGGCGAGATCCAGGTCCGGGGGCCGAACCTCTTCACCGAGTACCTGAACAGGCCCGACGCTACGGCGGCGGCCTTCACCGAGGACGGCTGGTTCCGCACCGGCGACATGGCGGTCCGCGACCCCGACGGGTACGTACGCATCGTCGGCCGCAAGGCCACCGACCTCATCAAGAGCGGCGGCTACAAGATCGGGGCGGGCGAGATCGAGAACGCCCTCCTGGAGCACCCCGGCGTACGGGAGGCCGCGGTCACGGGCGAACCGGACGCCGACCTCGGTGAACGGATCGTGGCGTGGATCGTGCCCGCCGACCCCGAGGCCCCGCCGTCCACCGACGAGTTGGCGGACCACGTGGCCGGCCGCCTCGCACCCCACAAGCGCCCCCGTGTCGTCCACTACCTCGACACCCTGCCCCGCAACGACATGGGCAAGATCATGAAACGCGCCCTGACTCATGACTGAGGGGTCGGAGGGGTCGGAGGGGACTGGGGGGACTAAGCGGTCTGAGAGGTCTGAGAGGTCTATGGGTTCCCGGCGGTTCACGGCCCGCGAAGCGATCCGTCTCGTCGCCGCCGACTTCTCCGAACTACCCGTCCCACCGGGCCCGTACGCGCCGGACGGGCCGGACGGGCCACTGTCCTGGCAGGGGTACGACGCCTCGCGCGCCCGAGCCGCCGACCGCACCGGTGAGCAGGAGTCCGTCGTCTGCGGTACCGCCATTCTCGGTACCGCCGCCCTCGGTACGACCGCGGCCGTGCTGATCTCGTTCGAGTTCGGCTTCCTCGGCGGTTCGCTGGGCGAGCGCACGGGCGACCGGCTGGAGGCCGCGTACACGTACGCGCGTGAGCACCGCCTCCCTGTTGTCTCGCTCGTCGCGACGGGCGGCAGCCGTATGCAGGAGGGCATGCGCGCACTGATCCAACTCCAGCGTGTGGCACGGCAGTCGACGCTCACCCGCGCCGCCCGCCTTCCCCAGATCGCCGTCCTGCGCGACCCGACGACGGGCGGCGGCTGGGCCACCCTGGGCGCGGGCGCCGACGTGATCCTCGCGCTGCCGGGCGCGCAGGTCGGTTTCGCCGGCTCGCGGGTCCGGCCGCCCGACGCGGACCCGGCCGCGTACACGGCCGAGGCGCAGCTGGCGGCGGGAGCGGTCGACGCGGTGGTGCCCGAGCGGGAGCTGCCGGAGGCACTGGCACTCTGGCTGCGCCTGCTGAGCCGTCCGTCGGCCACGTCGCCGACGTCGCCGACATCGGCCATCTCCGCCACGTCCGCCACTTCCGCCACGTCGATCACGTCGGCCGAACCCGTCCCGCCTCCTCCGGCGCTGGGCGACACCGGCCTGCCGACCACCGGCTGGGAGGCCGTACACAACGCCCGGTCTCCTCAACGGCCGCGCGCGCACGCCTACTTGGACGCCCTCCTCATCCACCGCGCGGCGATCAGCGGCGACCGCTGCGGCGGCACCGACGACGGCATGCTCTGCGGTTTCGGCGTCCGGGCGGAGGACGGCCGTACGGTCGCCTACGCCGCCCAGACCGGCACCGCCACACGCCCCGCCGGCTACCGCACGGCCGCCCGGCTGGTCCGGCTCGCGGACCGGCTCCGTATCCCCGTGCTGACGTTGGTGGACACCCCTGGTGCCGCCAATGACGCGGAGGCGGAGCGGCAGGGCGCGGGGGCGGCGATCGCGGACCTGTTCGGAGCGGTGGCGGCCTCGGAGACCCCGATCACCACCTTGCTGATCGGGGAGGGCGGCTCGGGAGGTGCGCTGGCCCTCGCGGCGGCGGACAACACGTGGGCCACGCCGGACAGTTACTTCTCCGTCATCGCCCCCGAGTCGGCAGCCGCCATCCTCAAGCGCCCCGCGCAGGAGGTACGGGCCACGGCCGACCAACTCCGCATCCGCCCCCAGGACTTGGTGGAGCTGGGTGTGGTGCGCGGCATCGTGGAACCGCTGCCGCCCGCCACGTAGTTCCCCCCGGTCCGCCACGTAGCTCCCCCGGTCCAGTGGGTGTCACCCCCAGCGGTGCCGCCCTGGCTTACCGGAGACCACACCCACGCCCATGACGAGCACGCACCCTCCACGCCCCTCGCCCTCTCCACACCTCAAGGGGAGCGTCCCCGCCCACCACCCGATTGCCCGTACGCCCCGAAGACCACCCATCCAGCGGCACCCCACCCGGCCCACTCCGGAGGGCGACACCTTGTCAGCTCCCGCACGATGCGTAGGGAGGACCGCCGCCCGGCGAAGTCCCACGGTCTGCGTTCTCGGGAGGACCCGCCATGACTGCCAGTCTGGAGCAGTTGCGCCGCTGCCACTTCGCCGTCGACCTGGGGGCGGCGAGGACCCGTGTCTTCGTGAAGGGGGCCGGGCTGATCGTCGACCAGCCGAGCGTCGCCGCCGTGAACACGAAGACCGGCGCGCTGATCGCGGTCGGTGAGTTCGCCGAGAAGATGACGGGCCGCACTCCCCACTACATCCGCGTCGTACGCCCCGTCTCCGGCGGCACGGTCGTCGACATCGAGATGGCCCAGCGCATGCTCCGCCAGCTCCTGGGGGACAAGGTCCGCCGCACCCTGCGCCGCAAGCCCCGGCTGCGGGCCGCCGCCTGCACCCCGCACGACTCCGACCCGCTGGCCCAGCGCGCCACGGTCGAGACACTCGTCGGTCTCGGCGCGCGGCGCGTCGAACTGGTCGACACGCTCATCGCCGCCGGTGTCGGCTGCGGACTGCCCGTGGAGCGCCCCGAGGCCACCATGATCATGGTGTGCGGGGCCGCCGCCACCCAGGTCGCCGTGCTGTCGCTCGGCTCGATCGTCACCGCCGAACGCATCCCCGTGGGCGGCGAGGCCATCGACCACGCGATCGTCCAGCACCTGCGCCACCACCACGAGTTGATGCTGCCCTCGCAGTCGGTACGCCCCCTGCAGCTCGCCCTCTCCGGAAACGGCCTCACGCCGCACGGCCCTGCCTCCACCGAGATCCACGGCCGGGACGTGGCCACCGGTCTCGCCCGTTCCGTACAGGTCGACACGGCCGCCGTACGCGACGCCATCCAGACCCCGCTGACCGCCGTGCTCGACGGCATCGGCAAGGTGCTGCGCGCCTGCCCGCCGGACCTGGTGGCCGACCTCGCCGACCGCGGGATCATGATGGTCGGCGGCAGCGCACTGCTGCCGGGCCTCGACCAGATGCTGCGGCAGGCGACGGGTATGCCGGTGCACATCGCCGAACGGCCCGAGGTGTGCGCGGTCCTCGGCCTGGGCGAGATGCTGGAGGGCAGGATCGAACCGCTGGTCCTCGACTCGACAGCCGGCTGAGCACCCGCATCCGCCTTGCATTCGCATCCGCATCCGCATCCGCATCCGTACGTGCCTACGCCGCAGAGCCCGCTCCCCCCGCTCCCCCGTCTCCTCGAAGCCGTCCTCGATGTCGGCAGTGACCTCGAACTGCGCGCCACGCTGCAGCGCGTCGTGGAGAACGCGGCCACGCTGACCGGCGCCCGGTACGCGGCGCTTGGCGTGCTCGGCCCCGGCGACAGCGGCCTCGCGGAGTTCTGCACGACCGGGCTGACGGAGGACGAGCGGGCGCGCATCGAGCATCCGCCCAGCGGACTGCGGGGCCTGCTCGGCGCCCTCGTCCGGGAGCCCGCGCCGCTCAGACTCACCGACCTGACCGCCGACCCGCGTTCGTACGGAGTCCCGCCCGGGCACCCGGAGATGCACAGCTTTCTCGGCGTACCGCTGCTCGTGCGGGACGAGGCGTACGGCAACCTCTACCTCACCGAGAAGCGCGACGGCCGCCCGTTCACCTCCGAGGACGAGCAGGTGGCGCGCCTGCTGGCCGCCCAGGCGGGCATCGCGATCGGCAACGCCCAGCTGTACGAGACGGCCCGCCGGCGGGAGCGCTGGATCGAGGGCGCGGCGGCGGTGACGACGGCGCTGCTCACCGGTGAGGCGGCGGCCGACGCGCTGATGACGGTCGCCGAGCGCGCCCGTGTCCTCGCCGACGCGTCGGCCGGGGTGATCCTCCAGCCCACGGACGAGGGCGGCATGGAGATCGTCGCGGCGTCGGCGCCGGCCAGGCCCGGCGGCCTGATCGGCACGGTCATCGCGCCGGGCAGCGCGGTCCTGGAGCAACTCCTCGGCGGGGAGCCCGTGTTCATCGACGACTCGGCGACCGACCCGCGCATGACGACTCCGGTACGGCACCGATTCGGGCCCAGCATGATGCTGCCGCTCCAGGCCGAGGGCCGGCTCATCGGCACCCTCGCCCTCCCCCGCCGGCGCGGCGACCCTCCGTACAGCCCCGCGGAGAAGCTGCTGGCCACGCAGTTCGCCTCGCAGGCCGCGCTGGCGCTGGTGCTGGCCGACGCCCAGCAGCGCCGGGAGCGGCTCGCCGTCTTCGAGGACCGCGACCGGATCGCCCGTGACCTGCACGATCTGGTCGTCCAGCGGCTCTTCGCCACCGGCTTGATGCTGGAGTCCACGCAGCGCCGCACGGCCGCGGAGGAGCGGGACGCCGGGGTCCACGCGACGCTCGGGCGGGCCGTCGACGAACTCAGGTCGACCGTCCAGGAGGTCCGTACGGCGATCTTCACCCTGCAGCAGCCGCCCGCCGACGCCCCCACCAGCTTCAGGGGCAAGGTGCTCCGCGAGACGGCGGGCGCCACGGCGGTCCTCGGCGTGCAGCCGTCGGTCCAGTTCACCGGGCTCGTCGACACCCGCATCCCGGACCCGGTGGCCGGGCAGCTCCTCACCGCCCTCCGGAACGCCCTCGCCGCCGCGTCCCGCCGCACCGGCACGTCCCGTATCAGGGTCACGGTCGACGCGACGGTGACGCTCCCGGACGGCCGCCCGGGGGTACGCCTCACGGTGTCCGCCGACGGGGACGTCGGCGCTGCCGGGGATGGGAACAGGGAGGAGGACGCGACAACGACGTGGCAGTCTCCCCTTTGACCAACTTTGACCAACGGCTGCCAGTCGCTGACTGCTGCCGGCAGCCGCCGGCAACTGCCGCATAGCGCCCGCGAGTCCCGTCTCACTCCGGTGGGACGTGCCCTTTTTCGGCGTAGGTCTCGTCGATGAGCCGGACCGCCTCGGGTGAGGCCACCAGCATGATCTTGCGCAGAGCGTTGCGCAGTTGGCCCAGTTCCTCGGCGGTCAGGGGGTCGATGACCATGCGCCGGACCTCGCGCACATGGAACGGAGCGGCCTCGACGATCTTCTCCTGGCCGGCGTCGGTGAGGACGGCCTCGACCGAGCGCGAGCCCTCCGAGCAGGTGCGCCGCTCGACCCAGCCGGCTTTCTCAAGCCGGCTGACCGCGTGCGACAGGCGCGACTGGGAGCCGTTGGCCATCTGCGCCAGCGTGGCCATCTTCATCGCCAGCTGCGGGGCACCGGACAGGCCGGCCAGGATCGAGTACTCGAAGAAGTTCAAGCCGGAGTCACGGCGCAGCTGGGCATCGACCACCGCGGGCAGTTGCGTGATCGCACCCGTCAGTTGCATCCAGGCGTAAAGCTGCGTCGGTGTCAGCCAGGGCACGTCCTCACTCACTCCTCCAGCTTAGGTGATCAATTGCAAGGGGCTCCGCGACCCCCGCGCGTCCCCGGAGGGACGGATTGAACATTCAACCCAATCGTGGCACCATCACACCACGGGTTGAATGTTCAATCCGCGCGATCGCATCGGGCCGGGAGGTCCGTGCGTGCTGACGACATGACGAACTCAGGGAGTTTCTCCATGACCCTCTTGCGTATCGACGCGAGCATCCTCGGCCCGATCTCGGCGAGCAAGGAGCTGGCCGACCTGGTCCTGGCCGAGTGGGCGGCCGGGCGCCCGGACGAGAAGGTCGTGACCCGCCACCTGGGTACCGACCCGCTGCCCTCGGACGCGTGGGCGATCGCCGTGGACGCCGCGCACAACACCCCCGTGGACCAGCGCAGCGACACCCAGAAGGCGGCCGACGCCCTGGCCAAGGAGGTCTACGACGAGGTGATCTCGGCCGACGCCGTCGTCCTCGCGTTCCCCCTCTACAACTGGGGCGTGTCCGCCCACGTGAAGAGCTGGATCGACCTGGTCATCGCCGGTGCCGTCGTCACCGGGGGCACCGCGGGCGACCGCGTCCTCGAAGGCAAGCCGGTCGTCCTGCTGACCACCCGCGGCGGCAACTACTCCAAGGGCACCCCGAAGGAGGGCTGGGACCACAGCACCCCGTACCTGCGCCGTGTCCTCGCCGACGCATGGGGCGCGGAACTCACCGTCGTGGAGCGGGAGTTCACTCTCGTCGGCATCAAGCCCGAACTCGACCAGTTCGCCGCACTCGGCGCCCAGCTGAAGCAGACCGCCCATGACGCCGCCACCGCCGCGGGCAAAGCCCTCGCCGCCGGCTGACGTCACCCCGGCACACCGAGGGCGAGGGAGGGCGGCGGTGTGACCGGGACCGGTCGACAGCGGTCACGGCGGCCACAGCGGCCACAGCGGGCCTGGGTCGCGCGGCTGAGCCCGCGGGGTGAGGTCGACATCGACCGGGTGGCATGCCCGCGCGCGATCGTCGAGAACGCCGTCGCGCGCGTCGGCGCTGACCCCGTGCGCTGGGCGATCGAGCTGAGTTCCGTGGTCGTGCGGCGGATCGTCGCGGAGGTGCCACGTCTCGGCGGCAGCCCCGCCGCGGTCGAACTGCTCCGCCGGGGCAACGAAGTGACCACCCTGCGGGCGTTGTTGACGCTGGTGGAAGGACCGGCCGCCGCCCCGCCCACCACTGAGGCGACCCTGGAGGGCATCCGCGAGTTCGTGCACCGGGGCGTACCTCTCGAAGAGGTGTTGCAGGGCGTCCGGATCGGGCACGCGGCAACGACCGAGGCGTTCCTGCGGGCCTGCGCCGAACTGATCGGCCCGAACGACCCGGACGACCCGAACGGCCCGGACAAGGCGGTCGACGAGGTCACGGCGGTCTCCCGCGAGCTGTTCTCGTACGTCGACGACCTCTCCGACACCATGATCCGCACCTACCTCGCGGAGCACGAGGTGTGGAGCACCAGCGCCGCCGCGGCACGGGCCGACACCGTACATTCCCTGCTGAACGATGCCGCGACGGCCGCGGCGACGGACGTCGGCGAGGCGTCGCGGGTCCTCGGCTACGACCTGTGGCGGACCCACCAGGCGGTGGTGGTGTGGTCGGACTCGCCGAACGGCGGCTCCACGCTGCAGGCGGCGGCGACCGAGGTGCTCCGGGCCCGCGGCGCCACGACGACCCTGGTCATACCCGTCGCCTCCGGGCGGCTGTGGGCATGGGGCACCGTGCCCCCGGGTGGCACGCGCCGGACCGGCCCGTGGGAGCCCGGCGCGGAGGCCGCGCGGAAGACCGAGTGGCAGACCGAGTGGCAGACCGTCGAGGAGGCACTGTCGCGGCACCGGGCGCACGCGGCCTTCGGAACTCCCGTCGACGGCGTCGCGGGCTTCCGCCGCTCTCACCGCGAGGCCGAGCGCGGGGAGAGGGTCGAGCGGCTGCGGCGGGAGGCCGGGCGGGCTCCGAGGCGTACGACCGCCTACGCCGACGTCGCCACCATCGCGCTGCTGGCCACCGATCTCGACGCCGCCGGTGACTTCGTACGACGCGAACTCGGCGGGCTCGCCGCCCGCGGCGCGCCGATGGAGGCACTGCGGACCACGCTCCACCACTACATCGGCGCCGAGCGCAGCCTCGTGGAGGTCGCCCGCCGCCTGCATGTGGCCAGGGGGACCGTGACCTATCGCGTGAAGCGGGCCCAGGAGGTGCTGGGACACGACCTCGACGACCGCCGCTTCGCCCTCCACACCGCTCTGGCACTCGCCGAGGAACTGGGGGACGCGGTCCTCCTGCCTCGCCCCCTTCACGAGCCTCACGAGCCTCACGAGCTTCACGGGTCTCACGACGCCGAGCGGTGAGCTCGATCGGCCGGCGGTCGCGGCCCGGGCCGGCGCGGCAGTCCCGGACCGGCGCGGGGGACCAACGGGAGACCGGAATCCTGAGCCGGCAGACCAAGCGGCCACCCCCGGAGCCGAAGTTCACTTGGTGATGTCGGAAGCGGCGATCCGCTGGGCCACGTAACCCGACATCCACACACCGGGAGGCGCATGATGATCGACCGAGAGACCTTTACCGAGCTGATGAGCGGGGTGTGCGCCCCGGTCACCGTGGTGACGGCGACGGCCGCCGACGGCCGCCCGCACGGCAGCACCGTGTCGAGTTTCGCCTCGCTCTCGCTCGACCCCCCGCTGGTGAGCTTCGCCCTGGACCGCGCCTCGGGGCTGCTGGCCCACCTCCAGCCGGGCGACCCGGTAGGCGTGAACATCCTCGGCGCCCACCAGCAGGAGCTGGCATCGACGTTCGCCCGTCGGCACCGGGGACCGGGCCTGAAGTTCGACGGCGTCACCTGGACCGTCCGCGCCGGACTTCCCTACCTGCCCGAGTCCGCCGGCTGGACCGCGGGCCGCGTCGAACGCCACGTGGACGGCGGTGACCACATCCTGCTCGTCGTGCACATCGAGGAGGCCGAGTCGACCGCCGCGGCCCCGCTGGTCTACGCGCGCCGGGTCTTCGGCACGCACTCGCTTCTCGCTGTCGCGAGCTGAGCCGCACCCGCACCGCGTACCCGAGCCCGTATGCGTACCCGTGTGCGTACCCGAGCCCGTACCCGTAACGGTGCTTTGTGCCCCGTACCCCGCACGACCCCCGACACCGGAGTGAGTGACGACGATGAGCATCATCATGGACGCCCCCCGCACCACCGACGCGGCGCGTGCGCTGCGGGCCGAGCTCGTCGAGCGCGCCGCCACCCTGCGACCGCTGCTCGCTCGCAACGCCGACCGGACCGACCGTGAGCGCGGGGTGCCCGCGGAGAACGTCGGCGCCCTGGCCGAAGCCGGTCTGCTCTCGCTGATGCAGCCCGCCCGTTACGGCGGCCTGCAGACCGACTACCGCACGCTGCTTGAGGTCAGCCGCGAGACAGGGCGCGCCTGCGGCTCCACCGCCTGGGTGGCCTCCCTGCTCAATGCGAGTGCGTGGTTCGTCGGTCTCTTCCCCGCGCGGGCCCAGGACGACGTCTGGGCGGACAAGCCCGACGCGCGGATCGCCGGCGTCGTGACGCCCTCGGGCACCGCGCGCGTCGTCGAAGGCGGCTACCGGGTGAGCGGGCGCTGGGCCCCCGCCTCCGGGTGCGCCCACGCCGACTGGGCGGTCCTCGGGGTCACCCGGCCGGACGCCGAGGGCACGTCGGACGCCGTCGGCATCGTGCTCGCGCCGATGGCCGAACTGACCGTCGAGGACACCTGGTTCGTGGCGGGCATGCGCGGGACCGCGTCGAACACACTCGTCGGCGAGGACCTGTTCGTACCCGCGCACCGCTTCCACTCCGTCCCCGACGCCGTCGAGGGCCGTTACGCCACACCGTTCACCGACGAGACGCTCTACCGGGCACCGTTCGTGCCGGCCGCCGCGCTCGTACTGACCGGGCCCCAGCTCGGGCTGGCTGCGGCGGCCGTCGACCTCCTGGTGGAGAAGGCCCCGCTGCGGGCGCTGACCATGACGAACTACGCCACCCAGGCCGAGGCGCCCACCATCCAGCTCGCCGCCGCGAACGCCGCGTCGTTCGCCGACTCCGCCCAACTGCACGCCTACCGCGCTGCCGCCGACATCGACGAGGCCGCGCGGGCCGGGGCGTTCCCCTCCTACGACGCGCGGGCCCGGATGCGGATGGACGCGGGAATGGCGGCGGTCCACGCGCGCGAGGCGGTCCGCATCGTGTGCTCGGCCCAGGGGGCTTCGAGCTTCGGCGAGTCCAACCCGCTGCAGCGCGTCTGGCGCGACATCGAGACCGGGAGCCGGCACGCCGTGCTCAACCCCGAGGTGGCCGCCGAGATCTACGGGAAGTCGCTGTTCGGCATCCGGGGCACGGTGTCCGTGCTGGTGTAGAGCGCTCTTCGCCGACCGCCAACGCGCAATGCAATGCAATGCGATGCCATAGGAGAGGCCGATGACCATCGCCGCAATCGTAGGAACCTCCGTCGTCGACGAGCTCGCGGAACGTGATCCGGACCTGGTCTCCGCCGGCGGCAGCCGGACGTGGTCGCTGTGCGGCCGCAACTTCGTGGTGGCGATCACCGAACTCGAAGCGGGTGACCGCCTCACCGAGCACGGTCTCCCGGACGAGTACGTGCTGCTCGTCCAGGACGACGCGGTGGTGAGGGTGGAGCACGACGGCCGACCCTCTGCACCCGTGTCCGAGCCCGCACTCGTCGTCGTACCGGCCGGCACGAGTACGGTGCACGCGGCGTCGTCGACCACGGTGGTACGAGTGTTCACCGCCCGCTGCGACGAGCAGATGAGGCGGGCCGTCAACCACGCCGCCGGGGCCGACCCGCGGGCCGCACCGCTACCGGCGCCCGGCAAGGCCGACGGCGACGGCGGCGACAGCGACAGCGACAGCGACAGCGACAGCGACAGCATCCGCGTACATCGCCTGCGTGACGTACCCGACGACGAGGGACGTCTCGGCCGGATCTTCCGGACGACGTCGCTGATGGTGAACTGGTTTCCGGTGCACGAGGGGCCACGCGACACCGAACGGCTCTCGCCGCATTCCCACGAGGACTTCGAGCAGATGTCGGTGACCCTCGCCGGGAACTACGCCCATCACCTCCGGGTCCCGTGGACGGCCCGGATGAGTGAGTGGCGCGACGACGAGGACGTCCGAGTCGGCAGTCCCTCGATGACGCTGATACCGCCGACCGTCGTGCACACCACCCGCGCCGTGGGCGCGGGCCCGCACACGCTCGTCGACGTCTTCGCCCCACCGCGCGAGGACTTCCTCGCGAAGGGGTGGGTACTCAACGCCGACGCATACCAGGGAGCCCACCGGTGACGGGCGATCCGTCGTTTCCCCGGCTCGGGGCCTGGGTCAAGCTCCCCGCACCGGAGAGCGTCGAGTTGCTCGCACTCGCCGGGTTCGACTTCGTCGTGATCGACGCCGAGCACGGCGCGATCGGCACCCGCACGATGTCGACCATGATCGGGCTGGCCCGTGGCTGCGGGATCGAGCCCTTCGTCCGGGTCGCCGGCACCGCGCCACGCGATGTGCAGGTCCCGCTCGACGCGGGTGCGGCCGGCCTGTTCGTCCCGCAGGTCGACGACGCCGCCCGAGCGCGGGAGGCCGTACGGACGACTCGCTTCCCGCCGCTCGGACGACGCGGCGCCAGCACCTCCGGACGGGCGGGCCGGTGGGGGCTCGACACCCTCGGCGACTACCTGCGGTCCGGCAACGACGAGGTCCGCCTCGTCGTCCAGGCCGAGAGCGCCGAAGCTCTCGCGGCGATCGTCGAGATCGGAGAGGTTCCCGGCGTCGACGCGGTCTTCATCGGCCCGACCGATCTCGCGGTCTCCAGCCGGTTCCGCGAGGGTGTCGGCAGGCCGGCGGACCTCGTCGCAGCCGCCGAACGACGCTGCGGCGACCACCACATCACCCTGGGGACCACGGCGGCCTCCGTCGGCACCTCGGCCGACGCGTCGGAACTGCTGGACCGTCGCGGGTACGACTTCGTCGTCCTCGGAGCCGACACCACGATGCTGCGCCAGGGCGCGCAGGCGCTGGTGAACGGTGTAGGCACCGCCACTACGGCGGCCACCCGATGACCCCCGACGCACGGACCGCCGCCGCTCAGGCCACCGACGACACCCGGACGACCGATACCCGGACGGTCGGCGGCCCGGCCCACGCGCTCTCCCTCTCCCCCGCCCTCTCTCCTTCCCTCATACAGACCGAGTTGTCGATGCTGGTGACGGCGCTGTGGTTCGAGATCGACCACGGTGACGGTTCGGCGGCCTCCGGCTTCTTCACCGCCGACGCCGAGCTGACGTTCTCGCGCCGGACCTTCCGCGGCGCCGACGAGATCAACGGCGTGTACGGCGCCCGCGCCGCACGGGGGCCGCGGGTCTCACGTCACCTGATGTCCAACTTCCACGTCCTCCGTCACGAGACCGACAGCGTGGAGGCCGTATCAGCCCTCGTGCTCTACGCGCAGGACGGCACGCCCCCCGTCCCGACGACCGTTCCGGTGCTGGTCGCCGACGTGTTCGACCGCTTCGTCCGGGCCGACGGGCCGGATGTACCGGACAGACCTGACGTACCGGACGGGGAGGCTCGCCGGTGGCTCATCGCCTCCCGGCGGATCGAGAACCGCTTCCTCCTGCCGGGCGACGTCCTCGCCGTTCCCACCGAGTAGACCGAGCAGACCGAGCAAGGAGACCGATGCCTCATGTCTCACCAGCGGCACCCGGGAGATTTCCCCCTCCCCGCCACGCGCGGCGATCTGCCGATCGTCGACTCGTATCTCTTCGACGACCTGCTGCCCCCGGAGGCGGCCTTCGAACTGACCGCCGGCCTGCGCCGTCACCTCGATCCCTACGTCGGCATCACCGAGAACGGCACGCCGCGCCCGGACCTCTACCGACTCGACGACCGTACGAAGACGTCCCCGCGCTCCGCCGTCATGGCGGCCCGCGCCTACCTCGACGGACTGGCGCCCCATCAGCGTGTGGTCGCCGCCCTGCCGATGGACGCCGCGGAATGGCGGCTGTGGACGAACGCGATCCCGACCTGGCACCCGAAGGGCATGCGCCTGGAACGGCTCGCCGACCGTGACCGCGACCACGCGCTCGCTGTCATAGAGGCGAGTCTCAGCTCTGCCGGCTACGCCCAAGTACGAGCGGCGATGGCGCTCAACGAGAACCTCGGCGAACTCATCGACGACTACCGGGACACCCTCACGGAGTTCGCCTACTGGTTCACCGTCTTCGGGACTCCCTCGGACGACTCCCCGTGGGGATGGCAGCTGATGGGCCATCACGTGGATCTGCACTGCGTCTTCGTCGGAGGGCAGGTGGTGCTCGCCCCCGTGTTCCTCGGTGCCGAGCCCACGACAGGAACCGGCCGCTTCGAGGGCATCACCGCCCTCGGTGACGAGACCGAGGTCGCCCTGGCATTCCGCCGCACCCTGGAGCCCGGCCGGGAGGACGAGTTCCTGATGGGGCCGTCCCTGCGCGCGGAGGACCTTCCGCCCGAACTCGCCGGCCCGTGGAACGGACGGCATCTGGCCGGCGCGGGCAGTGACAACCTCGTCCTGCCTCCCGAGGGAATCGTCGCGGCAAGCCTGCCGGCCGACCAGCGTGACGGCCTGGTGGAACTGATCCGGGTCTATCTCGACCGCCTCCCGCCCGCCCAGGCCGAACGCGAACTGGAGCTCGTCCGCGAGCACTTCGACGAGACACGGTTCGCCTGGCGCGGTGGCCACGACGACGAGTGCGCCTTCTACTACCGGATCCAGTCCCCCGTACTCCTGGTCGAGTACGACAACCACCCCGGTGTCTTCCTCACGAACCCCGAGCCCGCCCGCTTCCACGTCCACACCATCGTGCGGTCGCCCAACGGCAACGACTACGGCCGTGATCTCCTCGCCCAGCACTACCGGCTCCACCACGACGGTCACGGCGTCGGAGCCGGAGCCGGAGCCGGAGCCGGAGCCGGAGCCGGAGCCGGAGTCGGAGTCGGAGTCGGAGTCGGAGTCGGAGTCGGAGTCGGAGTCGATACCGACGTCGCCTGACATCGAGCGACGCAAACCGCGCTCAGCCGCCCACGAGCCGATCCAGCGACGGCGCCAGAACCGGGGCGATCGCCTCGGCGTACGCCTCCGAGAGGTGGCTGTCGTCGCGGTAGACGGCGGTGTCGGCGACGACCACGGGGCAGATGCCGGTGCGGGGCGCGCAGAGCCAGGGGGTGGGGTCGATGACGGTGGTGTCCGTCGTGGACGCGGCGGCTCGTACGGCGGCGCCGCGGGTCGCGTCGCGGGTCGCGGCCGGCAGGTGGTTCGCGCAGGCGTGCAGTTGCAGGGAGTTCCTGGCGGCGCAGTCGACCGGGTCGCCCTCGGGCCACGGGGTGTCGAGCAGGGCGGCGACCCGGGCGCCGGAAGCGCGCAGGTCGCGGAAGGTGTTCTCGAAGCCGGTGGTCCACTGGTGGAGGAGGTCGGCGGCGGGGCGGACCGGGTCGCCGGCGTCCGAGGACGTGACGACGACCAGGGCGGGGCGCAGGGTCCTGATCCTCGCCACGGCGTCGGAGCGCCAGGTGTCGCAGGCGGTGTACGGCTTGTGGCCGCTGACGATGGTCACGTCGGCGACCTTGCAGGAGGCCTTGGTCATCGAGACCAGCTTCCAGCCGCGTGCGGTGGCGAGCCGTCGCAGGGCCGGGAACCACTGGGCCGCGTGGGAGTCGCCGAAGAGGACGACCGTACGGGAGGAGGCCGGGTCGCCGTAGACGCAGGGCCGGGCACGGGTGGCGGCGTAGTCGACGTGGCAGCCGTCCCGGTAGATCGCGGAGCGGGCGGACTTCACCTTCGGCAGGGGCGGGGCGAGGTTGCTCGGCAGGGCGGTGGGGGACGACGTCAGGAGTTCGGTGAGACGTGCCTGGGCGGCGGGCGCGTCGGAGAGAGCCTGTGCCAGCGCGGGCGCGGGGCCGCCCACCTCGATCGTCGGCGGGACCGCCGTCGCCGTCAGGGACAGCGCCGAGGCGCCCGCGGTCAGCGCGACCCCGAAGGCCAGGGCGCGGCGGGGACGTTTATGGAAGGCCCGGTGGAAGCGGACCGGGTTCTCGACGAGGCGCAAGGTCAACCACGCCAGGCCGAGCGCCACCGCGCACAGCCCGAGCGCGAGCGGCAGTTCGGCGGTACCGTCGGGGCGGCCGAGCGCCGCCGGGGCTATCACCAGCAGCGGCCAGTGCGCCAGATACCAGCCGTACGAGAGACCGCCGAGCCACACCAGCGGTCGCCGCCCCAGCAGCCACCGCGCGCCGTACGGGGTGGGCGCGCAGCCCCCGGCCAGGACGAGCACGGCGCCGGCGACCGGCAGGAGGGCGTGGTAGCCGGGGAAGGGCGTCTCGTCGTCGTACCAGAAGGCCGCCAGCGTGACGCAGGCGAGGCCGAGCCAGCTCAGCGGGGCCGCGAGGGCGGCGGGCAGTCGTTCCAGCCGGCCGGTGGCCAGCGCGAGGAGGGCTCCGGCGCCCAGTTCCCAGGCCCGGGTGAGGGAGCCGAAGTACGCCCAGGGCGCCGAGGCGTTCGTCAGGAGGACGCTCGCCCCGAACGACACCAGACACAGTGCCGCGAGCGGCAGCGCGACCAGTCGGCGCCGGCCGCGGGCGACGCGCCAGGTGAGCAGCAGGAGCAGCGGCCACACCAGGTAGAACTGCTCCTCGACGGCGAGCGACCAGAAGTGCTGGAACGGCGACGGCGGGCTGTTCTCGGCGAGATAGTCCGTACCGGCCGCCGCCAGCCGGAAGTTGACCGCGTAGAGCGCACTGGCGAGGGCGTCGCCCGCGTACTCGGTGAGCCGCGCCTTCGAAAGGAACAGCCACGCCCCGCCCAGCGTGACGGCGATGACCAGGGACGACGCGGGCAGCAGCCGCAGTGCCCGGCGGGCGTAGAAGGAACGGACCGACACCCGGCCGGTGGCGGCGAGTTCACGCAGCAGCAGCGCCGTGATGAGGAAGCCGGAGATCACGAAGAAGATGTCGACGCCGATGTAACCACCGCCGACCTGGGACACACCGGCATGGGAGAGCACCACAAGACCGACGGCCACCGCGCGCAGCCCCTGGATGTCGAGCCGCAGGGCATGGCCGCGGGGCGGTGCGGTTCCGCCGCTCGCCGGGAGGGTACGTATGCCGACGGACGTGGAGGTACGTATGCCGGTGGACGTGGTGCTGCTCGACATCAGGGCGTGACTCCTCGGGGCGACTGACCTGCTTCGATCAAGAAGATCAGCCCGACCGCACACGGGTTCGCTGTCGCGGCCCCGATCTCACCTCGGATACGAAGGTTCAACCGGCGGAAGCCATGGGTTCACCCCTATTCAGCCCTGCGGATGATCCACCCGGCGAACCACGCGACCCGGCCGGGCCTCGCACCACCGGCGCGGAGATGATCGCGCCCGGCACCGCACACCTCTTGACTCGTGGCGCATCTGCGTAAAAACTGAGGCACCAACTCCTGACAACGTTGTCAAACTGTCAGGCGTGCCTTTGTGGTCTGCCTGTGGGGGGGGTCTTCTCATGCCAGCACGCGTGACGCGTCCGCGCGTCGTGACGAAGCAGGTCCCGGACCGACGGCCGACAGGCCGGCGGCCACGGGCGCTGCGTGCGCTTCGCCGACAGGCCGGCCGGGGGGCGGCCGGTCTGGGCGGCCGGGCGGTCTGGGCAGCCGGGACGGCCAGGCGGGCTGGAGCGGCTGGGCGGTCAGGCGGGCGGTCAGTCGGCCGGGATGCGGGTGGAGCCCGTCGGCTGACCCGAGGCCGCGACCGCCGGGCACGGTGAACGGCGGAGCGAAGGCCTGACGCCGGACGGCCCGCCGGTCATCACCACCCGCGCCTTCACCCTCACCCTCACCCTCACCTTC
>NZ_LIPP01000348.1:3172-3411 GCF_001418335.1 Streptomyces aurantiacus | reverse complement strand
TGCTCACCGCGGCCACCACCGAGCCGGCCAGCAGCAGCGCGAGACCGGTGACGAGGAGACGACGATGGCCGATCAGGTCACCGAGCCGCCCCGCCACCGGCGTCGCGACGGCGGAGGCGAGCATGAAGGCGGTCAGGAGCCAGGTCGCACCGGTCGCGGCGACGTCGAGTTCGCGGGCGTACACCGCCAGCGCGGCAAGCACGATGGTCTGCGCGATCGCCACGCCGAAGGCCGCGAGC
>NZ_LIPP01000348.1:0-3132 GCF_001418335.1 Streptomyces aurantiacus | reverse complement strand
GCCGCGAGCCGCCCTGCCGGAGCTTGCGTACGACGGACATGGCCGCGGCGGTCAGGCCGGCCGCCACCCACATCAGCGTTCCTCCTCGGCACCCGGCGTCGGCGCGGCCAGCTGCTGACGGGCCCACGCGAGCGCGGCGGCCGGGTCGTGCGTGGCGGTCGTCGGGCAACCCCACAGCTTCGCGCCGGCCCTGATCGCCTTGGCGTTGGCCTGCTGCACCTCGGCCGAGACGACGAACGCGAGACCGGCGCACCGGTTGCGCAGGCCCGGGCGCAGGGTCTTTACCAGTCGCACCCGCTCGCCGGCGCCGGCCAGCTNNGGCCGCGAAAGGTTCGCGACGCTCCAGTGCGGCCGTCAGGACGTCGCCCACGCGGCGGGCGCCGGCTGCGGGATCGAGGGCTGATACGTCAAGGACAACCAACGGCCATCGGGTGAGCGCGGTGTCGGTGGTGCGACTCATTCCTGCCCCTCCTCAACGATAGGTAAGGGCACCCTAACTTATTTGTAACCTATGGTCACTAAGTTGGCGGGCCGGATTCGTAGACTGGGTTCGTGGAGGCGAAGAAGACACCCAGGCTCGGCCGACCCGCGCGACTGAGCCGCGAGCAGATCGTGGAGGCCGCGCTCGGCTGCAACCTGCGGACCGTGACGATGCGCGACATCGCGGAGCGGCTCGGTGTCTCCCACTCGGCCCTCTACCGCTGGGTCAACAACCGCGACGAGCTCCTCGACCTCGNNGTGGCTGTCGGACCTCGCCTGGAGGATGCACGACCAGTTCCTCGCCGTACCCGGCTACGCCGCCCACGTGGCGATGCCACACCGCCACAACCCGCACGCCTTCGGCCGACTGCACGACCGCGTCGTCTCGGCGTTCAGGCTCGCCGGGGTCTCCGACGACATGGCTGAGCAGAGTTGGCACATCTTCGGGCTGGGCGTCGTGCAGTGGCTCGGGGCCCAGCAGATGGGGCACGACTTCGGCCCGGACGCACCCCGCTTCGACCTCTTCCTCGACGTACTGCTACGCGGGCTGCCGGCACAGGAGCCCGGTTCGTAGTCGTCCGACCAAGACAGTGGGACCCCTGACCCACAGCCCATCCCGTGGAAGCAATCATCTAGCCACGCCGTGAGCGAGCCGCTCGGGCGACCGCGACGACCGCCTTCTCCAACGCGTACTCAGGATCGTCACCGCCCCCCTTGACCCCCGCATCGGCCTCCGCGACCGCCCGCAGCGCGACAGCGACCCCGTCGGGGCTCCACCCCCGCATCTGCTGCCGGACCCGATCGATCTTCCAGGGCGGCATCCCCAGCTCCCGGGCCAGGTCGGCCGGCCGGCCACCCCGCGCCGAGGAGAGCTTCCCGATGGCCCGTACCCCCTGCGCCAGCGCGCTCGTGATCAGGACGGGCGCGACCCCGGTCGACAGGGACCACCGCAGCGCCTCCAGCGCCTCCGCCGCCCGCCCCTCGACCGCCCGGTCCGCCACCGTGAAACTGGAGGCCTCCGCACGGCCGGTGTAGTACCGCCCGACGACCGCCTCGTCGATCGTCCCCTCGACGTCCGCGACCAACTGGGTCACCGCGGAAGCCAGCTCCCGCAAGTCGCTCCCGATCGAGTCGACGAGCGCCTGGCACGCCTCGGGCGTCGCCGACCGCCCCAGCACCCGGAACTCACTGCGCACGAAGGCCAGCCGGTCCGCCGGCTTCGTCATCCTGGGGCAGGCGACCTCCCGCGCCCCCACCTTGCGCGCGGCATCGAGCAGGCCCTTGCCCTTGGCCGCCCCCGCGTGCAGCAGCACGAGCGTGATCTCCTCGGCCGGAGCACCCAGGTACGCCTTCACGTCCTTGATCGTGTCGGCCGACAGATCCTGCGCGTTACGGACCACGACGACCTTGCGCTCGGCGAAGAGCGAGGGACTCGTCAGCTCGGCGAGCGTGCCCGGCTGCAACTGGTCCGACGCGAGGTCCCGTACGTCGGTGTCCGCGTCGGCGGCGCGCGCGGCGGCCACCACCTCCTGCACGGCACGGTCGAGCAGGAGGTCCTCCTGCCCCACGGCGATCGTGACAGGAGCGAGCGGATTGTCGTGTGCAGAGTTCCTGGCCATCGCGCCCAGCATCCCACGCACCACCGACAACCGGTCCCGGGCGGTCCTGGGCGGTCCCGGGCTACGGCTCCTCGCGCCAGCCGTCCCACTCCCCCGCGAACTCGTCCAGTTCCCCCGCGTCCAGCCGCCCGTTCTCGTCGCGCAGCACGAGCAGCCACTGCGCGTCCTCGGCGTCCTGCGCGGCATCGCGGTCGGGCAGCACCAGTACATGTCTCACGTCGCTCACCCGGCCATTTTCCGGCACCGGGAGAGCGTCGCGCACAGGGGATGCCGCCCTGCCGGTCCTTGGAGACGATCCTGTCAGTCCTTGGGGACGATCTGTATGTCCAGGTCGACCGTGATGCTCGTCCCGACCATGGCGATGCCCCGCGCGAGCATCGACTGCCAGCTCACCGTGAAGTCGTCGCGGCGCAACTCGGTGGTGGCCCGGCAGGCCGCCCGCACCTCGCCCTGTGTGCCGTTGCCGATGCCGAGATACTCCGTGTCGAGCGTGACCGTCCGTGTCACCCCCCGCAACGACAGTGCCCCGGTGACCTCCCACCGGCTGCCACTGCGGTGCGTGAACCGGTCGCTGTAGAACTCCACCGTCGGAAACCGGTCCACGTCCAGGANNTCGGCCATCCGCACTATTCCCGCGAAGCTGTTGAACCGGCCCCGCACCCGCGCCATCCCGATATGCCGTGCCGTGAACCCGATCGAGGAATGGGTCGGCTCGATCTCCCAGTCCCCCGGGCCCGGTAACGCGGGCGGCCGGGCGATGTTCAGTGTCACGTCACCGAGCGCGGCCACCGCGTTCTCGGCCACCGTGGCGTTCGCCCGGTACGGGGCGAATCCCTCGGCGGACACCGCGAGGCGGTACTCACCGGCGGGCACGGTCACCAGGAAGGACCCGAACGGATCCAGCTCCCCGCCGACCACCTTGCGCCCCGCGGCGTCGGTGACCAGGAACTCGGCGTCCGGCACCGGCTGGTTGACCGGATCCAGCACCCGGCAGCCGAGCACCCCGGCACCTTCCGGCAGAGGCACCGCGGCG
>NZ_LIPP01000347.1 GCF_001418335.1 Streptomyces aurantiacus | reverse complement strand
CCGCGCCCCTAGGTACCTAGGGGCGCGGGGAACTGCGCGACCAGCCACAACGCACCCGCAGCCGCAGCCGCGACGTGGCGGCAGCCCCCAGTCGGGTCGGGCAACCCTCAGACGAGGTTGACCGACCGTGCCTGCGTCGCTCCGATCTCCTCCGCCAGCTCCGTCAGCACCGGCTGCGGAACCGTGTCGTCCACCGTCAGCACCGCAAGCGCCTCGCCGCCCACGTCCGCACGCGCGACCTGCATACCGGCGATGTTGATGCCCGCCTCGCCGAGGATCCGGCCGAGCGTGCCGACGACGCCGGGGCGGTCGGTGTAGTTGAGGACGACCATGTGGTCGGCGAGCGCCAGATCCACGTCGTACTCACCGACGGCGACGATCTTCTGGTGGTGCTTGGGACCGGCGAGCGTGCCGGAGACCGAGACCTCCTGACCGTCGCTGAGGGTGCCGCGCACGATGACCACGTTCCGGTGGTCCGCGGACTCCGAGCTCGTGGTCAGCCGTACCTCGACGCCGCGCTCCTGCGCGAACAGCGGGGCGTTGACGTAACTCACGGTCTCGTCGACGACGTCCTCGAAGACACCCTTGAGCGCGGAGAGTTCGAGCACCTTGACGTCGTGCTGGGTGATCTCGCCGTACACCTCGACGTCGAGGCGGACCGCGACCTCGCCCGCGAGCGCGGTGAAGATGCGGCCGAGCTTCTCGGCGAGCGGCAGGCCCGGCTTGACGTCCTCGGCGATGACTCCGCCCTGGACGTTCACCGCGTCCGGGACCAGCTCGCCGGCGAGGGCGAGCCGCACCGAGCGGGCGACGGAGATGCCGGCCTTCTCCTGCGCCTCGTCCGTGGAGGCACCGAGGTGCGGGGTGCTGACGACCTCGTCGAGCTCGAAGAGCGGGGAGTCCGTGCAGGGCTCCTTCGCGTACACGTCGAGGCCGGCGCCGGCGACGCGGCCCTCCTTGAGCGCGGAGTACAGCGCTGCCTCGTCGACGATCCCGCCGCGCGCGGCGTTGACGATCCGCACCGACGGCTTGACCTTGTGCAGCGCCTCGTCGCCGATGAGACCGACGGTCTCGGGCGTCTTCGGCAGGTGCACGGTGATGAAGTCGGAGACTTCGAGGAGCTCGTCGAGCGACAGCACCTTGACGCCCATCTGCGCGGCCCGCGCCGGCTGGACGTACGGGTCGTAGGCGACGACCTTCATGCCGAAGGCCGACATGCGCTGGGCGACGAGCGCGCCGATGCGGCCCAGGCCCACGACACCGAGGGTCTTCTCCGCGAGCTCGACACCCGTGTACTTGCTGCGCTTCCACTCGCCGTTCTTGAGGGCCGCGTTGGCCTGCGGAATGTGGCGGGCGGTGGCGAGCAGGAGACCGCAGGCCAGCTCGGCGGCGGTCACGATGTTCGAGGTGGGGGCGTTGACGACCATCACGCCGGCCTTGGTGGCGGCGGCGACGTCCACGTTGTCCAGGCCGACGCCGGCTCGTGCGACGACCTTCAGTTTGCGTGCGGCGGCGACGGCCTCGGCATCGACCTTCGTCGCGGAACGGATCAGGATCGCGTCGACGTCGGCGATGGCGGGCAGCAGTTCGGCGCGGTCTCCGCCGTTGCAGTGCCGGATCTCGAAGTCCGGGCCCAGGGCGTCGACGGTGGCGGGCGACAGCTCTTCAGCGATGAGTACGACAGGTTTCGAGCTCACGTGAGTCCTCACAAGTCCAATGCGGACGGCCGTCCCGACGGCCGCATGCGGTGGAGGGGAGCAACACCTCGGTGTCGCGATTGCCGCGTGGAAGACGCACGACGCTGTGGGCCCGACGCGTATGTAGTGGTGCAGTCTAGTGGCGACGCGCAGTGTTCACGCGCCTCCACAGAAGGATCACCCGCACGTGCAAGATCCAGCGTGCGTGATCCGGTCACGCGCAATTGGAGCCCCTCCGGCGATTGAGGAGCGGGGTCCGGGGCAGAGCCCCGTGGCAGCACCTCAGGCAGACAGCCACGGCCGTGGCACCGGGGCAACCCCGGCACCACGGCCGAACCGACGGAGTCACTCGTCGTCGTTGACCCACGACATGAGCTTGCGCAGCTCCTTGCCCGTGGTCTCCAGGAGGTGGTTCTCGTCCTTGGTCTTGTACTCGTTGTACTTCTTCAGACCGCCGTGGTACTCGTCCATCCAGGCCTGGGCGAAGGTGCCGTCCTGGATCTCGCCGAGGATCTTCTTCATCTCGGCCTTGGTGGCGTCCGTGATGATCCGCGGGCCGCTGATGTAGTCGCCCCATTCGGCGGTCTCCGAGATCGACCAGCGCATCTTCTCCAGGCCGCCCTCGTACATGAGGTCGACGATGAGCTTCAGCTCGTGCATGCACTCGAAGTACGCGATCTCCGGCTGGTAACCGGCCTCGGTCAGCGTCTCGAAGCCGGCCTTGACCAGCGCGGCCGTGCCACCGCAGAGGACGGCCTGCTCACCGAACAGGTCGGTCTCGGCCTCCTCGGTGAAGGTCGTCTTGATGACGCCGGCGCGGGTGCCGCCGATGCCCTTGGCGTACGAGAGAGCGAGCGCGAAGCCCTTGCCGGTCGCGTCCTGCTCGACGGCCGCGATACACGGAACGCCGCGGCCCTCCTCGTACTGGCGGCGGACGAGGTGGCCCGGGCCCTTGGGGGCGACCATGCAGACGTCGACGCCGGCCGGGGGCTTGATGAAGCCGAAGCGGATGTTCAGGCCGTGGCCGAAGAACAGCGCGTCGCCGTCCTTCAGGTTGTCCTTGATGGATTCCTCGTAGACCTGGCCCTGGATCGGGTCCGGGACGAGGATCATGATGACGTCGGCCTCGGCGGCGGCCTCCGAGGGGGTCACCACGCGCAGGCCCTGCTCCTCGGCCTTCGCCTTGGACTTGGAGCCCTCGTGCAGACCGACCCGGACGTCGACACCCGAGTCACGGAGCGACAGTGCATGGGCGTGGCCCTGACTGCCGTAACCGATGACCGCGACCTTGCGGCCCTGGATGATGGACAGGTCGGCATCGGCGTCGTAGAACAGCTCGGCCACTTTGGGTTCTCTCCTTGGTGTGCGGGTGTTGCTTCCCACCGTATGCCGGGGGGATGAGGGGAAGTTCCGGGGTCTCGGAATGCGGGCGGCCGACGGCTGCCGACCGCCCAGTTCCGGTCATGCGTGCATCTTCTACGGGGCCTACGCGGACCGGTCCAGCGCGCGCAGCGAGCGGTCGGTGATCGAGCGGGCGCCGCGGCCGACGGCGATCGTGCCGGACTGGACGAGCTCCTTGATGCCGAACGGCTCCAGCATCTTGAGCATGGCCTCCAGCTTGTCGCTGCCACCGGTGGCCTCGATCGTGACGGCCTCCGGAGAGACGTCGACGGTCTTGGCGCGGAACAGCTGGACGATCTCGACGATCTGGGAACGCGTCTCGTTGTCGGCGCGCACCTTCACCAGGACGAGTTCGCGCTGAACGGCCGAGCCGGGTTCCAGTTCGACGATCTTCAGCACGTTGACGAGCTTGTTGAGCTGCTTGGTGACCTGTTCGAGCGGGAGTGCCTCGATCACGTTCACCACGATGGTGATGCGCGAGATGTCGGGGTGCTCGGTGACACCGACGGCCAGCGAGTCGATGTTGAAACCGCGGCGGGAGAACAGGGCGGTGATCCGGGCGAGGACACCGGGCTTGTTCTCCACCAGGACGGAGAGCGTGTGCTTGGACATGGGTCTGTTTCCTTTACCTACGGCTTCCGTTGCCTACGGCTCTCAGTCGTCTTCGTTGTCGCCGAAGTCGGGGCGGACGTCCCGGGCGGCCATGATCTCGTCGTTCGAGGTGCCGGCGGCGACCATCGGCCACACCATGGCGTCCTCGTGGACGATGAAGTCGACCACGACGGGCCGGTCGTTGATCGAGTTCGCCTCTTCGATGACCTTGTCGAGGTCGTCCGGCGACTCGCAGCGGATCGCGTAGCAGCCCATGGCCTCCGACAGCTTCACGAAGTCGGGGACGCGGGTGCCGGCGCCCGTGGCCGAGCCGTCGGCCGCCGTGCCGGGACCGGAGTGCAGCACGGTGTTGGAGTACCGCTGGTTGTAGAAGAGGGTCTGCCACTGGCGGACCATCCCGAGGGCGCCGTTGTTGATGATGGCGACCTTGATCGGGATGTTGTTCAGGGCGCAGGTGGTGAGCTCCTGATTGGTCATCTGGAAGCAGCCGTCGCCGTCGACCGCCCAGACCGTACGGTCCGGCATGCCGGCCTTGG
This sequence comes from Streptomyces aurantiacus, assembly GCF_001418335.1. GTDB lineage: Bacteria > Actinomycetota > Actinomycetes > Streptomycetales > Streptomycetaceae > Streptomyces > Streptomyces aurantiacus. The sequence continues at coordinate 21,821 of NZ_LIPP01000347.1, read as the reverse complement.
CGCCCATCGCGGCCGGCACGGCGTAGCCCATCGTCCCGGCGCCGCCCGAGTTCAGCCAGGTCGAGGGCTGCTCGTACTGGATGTAGTGCGCGGCCCACATCTGGTGCTGGCCCACGCCCGCGGCGAAGATCGTTCCCTGCGGGGCGAGTTGACCGATGCGCTCGATGACGTGCTGCGGCGAGAGCGAGCCGTTGTCGGGCTGCTCGTAGCCCAGCGGGTACGCCTCGCGCCAGCGGTTGAGGTCCGTCCACCAGGCGGTGTAGTCGCCCGCGTGTCCCTCGCTGTGCTCCTTCTGCACGGCCTGCACCATGTCGGCGATGACCTCGCGGGCGTCACCGACGATCGGCACGTCGGCGGCGCGGTTCTTGCCGATCTCGGCCGGGTCGATGTCGGCGTGGACGATCTTCGCGTGCGGCGCGAAGCTGTCCAGCTTGCCGGTGACGCGGTCGTCGAAGCGGGCTCCGAGGGCGACGATCAGGTCGGCCTTCTGCAGCGCGGTGACGGCGGTGACCGCACCGTGCATGCCCGGCATTCCCACGTGCAGCGGGTGGCTGTCGGGGAATGCGCCGAGCGCCATCAGTGTGGTGGTGACGGGCGCTCCGGTGAGTTCTGCGAGGACCTTCAGTTCGGCGGTGGCGCCGGCCTTGAGGACGCCGCCGCCGACGTAGAGGACGGGCCGCTTGGCCTGGGTGATCAGCCGGGCCGCCTCGCGGATCTGCTTGGCGTGCGGCTTGGTCACCGGGCGGTAGCCCGGCAGGTCCTGGGTGGGCGGCCACTGGAACGTGGTCCGCGCCTGGAGGGCGTCCTTGGCGATGTCGACCAGGACCGGTCCCGGTCGGCCGGTGGAGGCGATGTGGAAGGCCTCCGCGATCGTGCGCGGGATGTCGTCGGCCCGGGTCACCAGGAAGTTGTGCTTGGTGATCGGCATGCTGATGCCGACGATGTCCGCCTCCTGGAAGGCGTCCGTACCGATCGCCTTGGACGCGACCTGTCCGGTGATCGCGACCAGCGGCACCGAGTCCATGTGCGCGTCGGCGATCGGCGTGACCAGGTTGGTGGCGCCGGGGCCACTGGTCGCCATGCAGACCCCGACCTTGCCGGTGGCCTGCGCGTATCCGGTGGCCGCGTGGCCCGCGCCCTGCTCGTGGCGGACGAGCACGTGCCGCACCCGCTTGGAGTCCATCAGCGGGTCGTAGGCCGGAAGGATCGCACCGCCGGGAATGCCGAATACCGTCTCGGCCCCGACCTCCTCAAGAGAACGGATGAGGGACTGCGCTCCCGTCACCTGCTCGGGGGCGGACTGCTGTCCTGAGGAACGGGGCCGCGGCTGCGGGTGGTGGGCCCCGGTGGCCTGCTCGGTCATCGGCATTCTCTTCTCGATGCTGAGGGTTTTTGCGAGTTTTGTGCGAGCTGCGCTTGCTGATCGACAGTCACTTGTGCAACAAAAAACCCCTCGTGCCGTGAGGCAGGCGAGGGGAGCGCGTCGGGTGCGGTCGCTGGGAGTTCCGGGTCATCGATCCGGTGCTTCCCAGCTCAGCCGACGCGCTTTCCAAGTACGAGAATTCGGGTGCGCATGGCACAGACCCTCCCTCCGGGGCGCTGTGCGTGTCAAGTGGGTGGGACGGGAGTCTCATTATGTGAGCGCAGAACGGTGCCGGTTCCGTACCCTCCCGAGACCGTCCCCGCCGCGTAGGCACTCGCGCCCCCGCCTGCGAAGACGCCGCTGCCGCCGCCCACGAGGACGGGCTCGACGGGACCGCGCGGCACGGGGTAGGCGCCGGCCGCCAGGGCGCGGCGCAGCCGGTACTCGTCCAGGGGTCCGGAGAAGGCCACGCCCTGCCCGTGGGTGCAGCCCATCGAGCGCAGGGCGACGACCTGCTCGGGCAGGTCCACGCCCTCGGCCACGGACTGCAGCCCCAGGTCGTTCGCGATCCGCAGCAGCCCGCTGGTGATCTTGTGGAGCCGGGCGGACTCGACGACGCCCTCGACCAGCGAGCGGTCCAGTTTCAGTACGTCGACGGGCAGCCGGCGCAGCGCGGTGAGCGCGGCGTAGCCACTGCCGAAGCCGTCCAGGGCGATCCGGACACCGAGCCGTCTGAGTGCCTTCAGACGGCGCTCCAGCTCGTCCAGGGAGACCTTGGGGTCCATCTCGGCCAGTTCCACGATCAGGGCGCCGGAGGGCAGCCCGTGCCGGGTCAGCAGGGCCTCCACGGAACTCAGCGGCATGGAGCGGTCGAGAAGTCTGCGGGCGGTCATCCGGACGGCGACGGGCACGGCGAGCCCGGTGGCGGCGCGCTCGGCGGCCTGCTCGACGGCCTCCTCCAGCATCCAGCGGCCCAGTTCGGCGGTGCGGTCGCTGTCCTCGGCGACGCGCAGGAACTCGGCGGGCGTGAACAGCACGCCCTGGGCCGAGCGCCAGCGTGCCTGTGCGACCACCGTGGTGATCCGGCCGGTGTCCAGGGAGACCACGGGCTGGTGCAGCAGCGCGAACTCGCCGTCGTGCAGGGCGGCACGCAGTCTGGTGGCCAGCTCCGCCTTCCGTACGACGTCCTGCTGCATCTGTGGCGCGTACAGCTCGACGCGGCCCTTGCCCGCCGCCTTCGCCCGGTACATCGCCAGGTCGGCGTTGCGCAGCAGCTCGCCCGCGCCCAGGCCCGGCTCGGAGAAGGACACCCCGATGGAGGCGGCGACACGGACGTCGTTCCCGTCGATGAGGTACGGCTGCGAGAGGGTCGTACGGAGCCGGTCGGCGAGCTCGAAGATATGGCGCTCGCGCGCGGTGCGGTCGCGGGAGCCGTCGCCGACGATCAGGGCGGCGAACTCGTCGCCGCCGAGCCGGGAGGCGGTGTCCCCCTTGCGGACCGCGTCCTGGAGTCTGCGGGCGGCCTGGACGAGGAGCTCGTCGCCTGCCTGGTGGCCGATGGTGTCGTTGACCGCCTTGAATCCGTCGAGGTCGATGAAGAGCACGGCGGTGCCGTTGTCGGAGGAGCGGCGGCCGGAGAGCGCCTGGCCGACACGCTTGGTGAACAGGGCGCGGTTGGGCAGGTCGGTGAGGGGGTCGTGCTCGGCGTTGTGCTGTAACTGGGCCTGCAGGCGGACCCGCTCGGTCACGTCACGGCTGTTGAAGATGAGGCCGCCGTGGTGGCGGTTGACGGTCGACTCGACGTTGAGCCAGCCTCTCCCGCCGCCGGACCTGAAGCGGCACTCGATGCGGGTGGTGGGCTCCTCGGCGGGGCTGGCGGCGAGGAAGCGGCGCACTTCGTGCACGACGCAGCCCAGGTCCTCGGGGTGGATCAGCGAGGCGAGCTCGGAGCCGACCAGGTCCTCGGCGGGCCGTCCGTAGACCCCGGCCGCGGCCGGGCTGACGTACCGGAGGATGCCGTTCGGAGCGGCGATCATGATGACGTCGCTGGAGCCCTGCACCAGGGAGCGGAAGTGGTTCTCCTTCGTGGCCAGTTCCTGGGTGAGGGTGATGTTGTCGATGAGCATGATGCCCTGGCGCACGACGAGGGCGAGCACGACCGTGCCTCCCGTGACGAGCACCACCCGGTCGACGCTGCGGCCGTTGAGCACGTTGTAGAGGATCCCCAGCGTGCAGACGGCGGCGGCCAGGTAGGGAGTGAGTGCCGCCAGCGAACTGGTGATGGGCCGGCTGGCCGGATACCGACTGTGGCCCCCTTCATGGCCCCCTCCTTCCTGGAAGGGCAGGTGTGCCGGTCGTTCCTGCCGGGGCCCGGGCACGTAGCCGTGCACCACGCGCGTGTGTCCCTCTTCTTCCGGGTGACCGTGTCGGTGCCCCATCCAGGGGGCGTAGGCGAGCAGCAGGGAGCCGGCGAACCAGCCGGCGTCGAGCAGCTGCCCGGAGCGGTAGTCGTTGTGCAGCAGTGGTGAGGTGAACAGGGCGTCGCACATCACGGTCAGGGCCAGTGCCCCGATCGCGGTGTTCACCGCGGAGCGGTTCACCGCCGAGCGCCTGAAGTGCAGTGCGAGCACCATGCTCACGAGGGCGATGTCCAGCAGCGGATACGCGAGCGACAGCGCGGTGTGGGGGACGCTCGGCTCCTCCGCCTTCGCCGCCTGGGCGAGCGCGAGACTCCAGGAGAGCGTGAGCAGCGAGCCGCCGATCAGCGAGGCGTCCAGGGCCAGGCAGACCCAGCCGGCCTTGCTCACCGGCCGTTTGGCGAGCACGAGGAGTCCCACGATGGCCGGCGGCGCGAAGCACAGGAAGAACAGGTCGGCGTAGCTCGGGCTGGGCACGGGGCTGCCCAGGACCACCTCGTACCACCCCCAGACGAAGTTGCCCGCCGCCGCCATCGCGGAGGAGAGCGAGAAGAGCAGCCATGCGGGTCGAAAGCGGCTGCGCCGGGTGCGGGCGCACAGGAAGCACGAGACGGCCGCGGCGGCGGCTGCCGCGCTCAGCCCGAAGTCGCCCATGACGAGCGCGAGCTTCGGCGAACCCCAGCCCAACGCGGAACCGACCGCGTACCCCGCGCACAGAAGGGCGAGCACGAGCTGCGGGACCAGGCCCACCCCGCCCGCGGTGACCGGGCCACGGGCCGGCGACGTCACCGGGGGGCTCACTGTGCTTCTCCGGTCCGAGCCGCCCCCGAGTCCCTCTGGTCCCGGTGGGCCGGATGCGGGTGCCGCCTGCGGCCGCTCGGCCGACGGTGGTGATGGCCGCAGTGGCCGCATCTGCGCGCGGGTGGACACCAGGGTCGCCGTCGGCGTTCCCGCCGCGTCGGATCGTTGGTCCATAGGCCGTACATCGTCCGTCGCCCCCCTCGCTCCTGCTGTCTCTCGTTCCCCGGCGCCGAATGGTGCGTGGCGCAGCCCCTGTCGGGACGATACACCAGTCTCGTCACTCAGGGACATAGCACCTCTACGCTCCGTGACGATCAACGACAATACGGATACGGCCCGCATTCACCGGACTGCGGAGGGTGCCCACGGATACCCATGGGACCCTCCACTCGACCGCGGTCGGAAGTGGGTGAGGATTACGAGCCCGTCGTAAGGACCACGTTGTGCAGGGGTTCCCGGTTCACAAATCGATTCAACTGGTCCACGAGAAGCCGCTGGGCGCGCGGGAAGAACGCGGAGGTCGGGCCGCCCACATGGGGGCTGATGAGCACGCCCGGCGCATGCCACAGGGGGTGCCCCGGGGGAAGCGGCTCGGGGTCGGTGACGTCCAGGGCCGCCCGGAGCCGGCCGCTCTCCAGCTCGGCCAGGAGCGCCTTGGTGTCGACGACACCGCCGCGGGCCACGTTCACGAGGAGCGCCCCGTCCTTCATCCGGGCCAGGAACTCGGCGCCGGCCAGGCCCTTCGTCTGCTCGGTGAGGGGTGTGATGAGCACCACCACATCGGCTTCCGGAAGGAGTTCGGGCAGAGCGGCGATCGGAAGCACTGGGCCGCGCGCCGTCTCACGTGCGGAGCGCGCGACGCGCGCCACCCGCGCGAGCTCGAACGGCGCGAGCCGGTCCTCGATGGCCGAGCCGACCGCTCCGTACCCGACGATCAGGACGTTCTTGTCCGCGAGCGCGGGACGGAACCCCGACCGCCATTCCTCGCTGTCCTGCCCGCGGACGAAATCGGGGATGCCCCGCAGCGAGGCGAGGATCAGGGTGAGGGCGAGTTCGGCGGTGCTGGCGTCGTGCACACCGCGCGCGTTGCACAACTGCACACCCCTGGGCAGTAGTTCAAGACCCGGCTGGACATGGTCTATGCCGGCCGACAGGGTCTGCACGGCCTTCACGGACGTCATGCCGGCCATGGGCCGCACCGCGACGTCGCTGCCCTTCATGTAGGGCACGACATAGAAGTCACAGTCGGCGGGATCGGCGGGAAAGTCCCCCTCGCCGTCCCAGAATCGGTAGTCGGGGCCTTCGGGCAGGCCGTCGAGTTCCGCTGCGGGAAACGGGAGCCACACTTCGTACGTCATGGTCAGGAGGCTATGCGAAGCGCCCGTGGCCGCGGAGGCCGGTGCGCGGAGGTTAGTTTGGGGTGCCGGGAACAGGGAGGGCGCGACCAGGTGGAGCGCAGAACGATCGGGGCGACGGCGCTCGAAGTAGGGGCTGTCGGCCTCGGGTGCATGCCGATGACCTGGGCGTACTCCGGTTCGCGGCAGCGGGGTGCCGAATCGCTGCGCACCGTGCACGCGGCCCTCGACCGGGGTGCGACGCTCCTGGACACCGCCGACATGTACGGGCCCTTCACCAACGAGCTGCTGGTGGGGCGCGCGCTGAAGGAGCGGCGTTCGGAGGCCTTCGTGTCGACCAAGGTCGGCCTGCTGGTGGGTGAGCAGCACATCGTGGCCAACGGCCGCCCCGGCTATGTGAAGCGGGCGTGCGACGCCTCTCTGCGCCGGCTGCAGACCGACGTCATAGACCTCTACCAGCTGCACCGCGAGGACCCCGAGGTGCCGGTCGAGGAGACGTGGGGCGCGATGGCGGAGCTCGTCTCTGCGGGGAAGGTGCGGGCGCTCGGGCTGTGCGCGGTGGGCGCGCGCTCCGGGCGCAGACCCGGAGCGCGGCTGCACGACGCGACGATCCGGAAGCTGGAGCGGGTGCAGCAGGTCTTTCCGGTGAGCGCGGTGGAGGCCGAGCTGTCGGTGTGGTCGCCCGAGGCGCTGGAGGACCTGCTGCCGTGGTGCGAGGCGCGCGGCGTCGGCTTCCTCGCGGCGATGCCGCTCGGCAACGGCTTCCTGACCGGGACGCTCACTCCGGGCGAGGGGTTCGAGCCCGACGACGTACGGGCCCGGCATCCCCGTTTCACCGCCGAGATGATGGCCGCGAACCAGCCGATCGTCGCCGGCCTGCGCCGCATCGCCGCCCGCCACTCGGCCACGGCACAGGGGGCGGCTGTCACCCCCGCGCAGGTGGCTCTCGCGTGGGTCCTGTCGCGCGGCCGGCAGGTGGTCCCGGTGCCCGGGACCAAGCGGGAGTGCTGGGCCGCGGAGAACGCGGCGGCGGCCGGGCTGCGGCTGACGCCGGAGGACCTCGCCGAGGTGACGGAACTGCCTTCGGCGCTGGGGTCCTGGGACTGAGAGGCCCAGAAACGCCAGAAACGCCGGGACGTCACGAAACCGCGGGAACTGCCGGAACTCCGGGAACTCCTGCTCCTGAATCGCCCGGTTCGGGCAGGGGTCCGGCGGTTCGATGTCCGTGATCGGGAACTCGTGGGGCCCCAGCGGTGTATGAAAAGGAGAACCTGCCGCGTCGAAGGGAACCCGCATTGTGCAACGTCGAGCCGTGACGGCCGTGTTGGCCGCAGCCACGCTCCTGCTGACGGCCGGGTGCTCCTCGGACGACGGGGAGGACTGGGGCGGCGGGAAGAGTACGTCTCCGGACAGCTCGGAGTCCGGCGCCTCCGCCCCGGCCTCCGGTCAGGCGGCCGAGGAGACACCGCCCGCCAAGGGCTCCGTGAAGGTCGTACGGACCGTCACGGAGGGCCTGAAGACCCCCTGGGGCCTGGCGCCCCTGCCCGAGGGCGGCCTCCTGGTGTCCTCCCGGGACGAGGGGACGATCACCCGGGTCGACGAGAAGACCGGGAAGAAGACCGAGCTGGGCGCGGTGCCCGGAGTCGCCCCCGGCGGCGAGGGCGGCCTGCTGGGCCTGGCCCTCTCTCCCTCGTACGCCTCGGACCACATGGTGTACGCGTACTTCACCTCGGACTCGGACAACCGCATCGTGCGCATGCAGTACGACGCCAAGAGGCCGGCCGGCGAGCAGCTGGGCGCGCCCGACACCGTGTTCAGGGGCATCCCCAAGGGCACCAACCACAACGGCGGCCGGATCGCCTTCGGCCCGGACAAGATGCTGTACGCGGGCACGGGCGAGACCTACGTCACCGAGCTGGCCCAGGACAAGAAGTCGACGGGCGGCAAGATCCTGCGCCTGACGCCGGAGGGCGAACCGGCACCGGGCAACCCGTTCGACTCGCCGGTCTACTCGTACGGCCACCGCAATGTGCAGGGTCTGGCCTGGGACACCGAGCAGCGTCTGTTCGCCTCGGAGTTCGGCCAGGACACCTGGGACGAGCTGAACCACATCAAGCCGGGCGGCAACTACGGCTGGCCGGACGTGGAGGGCGAGTCCGACGACTCGAAGTACGAGAGTCCGATCGACCAGTGGAGCACCGACGAGGCCTCCCCCAGCGGCATCGCCTACGCGGAGGGCTCCGTCTGGATGGCGGGCCTGCGCGGCAAGCGGCTGTGGCGCATCCCGCTCAAGGGCACCGAGGAGTCGGCGGACCCGCAGGCCTTCCTGGAGGGCGACTACGGCCGCCTGCGCACGGTGGTCTCGGCGGGCGGCGACAAGCTGTGGCTGGTCACGAGCGAGACGGACGGCAGGGGGACCCCGGGCGACGGGGACGACCGGATTCTTGAGCTGCAGGTGAAGTAACGCCGGAACACCGACCGAGCAGCGCCGAGCCTAGGCGCGGGCTCCTGGGCCGACTGGATCGCCAGGGCCGCCCGGGTCGGCTTGATCGCCCGGGTCGACAGGGTCGGCTGGATCGCTCAGGTCGGCCGGGTCGGCTGGATCACTCGGGTCGACAGGGTCGGCTGGATCCGCCGGATCGGCTGGATCCGCCGGGTCGGCCAAGGCCGTCGCGTCGTCCGGCTCGGTCCGGTCTGCGTGGTCGTCGTCGCGCTCCCCCGCGGGATGCGTCTGCAGGCGTACGACCACCTTGCCCGAGGTGAGATCTATGGGGCCCCGGCCGGGGTCACCGTCGTTCAGGTCCACGCGGGTCAGTTCGAGCCGCTTGCGTTCGTCCTGGGAGTGCTTGCGCCCCGGGGCGAAGAGATCCTCGATCATGTTGAACACGATGCCTCCCTCGGCCCGGCGTCTCTTACAGCGTAAACCTCACCGCGCGGAGCTCATCGTCTCCGGTGGGAAGAGGCGCATGCGGTGCGCGACCGCCGCCGCCTCGCCCCGGCCGGAGACCCCGAGCTTGGCCAGGATGTTCGAGACGTGGACGCTGGCCGTCTTCGGGGAGATGAACAGTTCCCCGGCGATCTGCCGGTTGCTGCGGCCGACGGCCACCAGCCGCAGGACGTCGCGCTCCCGGCCGGTGAGACCGAGCGCCTCGGCCGGGTCGGCGGGAGCGGGGGAGGTCCTGCCAGGCGCCCCGGTGAGCGTGAGGCGGGCCCGCTGCGCGAGCAGGGAGACCGCGTCGGCGAGCGGGCGTGCCCCGAGGTGATCGGCAACGGCGCGGGCCAGCCGCAGCAGTTCGGTGGCGCGGCCCCGCTCCTCCTCCGTACCGCCCGAGCCCAGCAGGGCCTCCGCGAGCCGGTACCGCACGCGGGCCAGGTCGTACGGACGCTCCAGCGTTTCGAAGGCCCCGACGGTCTCGGACCAGTCCTCCGGGGCGTCTTGGCCCTCGGCGCGCAGCAGTTCGGCACGTACCCAGCGCTCGTACGCCTGCCAGACGGGCACGTTCGTGGCGAGGGACTTGGCGGTCGTACGGAGGCGCTCGACGAGTTCGGCGCCGGCCAGTCCGCGGGCGTCGGCCTCCGCGGTCGCCGCGGCCAGCAGCAGGGGCCAGCCGTAGCGGTGGGTGCCCGGCGGGAAGCCGAGGCTCAGGGCGGCGTCGAGCTCCGCGCGGGCGTCGAGGAGGCGGCCTTCCTCGGCGGCGATACCGATCGCGAGGGTGGTCAGCGGCAGCGCGTGCTGGGGTACGGCGTCATGGGTGCCGAAGTGGCCGCGGGCGAGCGCCAGTTGGTCTCTCGCGGCGGCCAGGTCACCCCGGGCGAGGGCGAGCCGGGCATGCAGCATGCTGCGGAAACCGCGTGGCTTGGCGCTCTGGCCGACCCGCTCCGCGTTGTAGCCGGCCTCGGCGACCTCGTCCCAGCGGCCCAGGGAGAAGAGGGACTCGCCGAGGTTGCCCCAGACCCAGGCCTCGCTGTCCAGCAGGCCGAATCCACGAGTGAGCTCGACGCCTTCCCTCAGGACGCGGACGGCTTCCAGGGAGCGGCCGACGCCCTCCAGATGGGACGGCAGGTTCACATGGGCCCGGCCCACCACGTAGGCGGCGCCCAGTTCCGTGGCCCGTTCCTTCACCTCGTGGACCTCGGCGAGTCCGGCGTCGATGTCGCCCGACTCGACCAGGAGTCCGCCCAGGGTGAGCCGTGCGTTCAGCTCGATGTCGCGGGCGCCCACCATGCGGGCGTACTGCACGGCGCGCTCGGCGGCCTGGAGCGCGTCCGGGCCCGGCCGGTGCGTCATCGACCAGTTGGCGACGTTGGCGAGGACGTCGGCGTGCACCTCGGACGGCGGCAGCCCTCGGACCAGGTCCTGCGCGGTGGCCAGTTCCTGCCATCCGTCGCCGCGGCCCTGCGCCTCGACGAGGCGGGAGCGCTGGATCCAGAACCAGGCGGCGCGCAGCGGGTCCTGCTCGTCCTCCAGAAGGCGCAGGGCCCGCTTCGTTATCTGCAGTGCGCGCTTGCGTTCCCCGCAGAACCGACCCGCCACCGCGGCCTCGGCCATCAGGTCGAGATAGCTCAGCGGTGTGGTGGCCGGGTCGCAGCCGCTCGGCGGATAGGCCTCGGTGTAGTCGACGGGCCGCAGCCCGGCGCGTACGGCCTCGGGGGCCGTCTCCCACAGCTCCATCGCCCGCTCCAGGAGCCGCAGTTGCTCGGAGTAGGCATGCCGGCGGCGGGCCGACACGGAGGCGTCCAGGACGGCGGGCAGGGCCTTGGCGGCGTCGTGCGCGTGGTACCAGTGGCTGGCAAGGCGGGCGGCCCGCTCGCCGGCCGGTACCAGCAGGGGGTCCGCCTCCACGGCTTCCGCGTACCGGCGGTTGAGGCGCGAGCGCTCGCCGGGCAGCAGGTCGTCGCCGACGGCCTCGCGCACCAGGGAGTGGCGGAAGCGGTAGCCGTCCCCGTCGGGCGTGGCGAGCAGGATGTTGGCGCCGACGGCGGCCCGCAGCGCCTCGATGAGGTCGTCCTCGGAGAGCCGGGCCACCGCCGCGAGCAGCCGGTACTCCACGGTCGAGCCGCCCTCGGCGACGATCCTGGCGACCCGCTGGGAGCTCTCGGGCAGGCTCTCGACCCGGACGAGGAGCAGGTCGCGCAGGGAGTCGGTGAGGCCGGCGCAGCCGCCGTCGCGGGCGGCGACGGCCAGTTCCTCGACGAAGAACGCGTTCCCGTCGGAGCGGGCGAAGATGTCGTCGACCTGGGCCGGGCCGGGCTCACAGGCGAGGATTCCGGCGATCTGGCGGCCGACTTCGGGGCGGCTGAAGCGGCCGAGTTCGATCCGGCGGACGGTGCGCAGCCGGTCGAGTTCGGCGAGCAGGGGGCGCAGCGGGTGGCGGCGGTGGATGTCGTCGGCGCGATAGGTGGCGACGACGAGGAGGCGTCCGCTGCGCAGGGTCCGGAAGAGGTAGGCGAGGAGGTGGCGGGTCGAGGCGTCCGCCCAGTGCAGGTCCTCCAGGAGGACGACGACCGGGCGGTCCGCGGCGACGCGTTCCAGGAGACGGACGGTGAGTTCGAAGAGGCGGGCCATGCCGTCCTCGTCGTGCCGCCCGCGCGCGCTCTCCCCCAACTCGGGCAGGAGCCTGGCCAGTTCCTCCTCCTGCCCGGCGGCCGCGGCGGCCAGTTCGTCGGGCAGGTGGCGGCGCAGGGCCCGCAGGGCGGTGGAGAACGGCGCGAAGGGCAGCCCGTCGGCGCCGATCTCGACACAGCCGCCGACCGCCACGACGGCGCCCTCGCGGCAGGCGCCGGCCGCGAACTCCTCGATGAGCCGGGTCTTGCCGACGCCGGCCTCACCGCCGAGCAGCAACGCCTGCGGCTCGCCCGCGGCGGCGCGGGCGAGCGCTTCTTTCAGTACGTCCAGCTCGTCGGTCCGGCCGACGAAGACCGGACTGACGGACCTGGTCTCCACGATGCCGAGCATCGCACAGGGGTCTGACACCGCGGCACTGGTTATCGGGGCCCTGGTCACCGGAGGCCTGGTCATCGGGGCCTGACCGGGGAGGGCGGTCACCGCGGCGCCCTCGCCCCGCTCGGGGCGGCCGACCCCCGTACGGCCGCCCCGCGGTGCCCCGGCGCTCATGCGGCGCGCGTGAACCGGAGCCCGCGCTGCCGCCGGCCGTTCACCTGCCCCTCGCTGTCGTGGTGCCCTGTTCGCGCGGCCAGGCGCCGGGCGGCACGACGGCCGCGGACGGCCTCACGGGCCATGCGGTAGTTGTCGGCGTCGCGGATCATCTCCGCGGAACGGATCTGCTGGATCTCGTACTCGAACATCTCGTACCCCTCGTGGAGAGTCATTTCCTGGTGAGTCACTTCTTGGCGAGTCACCGCCGACTTCGTTCGTCGGCGATGTCTCAACCTTCGTCTCCAAGGGGGGTGCGCCACATCGGGAGAGTTCCGCATCTTGCACGCACGAGGGGCCTTAGTTCCGTCGTAAGTGGCTCACGGCGGAACTAAGGCCCCTCAGGGCGTACGGGTTGTCAGGATGTACGAGTGGTCAGCCCGTGTTCGGCATGCCGAGGAGGACGTCGGAGTACTTGAGGGCGGCCAGCAGCAGGCCGACGACGCCGAGCGAGACGCCCGCCCAGGCGACGGACTTGACCCACGGGGACTGGACGGCGATCCGGTCCGGGTTGCCGAACGCGGGCCTCACCAGCACCACGACGCCGACGATCAGCGCGGCGAGCGCGAAGAAGCCGGCGATCAGGGCGTTGGTGTTCCAGGAGTCGGCGTACACCTGCTTGATCTGCGTGGCCACCGGCGCGCCCTGCGCGGTCTCCAGCTGGCCGTACAGCGAGTCGCGGGCCTGGGCGACGGTGCCGACCCAGCTCCCGGTCAGCGAGACGATGCCGAGTCCGGCGGAGACGATCGCGGCGGCGCCCATGGCCACACCGGAACCGGCGCCCGCCGCGGCTGCGACCTGCTCGTTCTCGCCCTCGTCGTCGCTCGCGCCGTCGTGCTCCTCCGCCTCGGCGTCCGTGACCTCTTCGACTTCTCCGACCTCTCCGACCTCTCCGGTCGTGCCCTTTTCGTCACCCTTGCCGAGCGTCACGGTCTTGTCGTCGCGCTGTGCCTCGGTGCCGGTCTCGGTTCCGGCCTCGTTCTCTGTCTTGGTTCCCATGCTCCGCACGGTACGGACGCTGTCTGAGAATTTCTTAAAGATCCCACGATCGTCACGCGCGGGCCGGCACATCGCCTTGTTCGTCGCCCCGAACGCGTCCGTCACTGCGTACGCGTCGTCAGTCCGTACGCGTCGTCATTCCGCACGCGCGCGTGCGGCGCGCCACTCCTCCGCGAGGACCGACCACACCTCCGTGTCGTGGCGTACGCCCCGGTGGAGATGGTTCTCTCTGAGGACGCCGTCGCGGCTCATGCCGAGCCGTCGTGCCACGTTCAGGCTGGGCTCGTTGCCGCTGGACGCGTACCACTCCACGCGGTGGATGCCGCGCTCGTCGACCGCCCAGTCGATGAGGACCCGTGCCGCGCGCGTGACCAGGCCGCGGCCCGCCGCCGCGGGTTCCAGCCAGCAGCCGACCTCGCAGGTGCCCTTCGCCGCGTCGAAGACCCGGAAGAGCACGCCGCCGACGAGTACTCCGTCCAGCCACACCCCGTGCAGGCCGCCCGAGTCGGCGGCCTTCTTGTCGGCGTACGACTGGAGCAGTTGGCGCGCGGAGTCGACGTCCGTGGCGGCCGCGCCGAAGGCGATGTACTGCTGGACGAACTCGCGTCCGCGGTCGAGATGGGCGAGGAACTCCTGGGCGTGCCACGGCTCCAGGGCCCGCAGTTCGGCGCCGTCGTCACCGAGGGATATCGCGTACATCCTGCGGTTGCTCCTTCACGTTCTTCACGTTCTTCATTGTGTGCGCTGTGTGCGCTGTGTGCGCTGTGTTCACGGTTCGCGCCGTCACGTTCACGAGCGCGTCGTCCCGGGCTCCCGGGATCTTCGCACGGGGGCCCGCGCCCGCGGTACGGATTTCCGGCGGCTCGATACTGAGGCGCGGCAGGTTCCGGTCGAGCCAGCCGGGCAGCCACCAGTTGGCTCCGCCCAGCAGGTGCATGAGGGCCGGCACCAGGAGCGTACGCAGCACGAACGCGTCGAGGGCGACGGCGGCGGCGAGCGCCGTGCCGAACATCGCGATGATGCGGTCGCCGCTGAGCACGAAGGCCAGGAAGACCGCGATCATGATCACGGCGGCGGAGTTGATCACCCGGCTGGTCTCCGCGAGGCCCACGCGGACGGCCCGGCGGTTGTCGCCGGTCTCCAGCCACTCCTCGTACATCCTGCTGACCAGGAACACCTGGTAGTCCATGGAGAGCCCGAAGAGCACGGAGACCATGATCACGGGCAGGAAGGGCTCGATGGGGCCCGCTCGGCCAAGACCCAGCAGTTCGCTGCCCCAGCCCCACTGGAAGATCGCGACGACGACTCCGAAGGAGGCGGCGACGGCGGCGACGTTCATGGCGGCGGCCTTCAGGGGGATGCCGACGGACCGGAAGGCGAGCAGCAGCAGGACGCAGCCGAGGCCGATCACCACGCCCACGAAGAGGGGCAGTTTGCCGACGATGACGTCGGCGAAGTCGTCGTATCCGGCGGTCAGGCCGCCGACCCGCAGGTCGAGCGTGGTCCCGGTCTCGGCCCGCGGCAGCACGTCGTCGCGGAGCCGGTCGACGAGTTCGCTGGTCCGCCGGGACTGCGGCGAGGAGTCCGGTACCACGGCGACGTAGGCGGTGTCTCCGTCGCTGTCGTACCTCACCGGGGTCGCGGCCCGGACGCCCTCGGTCTCCCGGAGCGTGGCGTCCAGGTTGTCGAGGGCGAGCCGGTCCTGGGCGCCGGTGACGGGGGTGACGAGGGTCAGCGGCCCGTTCAGGCCGGGCCCGAAGCCGTCCGCGAGCAGGTCGTACGCCTGTCGCGTGGTGGCCGTCTCCGGGTTGGTGCCCTGGTCGGAGGTGCCCAGGTGCAGGGAGAACATCGGCAGTGCGAGCAGGGCCATGACGGCCAGGGCGGCACCGCCGAGGAGCCGCGGGTGCCGTTCGACGAAGACGGACCAGCGGGCGGCGAGCCCGGTGGGGAGTTCCGGTTCGGGCCCGTGCTCGTCGAGCCGGCGGCGTTCGCGGCGGCTCAGCGCGCGCATGCCGATGAAGGAGAGCAGCGCGGGCAGCAGGGTCACGGCGGCGGCGACCGTGAGGAACACGGTGAGGGACGCGGCGATCGCGACCCCGTTGAGGAAGCCGAGTCGCAGTATGACCATGCCGAGCAGGGCGATACAGACGGTGGCGCCCGCGAAGACGACCGCGCGCCCGGTGGTGGCCACCGCGTTCCGGGCGGCCTCCTCGACCGGCAGCCCGCGCTTGAGACCACGGCGGTGTCTGGTCACTATGAACAGCGCGTAGTCGATGCCGACGCCGAGCCCGATCAGCATGCCGAGCATCGGCGCGAAGTCGGCGACGGTCATCACGTGCCCGAGGAGCACGATGGCCGCGTACGCGGTGCCGACGCTCACCAGGGCCGTGGCGATGGGCAGCAGCGAGGCCGCGAGGGAGCCGAAGGCGAGGAAGAGGACCACCGCGGCGACGGCCACGCCGACGATCTCGGCGAGGTGCCCGCCCGAGGACTCGGTGAGGGCGACGGCCTGGCCGCCCAGTTCGACCTGGAGTCCGTCGGTGGCGGCGGCCTTCGCGGCGGCGACGACCGCGGCGGCCTCGCCCCGGTCGATGTTCTCGGCCGGGTCGTCGAAGGTCACGGTGGCGTAGGCCGTACGCCCGTCACCGCTGATCTGCCCTTCGCCGTGGCCCGCGCCGTGGCCCGCGCCCGCGCCGCGGCCTTCGTACGGGTCGCGACCTTCGTACGGGCCGTCGACGGCGGCCACTCCGGGCAGGCCGGCGACCTCGGCGAGAGTACGGGTCATGGTCTGTTCGACGTCGGCCGCGCGGACCGTGCCGGTGCCGGAGTGCCAGACGACGGTGTCGCTGTCGCCGCCGAGGCGGGGGAAGTTGTCCCGGAGGAGCTCGGCGGCACGGCCCGACTCGGTGCCCGGCACCTCGTAGTCGTTCGAGTACGCGGATCCGGCGACGGAGGCGGCGGCGGTGATCCCGCCGAGGGCGAGGAGCCAGAGCAGTACGGCGACGAGGCGATGGCGGACGCACCAGCGTGCTAGGGCTGCCACGGACGAGCTCCCTGAGTAATTTGTGGATCTTTATCGGGAACTGCCCGCAAAGAACGCAAGACTGATGCGTTGTCACTCTTCCAGCGGAAAGTGATCGTCGGACTCATTCATGGGCTTCTGCACAGGAGTGCGAGACAGTTGACACGACAATCCAATGAACCCTGTCGTCCCTCAGCGCGACCGCAGGCACGCCAAGGGGAAGCACATCGACTCCGATGCACCCCCCGTTTGACGGACACGGCTCAGCGCCGTCGCCGTTCGTAACCCCGCAGGAACGCCCGCACTCCGGACGCGATCAGCTCGTCCCGTTCCTCGTCCGCGATGGGCACCGCCCCCTGGTAGGTGCGGTCGCTGATCTCGGCGCCGGTGAGCTGCATGAAGTGGGTCGCCGCACGCGCCGGGTCGGACGCGTCGAGGAGCCCCTCCTCGGCCAGCTCCCGGAAGCGTGCGGCCACTTCCTTGAGGGCACGGTCAGGACCGGCGGCACGCCACGCGTCCAGGAACTCCTGCGGAATGTGGCCGACCTCGGCCCGCAGCTGCCGTACGACGGCGAAGTGGTCGCGGTACTTGTCCATCGGCGACATCCAGGCGTGCGCGAAGTCGACGAGGTCGGCCTCCAGGTCCGTGACCTTGTACAACCGCCGGTCGATGGCGTCGATATGAGCCCGTACGACCTCCTCGGACCCCTCCACGACGACGACACGGAAGAGCTGTGCCTTCCCTTCGGGAAAGTGGTTGTAGATCGTGCGGGAGGAGACTCCGGCCTCCTTGGCGATGGAGTCGATGCCGGCGCGGGTGTAGCCGTCGCGTCCGAAGACACGGCGGGCTCCCCGCACGATGGCCTGCCGCTTCTCCACGAGCCCCTGCCTCACGCGCGCTGCCCCTTCCTGTCGCCCGTCACGGTATCCGGACCACGGGGACCACCGCGGGAACCACTACGGGGACCACCGCGTGAACTACAACGATCGTTGCACACATTGCCATGAACGTTGTACTTTTCCGTCATGACGAACTCGAACGCGAACTCACCCATCCCGTCCCCCTTCTCGAACGACCCTCTTCGCGTCGTCGTCCTGACGGGCTCGACCCGCGAGGGCCGCTTCGGTCCGGTCGCCGCCGACTGGTTCCTGCGGTTCGCCGCCCAGCGCGGCGATCTCGAACTGGACCCGCTCGACCTGGCGGAGCACCCCCTGCCCGAGGTCGTGTCGCCCGCGCCCCACCCGGAGGCCGCCGCGGTCACGGAGCGTCTCGCCGCGGCCGACGCCTTCGTCGTGGTCACACCCGAGTACAACCACAGCTTCCCCGGGCCCCTGAAGAACGCCATCGACCTGCACTTCACGCAGTGGCAGGCCAAGCCGATCGGCTTCGTGTCCTACGGCGGCATCGGCGGCGGGCTGCGTGCCGTCGAGCAACTGCGGCTCGTCTTCGCGGAGTTGCATGCCGTGACGATGCGGGACACCGTGAGTTTCCACCGCACGTCGGAGAACTTCGCCGACGACGGTTCACTGCTGCGGCCCGAGATCCCCGAGGGCGCGGGCAAGGCGATGCTGGACCAGCTGAGCTGGTGGGGGCGCACTCTGCGGGCCGGTCGCACCCACACCGCGTACGGGGCACGATGAGCGGCGATTCGCCTCGTTCAGGGGCGCGGGGGAACTGCGCGACCAGCCACAACGCACCCACACCCGCACCCGCACCCGCACCCGAGCTGCCACCCTCCGGGGAACGCCGGAGGGGCGGTGCACCTGACCCAGGTGCACCGCCCCTCCGTACGCTCAGCGCAAACCAACAGCAGAGCCGAGACCGCGAGGGCTAGCCCTCGACGCCCAGCTTCTCCAGGATCAGCTCCTTGACGCGGGCCGCGTCGGCCTGGCCCCGCGTGGCCTTCATGACCGCGCCCACCAGGGCACCGGCCGCCGCCACCTTGCCGCCACGGATCTTGTCCGCGACGCCCGGGTTCCCGGCGATGGCCTCCTCGACGGCGGCCGTCAGGGCGCCCTCGTCGGAGACGACCTTCAGGCCGCGCTTCTCGACGACCTCGTCCGGAGTGCCCTCGCCCTTGACGACACCCTCGATGACCTGACGGGCCAGCTTGTCGTTGAGGGAGCCCTCCTTGACCAGGGCGGCCACCCGGGCGACCTGCTCGGGCGTGATGGCCAGGGCGTCCAGGGACACCCCCGACTCGTTGGCCGCGCGCGCCAGCTCGCCCATCCACCACTTGCGGGCGGAGGCCGCGTCGGCGCCCGCCTCGATGGTGGCGACGATGGGGTCGATGGCACCGGCGTTGAGCATCGACTGCATGTCGTGGGCGTTGACGTCCCACTCCTCGCGCAGCCGGTTGCGGCGGGCCAGCGGCTGCTCGGGCAGCGTCGCGCGCAGCTCCTCGACCCACTCGCGGGACGGGGCGACGGGTACCAGGTCGGGCTCCGGGAAGTACCGGTAGTCCTCGGCCTCCTCCTTCACGCGGCCCGCGGTCGTGGACCCGGTGTCCTCGTGGAAGTGGCGGGTCTCCTGGATGATCGTGCCGCCGTCGTTCAGCACGGCGGCATGCCGCTGGATCTCGAAGCGGGCCGCGCGCTCGACGGAGCGAAGCGAGTTGACATTCTTCGTCTCGCTCCGCGTGCCGAACTTCTCCCGGCCGTGCGGGCGCAGCGACAGGTTCACGTCGCAGCGCATCTGGCCCTGCTCCATCCGGGCTTCCGAGACACCGAGCGCCTTGATGAGCTCGCGCAGCTCGGCGACGTACGCCTTGGCGACCTCGGGAGCGCGCTCGCCCGCGCCCTCGATCGGCTTGGTGACGATCTCGATGAGGGGGATGCCGGCGCGGTTGTAGTCGAGCAGCGAGTGCGAGGCACCGTGGATACGGCCCGTCGCACCACCGACGTGCAACGACTTGCCGGTGTCCTCCTCCATGTGGGCGCGCTCGATCTGCACGCGGAAGACCTCGCCGTCGTCCAGCTGGACGTCGAGGTAGCCGTTGAAGGCGATCGGCTCGTCGTACTGGGAGGTCTGGAAGTTCTTCGGCATGTCCGGATAGAAGTAGTTCTTCCGGGCGAAGCGGCACCACTCGGCGATCTCGCAGTGCAGCGCGAGACCAATCTTGATCGCGGACTCGACGCCGATCGCGTTGACGACCGGCAGCGCGCCGGGCATGCCCAGGCAGGTCGGGCAGGCCTGCGAGTTGGGCTCGGCGCCCAGCTCGGTGGAGCACCCGCAGAACATCTTGGTCTTGGTGCCGAGTTCGACATGGACTTCGAGGCCCATGACGGGGTCGTACGACGCCAGCGCGTCCTCGTACGACACCAGGTCAGTCGTGACAGTCACGGTGAAACATTCCCTCTCAGCCCAGCAGGACGTCGTCGTCGCCCAGGCGCTTGAGCTCCCGGTAGAGGATGGCGAGCCCGGTGACGATGGCGGCGGCGGATACGGCGGCGTCGATGAGCCTCAGGGTGTCCCCGTCGGCGCGGGCCAGCTTGACCTGCTTGGCGACACTGATCGCGCCGAACGCAGTACTGCCGAGCGACACGTACACACCGGTCTTCGACTTCTTGAAGTTCTTTGCCTTCTTGGCCATGGCACTCACAGCGACGGAGCCTCCTCGATCAACGGGTGACCCCAGCGTTCCACGAACGCGGCCTCGACGGCGGCTCCCACTTTGTAGAGGCGGTCGTCCTTGAGGGCCGGCGCGATGATCTGCAGGCCGACGGGCAGGTTGTCCTCGGGCGCGAGGCCGCAGGGCAGCGACATCGCGGCGTTGCCCGCGAGGTTCGTCGGAATGGTGCACAGGTCCGCGAGGTACATCGCCATCGGGTCGTCGGCGCGCTCGCCGATCGGGAAGGCGGTGGTCGGCGTCGTCGGGGAGACGATCACGTCGACCTGCTCGAACGCCTTCTCGAAGTCCCGCGTGATGAGCGTACGGACCTTCTGCGCGCTGCCGTAGTAGGCGTCGTAGTAGCCGGAGCTGAGGGCGTACGTGCCGAGCATGACGCGGCGCTTGACCTCGTCGCCGAAGCCCGCCTCACGGGTGAGGGCGGTGACCTCCTCGGCGGAGTGCGTGCCGTCGTCACCGACGCGCAGGCCGTAGCGCAGGCCGTCGAACCGGGCGAGGTTGCTCGAACACTCGGACGGGGCGATGAGGTAGTACGCCGACAGGGCCAGGTCGAAGGACGGGCAGTCGAGCTCTACGATCTCGGCGCCGAGCTCCTTGAGGAGCGAGACCGACTCGTCGAAGCGCTGCACGACACCGGCCTGGTAGCCCTCGCCGCGGAACTGCTTCACGATGCCGACGCGCATGCCGTCCACGCTGCCGTTGCGGGCGGCCTCGACGACGGACGGTACCGGTGCGTCGATGGAGGTCGAGTCCAGCGGGTCGTGTCCGGCGATGACCTCGTGGAGGAGTGCCGCGTCGAGCACCGTACGGGCGCAGGGCCCGCCCTGGTCGAGGGAGGACGAGAACGCGACCATCCCGTACCGCGACACCCCGCCGTACGTCGGCTTCACGCCGACCGTGCCGGTGAGGGCGGCGGGCTGGCGGATGGAGCCGCCGGTGTCGGTGCCGATGGCGAGGGGCGCCTGGTAGGAGGCGAGGGCCGCGGACGAGCCGCCGCCGGAGCCGCCGGGGACGCGCGTGAGGTCCCAGGGGTTGCCGGTGGGCCCGTACGCGCTGTTCTCGGTGCTGGACCCCATGGCGAACTCGTCCATGTTGGTCTTGCCGAGAATGACCACGTCGGCGGCCTTCAGCCGCTTGGTGACCGTGGCGTCGTAGGGCGGGATCCAGCCTTCGAGGATCTTCGACCCGACGGTGGTCGGAACGCCCTCGGTGGTGAAGATGTCCTTGAGGGCGAGCGGCACGCCGGCGAGCGGTCCGAGCTTCTCGCCCCGCTCCCGCTTCTCGTCGACGGCACGGGCCTGGGCGAGCGCCCCTTCCCGGTCGACGTGCAGGAAGGCGTGCACCTTCTCGTCGACGGCCTCGATCCGGGCGAGGTGCGCCTCGGTGACCTCGACGGCGGTGAGCTCACCGGAGGCGATCCGGGAGGCGATCTCGGAGGCGGTGAGCTTGATGACGTCGACGTTGCTGTTCACGTGGTTCGTGCTGTCCGTCATGGTGATTAGTCCTCCCCCAGGATCTGCGGCACCTTGAAACGCTGCTGCTCCTGGGCCGGGGCGCCGGAGAGCGCCTGCGCGGGGGTGAGCGACGGACGGACCTCGTCCGCGCGCATGACGTTCGTCAGCGGCAGCGGGTGGGAGGTCGGTGGTACGTCTTGGTCGGCGACCTCACTGACGCGGGCGACCGCGCCGATGATGTCGTCGAGCTGACCGGCGAAGTGGTCGAGCTCTTCGCCCTTCAGCTCAAGACGCGCCAGCCGGGCGAGGTGGGCGACCTCCTCGCGCGTGATGCCAGGCATGCAGCGATCCTCAGGGGTGAGTGCGTGTGGTTTGGCCCAATCCTATGGGGCGCGCGGGATTCCCCGTACATCGGTTTCCCCGTCACCGGCCGGCACGGGGCACACGCGGGGCACATACGGACCGTACCGCCGGCACACGACCGCACCCCCACACACCCGAAACCACCGGCATCCGCCTGCGCGGGCGGAGGACACGGCACGAAGGCGCGGGCCATGCCTGCCGGGCCATGCAGGGTGCGCCGACTGGTGAGGCCGCGTCGGTGTGCGGGGCCGGGCCGATGTGGGGG
>NZ_LIPP01000346.1 GCF_001418335.1 Streptomyces aurantiacus | reverse complement strand
CGGTGCGGGGGGCTCCTCAAGGATGAGATGGGCGTTGGTGCCGGAGGTGGCGAAGGCGGAGACGCCGACGCGGCGCGGCTGGTCGCGGCGGGGCCAGTCGACCGTGTGGGTGAGGAGCCGGACCGCACCGCTCTTCCAGGCGGCGAGGGGCGTGGGGCGGTCGACGTGGAGGGTGGCGGGCAGGGCGTCGTGCCGGAGCGCCTCGACCATCTTGATGAGCGCGGCGGCACCGGCGGCGCCCTGGGTGTGCCCCGTGTTGGACTTGACGGAACCGAGCCACAGAGGCCGGTCCGCGGGACGACGGGCCCCGTACGTGGCGAGGAGGGCCTGGGCCTCGATGGCGTCCCCGATGGGTGTGCCCGTTCCGTGCGCCTCGACCGCGTCGATCTGCTCCGGAGCGAGGCCCGCGTCGGCGAGCGCGGCGTGGATCACGTGTTGCTGGGAGGGGCCGTTGGGGGCGGCGAGGCCGTAGCCGGCGCCGTCCTGGTTCAGCGCCGAGCCGCGGATGACGGCGAGTACGGGGTGGTCGTTGTGCCGGGCGTCGCTGAGGCGTTCCAGAAGGACGAGGGCCGCGCCTTCTGCCAGGCCCATGCCGTCCGCCGCTGCGGCGAAGGGTTTGCACCGGCCGTCCGAGGCGAGGGACTTCTGGTGGGCGAAGGCGTGGAAGGTGTGCGGGGTGGACATGACGGTGCCGCCGCCGGCCAGGGCGAGACGGCATTCGCCGCGGCGCAGGGCCTGGCAGGCCAGGTGGATGGCGACCAGGGACGACGAGCAGGCCGTGTCCACGCTGATGGCGGGGCCCTCAAGGCCGAGGGCGTAGGCGATGCGGCCGGAGACGAGGCTGCCGGACGTGCCGCCGCCGAGATAGGGCACGAGCTCGTCGGGGACGGACTCCAGGCGCGCCGCGTAGTCGTGCCCGGTCGCGCCGACGTAGACGCCGGTGGGGGTGGAGCGCAGGGTGTGCGGGGCGATGTGGCCGCGCTCCACGGTCTCCCAGGCGAGGTGGAGCATGAGGCGCTGCAGGGGTTCGGTGGCCAGTGCCTCGGTGGGACCGATGCCGAAGAACTCCGCGTCGAAGTCGGCGGCGCCGTCGAGGAAGCCGCCGAGCCGCGCGTACGGGGGTTCCTCCGGGAACGTCCAGGCGCGGTCGTCAGGGAACCCGGTGACGGCGTCGCGCCCCGCGGCCACCAGTTCCCACAGGTCCTCGGGAGTGTCGGTCTTGCCTGGCAGACGGCAGGCCGTGGCCACGACGGCGATCGGCTCGTGCTGGGCGGCCTCCAGGTCGCGCAGCCGCTGCTGTGTCCGATGCAGCTGCGCGGCCGTCCACTTGAGGTATTCGACGAGCTTCTCTTCGTTCGCCACGGGAATGGTCAGCCTTCCTGTCCGGCACGTGAAGCCTCAAGGTGGGACGGGCGGTACGAGTGGGCAGAGGGGAGCCGCACGCTGCCGTCGCCCAGGGTCGCCGCGGCTGCTTAAGCGGCGCTAACTCCTTCCTTGCCGCCCGGCCCCGGCGTCCGCGGGCCCTGGTGTCCGCGGGGATGTGCCCACGTCGCGGGCGAGTTCCAGGAGATCGGCCGCGACCTCGTCGGGGGCGTCGGCGTGGAGATCGTGTTCGGTGCCTGGGTACCAGTGCACGCTCACCCGGTCCAGGGCCGCCTCGGCGGCGGTCACCCAGGCACGTACCTGGTCGGCGAGCTGGGGCATGGCCGGTATGACCGGCAGGAGCCGGACCGGCACGGTGATCCTGGGGTACCAGTCGGCGGGGCGCTCGCGCTGAAGGCTGCCGACGATCGACATGACCTGCGCCGCGGTCAGGCGGGGGGTCAGCAGGCCGCCGGGACCGACGTGGTAGTCGGCCAGACGGGCCTCGACGGCGGCGGGCGACCAGGCGGGGTGCGTGGTCTCCAGGTACGCGCGCATCTCGGCGGCGGTGGTGGTGCCCTGCTGCGCGCGCCGGACCACGCCGGCGGTGCGTTCCCAGAAGGCACGCATCACCGGCCCGTCGAACTCGTACCAGCCACCGTCGACCAGCGCCAGGCCCGCCACCAGCCCGGGATGTTCGGCGGCCAGGCGCAGCGCGAGGTGCCCGCCCCAGGAATGACCGACCACCAGGGCGTCCGACAGGTTCAGCGCGGCGGCCACCTCGGTCAGGTCGGAGACGACGCTCGCGTTCTCGTACCCGTCCTCCGGCGTGTCCGAGGCGCCGTGGCCGCGTTGGTCGACGGCGTGGACGGGATGCCCGGCGGCGGCCAGACGGTCGGCGACCTCGTCCCACATCCGGGCGTTCGACAGCATGCCGTGCAGCAGCAGGAAGGGCCGGCCCGTGTCCCCCTGCCCGTCCGCGGGCCGGTGCCGGACGTTGAGGGACACAGTCTTCGACACGGGGATACGGAGGTTCTTCACAAGGTGGGCCCTCGGGACGGGGAGCGGAGCGAAGGGGCGGCTCAGGGGCGCTGTCCGGTGGCGAAGATGTAGCCGAGTTCGGGCATCTTGCCGAGGGCCGCCTGATTGTGCAGGAACAGCTCGTATCCCTGGACGCCGATGATGTCGACGTACTCGTCCCGGTGGGCGCGGATCCAGTCGACGTAGCCGTCGTACGTACGGGCGGTCTCGCGGGTGATGTCCGTCAGTTCGACGACCGTGAAGCCGGCCGCGCGGAAGACGCCGGGGTAGTCCTCGATGTCGGTCAGCGAGGCGTAGATGGTCGTGTCGCTGACGGTCGCGGTCCGCGGCCGGCCGGGCTCGGGGCTGACGTAGACCATGTCGGCGACGGGCACGCGCGCGCCGGGACGGACCACGCGGTGCACCTCGGTGAGGACCCGCTGCTTGTCGGGCATGTGGAGCATGGACTCCAGGGCCCAGGCGCGGTCGAAGGAGCCGTCGTCGAACGGCAGGTTCATCGCGTCGATCTGCTCGAACCGGACCCGGTCGGCCAGACCTGCCTCACGGGCACGGCGGTTGGCCCGCTCGACCTGACGGGCGCTGACCGAGATGCCGACCACCTCGACGTCGCGGGCGCGGGCCAGCTGCATGGCCGGGGTGCCGTTGCCGCAGCCGACGTCGAGGACGCGGTCACCGGGGCTCGGGTCCAGACGCCGGATCATCTCGTCGGTCATCTGGACCATGGCCTGGTCGAACGTGGCCGTGTCGTGGTCGTCGAACCAGTAACCGTAGTGCAGGTTTCCGTCCCCGAGCTGAGTCATCAGGTCGAAGACCTTGTGGTCGTAGTAGTCGCCGATCCGGCGGGGTTCGGGGGCGACGGTCCTGTTCACCGTCGGGGGCTTCATGGGCGTCGGGTTCTTCGTCACGCCGCAAGCCTCACGGCCCGCAACCGGGATGAACAACCCCACACCCGCCCCACAGCGTCCCCTACCGCCGCCGCGCGCTCCCCCCTAGGGGCAGGTGCTGTCGCGCCCCTCGGTGAGAAAGAAGGCCGGAACGCGACGGTACCGACGGCAAAGAAATGAGAGTAGGCTCCGACTAGAAGTTGGACTCGCATTGGAAGGTTAACTCTCATGTCAGATGTGGGTGCCCGCAGATGGTGGGCCGTCGCAGCTCTCGTGCTCGCGTCCATGGCCGTGGGCTTCGATGTCACGATCCTGAGCCTGGCGCTGCCGGCGATGGCCGACGACCTGGGCGCGAACAACGTCGAACTGCAGTGGTTCGTCACGTCGTACACGCTGGTGTTCGCGGCCGGAATGATTCCCGCCGGGATGCTCGGGGACCGCTTCGGGCGCAAGAAGGTGCTGCTGGTCGCCCTGGTGATCTTCGGTGTGAGTTCGCTGGCCTGCGCCTATGCCACGTCCTCGGGCGTCTTCATCGCCGGGCGCGCGGTGCTCGGCCTGGGCGGCGCGCTGATCATGCCGACGATCCTGGCGCTGCTGCCGGTGATGTTCTCCGACGAGGAGCGGCCCAAGGCGATCGGGGCGGTGGCGGGCGCGGCGATGCTCGCCTACCCCCTGGGACCGATCCTGGGCGGCTACCTGCTCAACCACTTCTGGTGGGGATCGGTGTTCCTGATCAACGTGCCGGTGGTGATCCTCGCGTTCCTGGCGGTGCGGGCCTGGCTGCCGGAGTCGAAGGCGAGTGAGGCCAAGCCGTTCGACGTGGGCGGCCTGGTGCTCTCCAGCGCGGGCCTGGCCGCGATGACGTACGGGGTGATCCAGGGCGGCGAGAAGGGCTGGACGGACGTCACCGTGCTGGCGACCATCCTCGGCGGTCTGCTCGCCCTGGTGGCCTTCGTGCTCTGGGAGAAGCGGACCCCCGATCCCCTGGTCGACCTCTCCCTGTTCCGCTCGGCCCGGTTCACCTCCGGCACCATGCTCGGCACGGTGATCAACTTCACCATGTTCGGTGTGCTGTTCACGATGCCGCAGTACTACCAGGCGATCCTGGGCACCGACGCGATGGGCAGCGGCTTCCGCCTGCTGCCGATGGTCGGTGGCCTGCTCGTGGGTGTGACGGTCGCCAACAGGATCGCCAAGGCCATGGGGCCGAAGGCCGCGGTCGGCCTCGGGTTCGCGCTGCTGGGCGCCGCCCTGTTCTACGGCGCCACCACGGACGTCGGCAGCGGCACCGGCCTCGCGGCCGCGTGGACGGCGGCGTACGGGCTCGGCCTCGGACTCGCGCTGCCCACCGCCATGGACGCGGCCCTGGGGGCGCTGTCCGAGGACAGCGCGGGTGTCGGCTCCGGCGTGAACCAGTCGATCCGTACGCTGGGCGGCAGCTTCGGCGCGGCCATCCTCGGATCCATCCTCAACTCCAAGTACCGCGGCGACCTCGAACTGGACGGGCTGCCCGAAGCCGCGCAGGACGCGGCCAAGGACTCCGTCTTCGGCGGTCTCGGTGTGGCCCGTGCGATGGAGTCCTCCTCGTTCGCCGACTCGGTGCGCTCCGCGTTCGTCGGCGCCCTGGACGTCGTCCTGGTGGTGTCCGGCTTCCTGGGCCTGCTCGGCGTACTGCTCGCCGTGGTGTGGTTGCCCAGTCATGTTGGGCAGAGCACCCCCCAGCCCGCAGAATCTGAGCATGACGCCGCAGACACAGCCTGAGCAGGCCAAGACCGTGCCTGGTCTGAGGGAACGCAAGAAAGCCCGGACCAAGGCCGCGATCCAGCGGGAGGCGGTGCGGTTGTTCAGAGAGCAGGGCTACACCGGTACGACCGTCGAGCAGATCGCCGAGGCCGCCGAGGTCGCTCCCAGCACCGTCTTCCGTTACTTCCCGACCAAGCAGGATCTGGTCTTCTCGCGCGACTACGACCTGCCCTTCGCGACGATGTTCCAGGCGCAGTCACCCGACCTGACGCCGATCCAGGCCGAACGCCAGGCGATCAGGACGATGCTGGAGGACGTCACCGACCAGGAACTGGCCCTCCAGCGCGAGCGGTGGCTGCTCATCGTCTCCGAGCCGGAGCTCTGGGGTGCCAGTCTGGGCAGCATCAGCCGGTCCATGCAGGTCATGTCCGAGCAGGTGGCCAAGCGGGCCGGACGCGGTGCGGGGGACGCCGCGGTACGCGCCTACACCGGGGCCGTGTTCGGAGTGATGCTGCAGGTCTCGCTGGAGTGGGCGAACGATCCGGAGATGGACTTCCCCACCGCCCTGGACGAAGCGCTGCACTGTCTGGAGGATCTGAGGCCCTGAGATCCCGAGATTTCCAGACTCCAAGATCCCGGCCGAAGGCTGCCATCGCACAGGAGATGCACGGGAGACGCACAGTAGACGGGGCGGCAGCCCCCGGCTCCGGTGGACGCCGTACGGACGGGCTCGATCCGTCGCGTACGCCCGACTCCCCGCGCGCCCCCACAATTCCCCCGTCGGGGCGCGCGGGGTCCTACCGAGCGAGGTCCTGCGGAGCGGGTCCCCGAGGGGGAGACGGCGGAAGGCGCCCCCCTCCCAGTGTGGTGGCCACGATGTCCGCCACCTGCTGCCGGCAGGAGTCGAGATAGAAGTGCCCGCCGGGCAGGACCCGGAGGTCGAAGGCGCCGCTGGTGCGCTCTCGCCAGGTGGCGGCCTGCTCGGGCGTGGTCCGCCCGTCCGCGTCCCCGATCAGCGCCGTGATCGGACAGCCGAGACGCTCGGGCCCTGGCGGCTCGTAGGTGCCCACGGCCCGGTAGTCCGCCCGCAGCACGGGCAGGACCAGGGCCTGCAACTCCGGACTGGTGAAGAACCTCTCGTCGGTGCCGCCCATCTCACGCAGATGGGCCAGGATGTCCCCGGGACCGGGTGCTCCCGTCGAGCCGGAAGGCCGATGGGGCCGCGCAAGCCCTCCGGAGACGAACAGGTGCGCCGGAAGCCCCGGACCGGCCGTGTCCCGCAGCCGCCTCGCCACCTCGAAGGCCACGATGGCACCCATGCTGTGCCCGAACAGGGCGAACGGCCCACTACCGGCAGGCAGTTGGGCCACGACTCCGTCGGCGAGGGCGGTCACCGATTCCAGACACGGCTCGCCACGACGGTCCTGCCGCCCCGGGTACTGCACCGCCAGGACCTCGACACCGGGCGCGAGCAGGCGTGAGAGGCCGAAGAAGTAACTCGCCGAGCCGCCCGCGAACGGGAAACACACCAGCGTCACCGCCCTCGGCGCCGAGTCGTGGTAGCGCCGGAACCACGTCCCGGTCCCGGTCTGCCACGGAGCCTTCGCCGTGCTGCTCTCCATCAGCCCTCCCTCTCGTCGAACTGTGCCGCGAACGCCGCCGCCCTGTCGTACCGCGCGCGCCGCCTGTCGTGCCGCGTGCCGCGTGACCGGCGGCGGACCGGCAGCGGACCGGCGCCCGCGTGCGGCCGATACTGACCCCCCGCCATAGCGCCGGGCTAAAGAGACAGACGGCAAAGGCGGGGTTTGGGGCCCCTTTAGACCCCCCGCTCACGATGGGCCGCGTACTCGCAGCGATCTCCGATTTCGGACCGGGAGCGCCATGGAACGCTTGTGGCAGCCAGTCGTCCCCCGCGCGACCGCAGCTGACGCGAGGGTCACGTCCTCCACCGCGGTCAGCGACCGCACCGAGCCGGTCGCCGTCGTCGGGATGGCCTGCCGGCTGCCCGGGGCGCCTGATCCCGCCGCCTTCTGGCAGCTGCTGAGCGAGGGGCGAAGCGCTGTGCGCACCGCACCGCCCGGACAACGGCGGGCGGACTCGGGCCTCGACGGGCCGGGAGGCTTCCTGGACCGGATCGACGCCTTCGACGCGGCCTTCTTCAACATCGGCCCGACCGAGGCCGTGGCGATGGACCCACAGCAGCGGCTGCTCCTGGAACTCAGCTGGGAAGCCCTTGAGGACGCCGGGATCCGGCCACCCACCCTGGCACGCAGCCGCACGGGCGTCTTCGTGGGCGCGCTGTGGGACGACTACACCCACGTCCTGAACCGCCGGCCCGCACGAGACGTCACCCGGCACACCATGACCGGCGTGCACCGCAGCATTCTGGCCAACCGCCTCTCGTACACGTACGACCTGGCCGGTCCGAGCCTGACCGTCGACACCGCGCAGTCCTCCTCGCTGGTCGCCGTGCACCTGGCCTGCGAGAGCCTCGGGCGCGGCGACTGCGACCTCGCCTTCGCGGGCGGGGTCAACCTCATCTGCTCACCGGACACCACGGAGCTGGCCGCGGCCCGCTTCGGCGGGCTCTCGGCCGACGGCCGCTGCCACACCTTCGACGCGCGCGCCGACGGTTTCGTACGCGGTGAGGGCGGCGGTCTGGTGGTGCTCAAGCCCCTCGCGGCGGCGCTGCGCGACGACGACACGGTCTACTGCGTGATCCGGGGGAGCGCCGTCAACAGCGACGGCGCCACCGACGGCCTGACGCGGCCCAGCGAACGGGCCCAGCGGGACGTGGTGCGCCTCGCCTGCCGAGCGGCCCGGGTGACACCGGACGAGATCCAGTACGTCGAACTGCACGGCACCGGCACCCCCGTCGGAGACCCGATCGAGGCCGCCGCGCTCGGAGCCGCCCTCGGCCAGGACGAGGCGCGCACGGTACCGCTGGCGGTCGGCTCCGCCAAGACGAACGTGGGCCACCTCGAAGCCGCCGCCGGAATCGTCGGCCTGCTCAAGACCGCCCTGAGCATTCACCACCGGCGGCTGGCGCCGAGCCTGAACTTCACCACCCCCCATCCGGCCATCCCGCTGACCGACCTCGGCCTGGCCGTCCAGACGGAACCCGGCAACTGGCCGCGCCCCGAACGACCTTTGATCGCCGGGGTGTCCTCCTTCGGCATGGGCGGCACCAACAGCCACCTCGTCCTGGCCGCCCCGCCCACCCCGGCCGGGGTCCCCGCGGACGCCGTACCGGACGAGCCGGCCCGCCCCGAGACGTCGACGCCGGAGACATCGACGCCGGAGACATCGACGCCGGAGGCGTCGGCGCCGGTGACGTGGACCGTCAGCGGCCACTCCGCCCCCGCGCTGCGCGCCCAGGCCGGCCGGCTGCGCGAACACCTGGCGGCCCGTCCCGACCCCGGCGCCGCGCAGGTGGGACGGGCACTGGCCGCCACCCGCGCGCCGCTCACCCACCGCGCGGTCCTGCTCGGCCGGGACACCGGCGACCTGCTCGCCTCGCTCGACGCACTGGCCGGGGGAACGGAGACGGCCTCCGTCGTACGCGGCGAGGCGGACGGCGGCGGCAAGCGGGCCTTCCTCTTCAGCGGCCAGGGCGCCCAACGCCTCGGCATGGGGCGCCAGTTGTATGCCGCGTTCCCCGTCTTCGCCGACGCCCTCGACGAGACGTTCGCGGCACTCGACGCCCAGCTGGACCGCTCGCTGCGCGAGATCGTCCTCGGCGAAGGACCCGAGAACCAGGCACTCCTCGACCGGACCGCCTACACCCAGCCCGCCCTCTTCGCGATCGAGACGAGCCTGTACCGCCTCGCGGCGTCCTTCGGCCTGAGCGCCGACTACGTACTCGGCCACTCGGTCGGCGAGATCGCCGCAGCCCACGTGGCCGGGATCCTTTCCCTGCCGGACGCGAGCGCCCTGGTGACCACCCGCGGCCGGCTCATGCAGGAGGTGCCGGCATCCGGTGCGATGGCCGCCTGGCAGGCGAGCGCGGACGAGGCGGCCGACATGCTCGCCGGGCACGAGGAGCGTGCCGCCCTCGCCGCCGTCAACGGCCCCTCCTCCGTGGTGATCTCCGGCGACCGCGACCTCGTCGACCGGCTGACCGCCGCCTGGCGTGACCGCGGACGCAAGGTCAGCCACCTGAAGGTCAGCCACGCCTTCCACTCGCCGCACATGGACTCCGTGCTCGGAGAACTGCGCGCTGTCGCCGCCCGCCTGACGTTCCGTACGCCCGCCGGCTCCGCCGTCCAGGTCGTCTCCAACGTCACGGGTGAGCCCGTGACCGGGGCCGAACTGGCCTACCCGGAGTACTGGGCACAGCACGCGCGGCAGCCCGTGCGGTTCCTGTCCGGTGTGCGCGGGCTGTGCGAGCGCGGCGTGAGCACGTTCTTCGAACTCGGCCCGGACGCACCGCTGTCCGCGATGGCCCGCGCGTGCTTCCCGGAACCCGCGGACCCGAGCAGTCCGCGTCCCCTGGCGGTGCCGGTCTGCCGCCGGGGGCGCGACGAGACGGTCTCGTTCATGACGGCCCTGGCACAGGGATATGTACGCGGCGCCGACATCGACTTCACGCCCGCGTACACCGGTCCAGGTCCAGGTGCAGGTCCCGCTCCCGCAGCCCGCGTGAGCCTGCCCACCTATGCCTTCCAGCGCGAGCGCCACTGGCCCGATACGGCGCAGGTCCCGGAGCGGACCGCGTCGACCGCCAGGCAGGGGACAGCCGTACGGGAGAAGGCGGCGGCGGACGAGACGGAGCCGATCGAGCGGATCGAGCCGCCGGAGCAGACGGAGCAGACGGAGCGGACGGGGCAGGCCGAGCGGACGGAGCAGGGTGAGCGGACGGGGCAGGCTGGGCGGACGGCGCTTGCCGGTCTTCCGGCGGCCGATCAGGAACGCATGGTCCGCACGCTGGTCGCCGAGCACGTGGCGATCGTGCTCGGCGCCGCGTCCGGCACGGTCGCGATGTCCCGGACCTTCAAGCAGCTGGGCTTCGACTCGGTGGCCGCCGCGGAACTGAGCGAGCGGCTCGGCACGGCGACCGGACTGCGGCTGCCCGCCACCCTCGCCTTCGACCACCCCACCCCCCTGGCCGTCGCCGGACACCTGCGCGCACAGCTCACCGCCACATTCGCCACATCCGCCGAGACCGGCCTCGTACCCGCCCGCTCCACAGCCGACGCGGACCAGGAACCGATCGCCATCGTGGCCATGAGCTGCCGTTACCCGGGCGGCGCCGACTCACCGGAAGCCCTGTGGAGGCTGATCGCCGACGGAGGCGACGCGGTCGGCGCGTTCCCGACCGACCGCGGCTGGAACCTGGAGCGGCTTTTTCGCGCCGACTCGGCCCGGCCGGGCACCAGCAGCACGCGCCAGGGCGGATTCCTGTACGACGCCGCCGACTTCGACGCCGAGTTCTTCGACATCAGCCCGCGTGAGGCGCTGGCCGTCGACCCGCAGCAGCGGTTGCTCCTGGAGTGCGCCTGGGAAGCGTTCGAACGAGCGGGCCTGGACCCGCGGGCGCTCAAGGGCAGCCCCACCGGCGTCTTCGTCGGCATGACCGGACAGGACTACGGCCCGCGGCTGCACGAACCCTCCCGGTCCACCGACGGCTATCTGCTGACCGGCAACACCCCGAGCGTCGCCTCGGGCCGACTCTCGTTCAGCTTCGGCCTGGAAGGGCCCGCGCTGACAGTGGACACCGCCTGCTCCTCGTCCCTGGTCACCCTCCACCTGGCGGCTCAGGCTCTGCGGCGCGGTGAGTGTCATCTGGCCCTGGCCGGGGGAGCCACCGTACTGGCCACGCCGGGCATGTTCACCGAGTTCTCCCGCCAGGGCGGGCTGGCCCCCGACGGCCGCTGCAAGCCGTTCGCCGCGGGCGCCGACGGCACGGGCTGGGCCGAGGGTGTCGGTCTCGTCCTGCTGGAGCGACTGTCCGAGGCCAGGCGGGCCGGCCGCGAGATCCTGGCCGTCATCCGTGGTTCGGCGATCAACCAGGACGGAGCCAGCAACGGCCTGACGGCACCCAACGGTCCCTCGCAGCAGCGCGTCATCCGGGCCGCGCTCGCGGACGCCCGCCTCTCGGCCGGGGACGTGGACGCGGTGGAGGCACACGGCACCGGGACCAGGCTCGGTGACCCGATCGAGGCGCAGGCCCTGCTGGCCACGTACGGTCAAAGGCGCCCCGCGGAGCGGCCGTTGGGGCTCGGCTCGATCAAGTCGAACATCGGTCACACACAGGCCGCCGCAGGCGTGGCGGGTGTGATCAAGATGGTGATGGCGCTGCGGTACGAGCAACTGCCCGCCACCCTGCACGTCGACGAGCCGACCGGACACGTGGACTGGTCGGCCGGCGCGGTACGACTGCTCACCGAGCCGGTTCCCTGGCCGCGCGGCGAACGTCCGCGCCGGGCCGGGGTGTCGTCCTTCGGCATCTCGGGGACCAACGCGCATCTGATCCTGGAGGAGGCGCGGCAGGACGAGGCGGCCCGAGCAGAGCCGGAACCGGAGCCGGGACCGGAGCTGGAACCGGAGCCGCGGTCCGTGGACGGCGCGGTGCTGCCATGGGTGGTCTCCGGGCGAACCCGGGAGGCACTGCGCGAACAGGCCCGCCGTCTGGCGCAGTTCGTGGCGCGTGACGACGCCTCCGCGGTGGATGTGGGCCTGTCCCTGGTGACCACACGGTCGGTGTTCGAGCACCGGGCCGTGGTGGTGGGCCGGGACCGTGAGGCTCTGGCTGCTGGTCTTGGGGCGCTGGCTGGGGGTGGGGTGTCTGCGGATGTGGTGTCGGGGGTTGCCGGTGACATCGGTCCCGGTCCGGTGCTGGTGTTTCCGGGGCAGGGCTCGCAGTGGGTGGGCATGGGCGCCCAACTCCTGTACGAGTCACCGGTGTTCGCGGCCCGGATCGCCGAGTGCGAACAGGCCCTGGCTCCGTACGTGGACTGGTCACTGACCGGGGTACTGCACGGGGACGGGTCCGAGCTGTCCCGGGTGGAGGTCGTCCAGCCGGTGCTGTGGGCCGTCATGGTGTCGCTGGCCGCCGTCTGGGCCGGCCACGGTGTCACCCCGGCGGCGGTCGTAGGGCACTCGCAGGGCGAGATCGCCGCCGCCTGCGTGGCGGGCGCACTGTCCTTGCAGGACGGCGCCAAGGTCGTGGCACTGCGCAGCCAGGCACTACGGAAACTCTCCGGTTCGGGTGCCATGGCCTCCCTCGGGGTGGGGCAGGAGCAGGCTGCCGAACTCGTCGACGGGCACGCGGGAGTGGGCGTCGCGGCGATCAACGGGCCTTTCTCTACGGTCGTTTCGGGCCCGCCCGAGCAGATCGCCGCAGTGGTCGCGAACGCCGAGGCACGCGGGCTGCGCGGCCGGGTCATCGACGTGGACTACGCCTCGCACAGCCCTCAGGTCGATGCCATCACCGACGAACTGACCCGCACCCTGGCGGGAATCGACCCCGCCCCGGCTCCCGTGGCGTTCTACTCGGCCGTGACCGGAACCCGGATCGACACCACGGACCTGGACGCCGGCTACTGGGTCACCAACCTGCGCCGGCCGGTCCGCTTCGCCGACGCGGTCACCGCCCTCCTCGCCGACGGCCACCGGATCTTCATCGAGTCCAGCAGCCATCCGGTGCTCACACCGGGCCTGCAGGAGTCGTTCGAAGAGGCCGACGCCGACGCCGTCGCCGTACCCACGCTACGGCGTGACGACGGCGGCCTGCCGCGCCTGGCCCGTTCGCTGGCGCAGGCGTTCGGCGCCGGGTGCGCCGTCAGGTGGGCGGAGTGGTTCCCCGCCTCCCGTACGTCCGCCCCGGAGCTGCCCACGTACGCCTTCCAGCGTCGCCGCTACTGGCTGGACGCCTCCACCACCGGCACCCAGGACGCGGCCGGTCTGGGCCTCGCCGCGGCCGGGCACCCACTGCTGGGGGCGGCTACCGAGCTGGCGGAGGGCGATGTACGCCTGCTCACCGGCCGCGTCAGCCGGTACAGCCATCCCTGGCTCGCCCAGCACGCTCTCTTCGACACCGCTGTCGTGCCCGCCGCCGTCCTCGTGGAGTGGGCGCTGCGGGCCGCCGACGAGGCCGGGTGCACGAGCGTCGACGACCTCATGATCCAGGTCCCGCTGGTGCTGCCGGAGACCGGGGGCGCGCAGGTGCAGATCGTGGTGGGACCGGCCGAGGCACAAGGCGGGCATCGCGAGCTGCACATCTACTCCCGCCCGGACGACGAGGCGGCTCCCGGCGGGGGCGCGTCCTGGACCTGCCATGCCGCCGGCCGGCTCGTCCCCGAGCCCACCGGGGCGGCGGCCGACACCCCGGACACGGCGTGGCCACCGCCCGGCGCCGAAGCCGTCGACCTGAGCGGCTTCTACGAGCGGGCCGCCGCGACCGGCGTACGGTACGGGCCCGTCTTCAGAGGGCTGCGCGCGCTGTGGCAGCGGGGCGCGGAGCTGTTCGCCGAGGCGGTACTGCCCCAGGAGGCCCCCGACGCCGACGGCTTCGGCCTGCACCCGGCCCTCCTCGACGCCGCGCTCCACCCCGCGCTCCTCAGCGAGCGACCGCCCGGGGCCGACGAGGTGTGGCTGCCCTTCGCTCTGAGCCGGGTGTCCTTGCGGGCCACGGGCGCCACCTCCGTCCGCGTCCGGCTCTCCCCACTCGACGGGCGTACGGAACACACCGGGCGCACCTGGCAGGTG
Organism: Streptomyces aurantiacus; assembly: GCF_001418335.1. Lineage (GTDB taxonomy): Bacteria > Actinomycetota > Actinomycetes > Streptomycetales > Streptomycetaceae > Streptomyces > Streptomyces aurantiacus. Next base: position 3,782 of record NZ_LIPP01000346.1, on the reverse strand, counting down.
AGCGTGACCGACCCTGCCGGGGCCGAGGTGCTCACATGCGAGAGCCTGGTCGTCCTGGCGGCGGGCGCGCAGCGGCTGCGAGCCGCGGGTGAGCGCGTCCCCGGCCTGTACGTGGAGCGGTGGGTACCGGCACCGGAGCAGCACAGGACGCCGTCCGACCGCGCCACCCGGTCGACTCCGGGAGAGGCGGAGCATCCGGACCTGAACGCCCTGTGGGCAGCCCTCGACGCCGGGGACCCGGTACCGCCCGTCGTCCGCACCGCCGTCACGGGAAACGCCCCGACCGGCGACGAGGCCGCCGACGGCCTGGCCGCGGTACAGCGGACCGGCACGCTGATCGAGCGCTGGCTCGCCGACGCACGCCTTGCCGGCACCCGTCTGGTGCTGACCACGCGCAGGGCGGTCGGCACGGGTGACGGCCGCCTCCCCACCCCGGCCGCCGCCGCGGTCCGGGGCGTGATCGCCGACGCGCAGGCCAGGCACCCGGGCCGATTCCTCCTCATCGACACCGACACCGACACCGACACCGAGACAGACACCGACACCGAGACAGACACGGACACCGATACCGATACCGACACCGACACCGATACCGGGGTGGGCGCGGATGTCCTGGACCGGGCCGTGGCAACGGGGTTCGCTGCCGATGAGCCCCAACTGGCCCTGCGTGCCGGGTCCGTCCTGGTGCCTCGGTTCGCACCCGCGTCCAAGGCCGTCGGCGACGAACCACCGCGACTTGATCCGAACGGCACCCTGCTGCTCGCGGGGCCGGCCGGTGCTCTGGTGGCAGAGATCGCCGAACATCTCGTACGAACCGGGCAGTCCAGGCACCTGCTGCTCGTCTCCGAAGACGGTGCGGTGACGGCGGCGGCCGACCGGTTGCGGGACCTGGGCGCCACGGTGCACCTCGTCACCGCCGCTCCGGCGGACACGGCGGCCCTCACCGAAGCCGTCTCCGCCATTGATCCGAGCCATCCGCTCACCGGCGTCGTCCACGCCACCGACGCGCCTGCCACCGGCGCGCACGACGACGCCGTCCCACCGAACGGCGCGCTCGACCAGGTCTGGGCGGAGAGGGCAGGGGCCGTGGCCGCCCTGCACACCGCGACCGCGCCCCTTTCCCCGGCCCTGTTCGCCGTCCTGTCCGATGGCCGGGCGGCCTTGGGCATCCCCCAGTCGGCAGCCGCCGCAGGGGCCGATGCCTTCTGCGCGGCCCTCGCCCTGGGACGGCACACCGCCGGTACGGCACCCGCCGGTACGACAGGGCTGGCCCTGGCGTACGGACCACCCACCGCGCCGAGACCAGGCATCGAGGAGACCTCGCCCGGCCAACTGCCCGCTCTGCTCGACGCCGCACGCGGGCACGGCGGCTCGCCCCTGCTGGCGGCTCGCCTGGACACCCGCGTCCTGGCCGGGGAGGGCACCCCGGCGCTGCCCCCGCCGCTGCGCGCCCTGGCCCACGCACAGGCACCCACCCGTCGCACCGCCGCCGGCCGCAGGCCCCCCACGGACTGGGCGGGCCGGCTCGCCCCGCTGTCCCCCGCCGAACAACTCCGCCTGCTCGTCGACGCCGTACGCGCCCACGCCGCCGCGGTCCTGGGCCGCACCGACCCGGAGCCGTTGCGTGGCGACGCCACCTTCAAACAGCTGGGCCTCGACTCGCTGACCGCCGTCGAACTGCGCAACCGGCTCGTCGAGGACACCGGACTGCGCCTGCCCACCGCCCTCGTCTTCCGCCACCCGACCCCCGTGGCCGTCGCCGGTCATCTGCGCGAGCGGCTGACCGGCCGGCCCGAGGACCCCGTGGGCGGGGCATCCCCCCAGGCCCGAGTCCGAGTCCCCGACCAGGCGCTCGTCCGAGCACCCACCGCCGACACCGTGCTGAGCGACCTGACCCGTATGGAGAACTCCCTGACCACACTCGCCGCCCACCCGCCGCACGAGGACACGAGCGAGATCACCACCCGGCTGGAAGCGCTGCTGGCCAGGTGGAAGAGCACGGACGTCACAGCGGACGGCAAGAGCGCCGCCCATCGGCTCAAGGCGGCCTCCGCCGATCAGATCTTCGACTTCATCGACAACGAGCTCGGTGTCTCGCAGGACACCTCGCGCGCGACCCACACTCCGAAGGCCGGGTGACCTCATGGCGAGCGAAGAACAACTGGTCGAATATCTGCGCCGGGTGACCACCGAACTCCACGACACCCGTCGGCGCCTGGTGCAGGCGGAGGACCGCCGGCTGGAACCGGTGGCCCTGGTCGGTATGGCCTGCCGCCTGCCGGGCGGCGTGGCCTCACCGGAAGAACTGTGGGACCTGGTCGCCGCGGGGAAGGACGCCATCGAGGACTTCCCCACGGACCGGGGCTGGGACCTGGAGGCGCTCTACCACCCGGACCCCGCCCACTACGGCACCAGCTATGTGCGCCACGGCGGGTTCGTGGACAACGCGGCCTCTTTCGACGCCGAGTTCTTCGGCATCAGCCCGCGCGAGGCGCTGGCGATGGATCCGCAGCAGCGGCTGATGCTGGAGACGTCATGGGAGCTGTTCGAGCGCGCGGGGCTCGACCCCGTCGCACTGAGAGGCAGCCGCACCGGTGTCTACGCGGGTGTCTCCAGCGAGGACTACATGTCCGGGCTGCCCTACATCCCCGAGGGCTTCGAGGGACATGCCACCACCGGCAGCCTCACCAGTGTCGTTTCGGGCCGGGTGGCCTACACCTACGGCCTGGAAGGGCCCGCGGTCACCGTCGACACGGCCTGCTCCGCCTCCCTGGTGGCGATCCATCTCGCCTGCCAGGCACTGCGCCAGCGCGAGTGCGATCTGGCCCTCGCGGGCGGAGTCCTCGTACTGTCCAGCCCTCTGATGTTCACCGAGTTCTGCCGTCAGCGCGGGCTGGCACCCGACGGCCGCTGCAAGCCGTTCGCCGCCGCGGCCGACGGAACCGGCTTCTCCGAGGGAATCGGCCTGATCCTCCTCGAACGCCTCTCGGACGCCCGGCGCAACGGCCACAACGTCCTTGCGGTGATCCGGGGTTCGGCCGTCAACCAGGACGGCGCGAGCAACGGGCTGACCGCGCCCAGCGACGCGGCGCAGGAACAGGTCATCCGCGCAGCGCTGGACAACGCCCGGCTGACCGCCGCCGAGGTGGACGCCGTCGAGGCACACGGCACCGGCACCAGGCTCGGCGACCCCATCGAGGCCCAGGCCCTGCTCGCCACCTATGGCGCACCCCGCGACCGGCCCCTCCTGGTCGGCTCGCTCAAGTCCAACATCGGCCACACCCATGCCACCGCCGGAGTCGCGGGCGTCATCAAAACCGTCATGGCGATACGCAACGGGCTGCTGCCCGCCACCCTCCACGTCGAGGAACTGAGCCCGCACGTCGACTGGGACGCCGGAGCGGTCGAGGTCGTCACCGAACCCACCCCGTGGCCTGACACCGGCCGCCCGCGCCGGGCGGGCGTGTCCTCCTTCGGCGTCTCGGGGACGAACGCGCATCTGATCCTGGAGGAGGCACCGGCCGAGGACTCGGTCGAGGGACCGAGGTCGGCGGTGGGTGGTTCGGTGGGTGGTTCGGTGGTGCCGTGGGTGGTGTCCGGCCGGACGGGGGAGGCGTTGCGTGAACAGGCCCGTCGTCTGGGCGGGTTCGTGGCGGGTGATGCCGAGGCGCTGCCCGTGGATGTCGGCTGGTCGCTGGCCATGAGCCGGTCGGTGTTCGAGCATCGGGCTGTGGTGGTGGGCCGGGACCGTGAGGCTCTGGCTGCTGGTCTTGGGGTGCTGG
>NZ_LIPP01000345.1 GCF_001418335.1 Streptomyces aurantiacus | reverse complement strand
ACCCGCACCCACACCCACACCCACACCCACACCCACAAACAACCTCACGCGGCCAACGCCACCGCCCCCACCGCAGACCCCCGCACCACACGCCACGCAGTGACAACGCTGGTCACCAACACCGCCCCCGCCGCCACCGCCACGATCCCGAGCCAGATCCCCAGCCCCTGGTCCGGCAGGACCGAGTCCGTACGCACCATCGTGAAGGGAATGATCCCGGCCAGCGCGGCCGCCGTACCGAAGAAGACCCCCGTCACCGTGAGGACGACGGACTCGACGCCGACCATGCCGAGTACCTGGCCAGGAGTCGCCCCCGCCAGGCGCTGCTGCCCGAACTCCTTGCGGCGGTAGACCGTCGCCGCGTAAAGGGAGTTGATCAGCATGATGCAGGAGAAGACCACGATGATCCCGACGACCGTGAGGTTGAGGGTTTCGAGGTTCTTCGCGTCGACCGACTTGGGCACCCCCGCCGCGTCGATCGCGTCGTTCTCGACGGCCTGCATGTAGAGGGTCGCCGTCGCCATGCCCGTGAACAGGATCAACGGCACCAGCACACCGGACAGTTGGGCGGCCCGCACCCGCAGGGTGTGTACGGCGAGATAGCCGCTCGGGCCGATCAGCGGCAGCCGGTCGAGCAGCGCCCTCAGCAGCCTCGGCGACAGCAGCGCGAAGCCGACCGCGAGCAGGATCGAGCCGTACACCGGCGGCGCCATCAGCGCGGCGGCGGTCGAGGAGAAGGCAAAGGTGGCGCAGATGGACAGACCGCCGAGGACCAGGGACCCGAGGACGAGGAACCTGCGCCCCCTGCCCCCGGACCGGCGCCGGCCGGTGGTGGCCCGCCGCACCGCGAGGAACGCCGCCCCCGCCGCGGCGATCACCGTGATGTCGAGGCCCGAGTACAGGGCGATGGGCCCGAACGCGTAGTCGACGGACTCGGCGACCTGCCCGCTGTCCTGGAAGACGTCGAGCAGCACCCGCCCGCCGAGCATCGCGGGCCCGATGGCGAGCAGCGCGCCCACCAGGGCGACGGCCACCGCCTCCCCGACGACCATGCGCTTGAGCTGCGCGGGCGTCGCACCGGAGCAGCGCAGCAACTCGATCTCCGAGGAACGCTGGCGCACGTTCACCGTCAGGGTGGAGGCGATGGCGAAGAACACCAGGAGGGAGCCGTAGCCGCCGACGACGCCGGCCGCGGTGGACAGGGTCTCCGCGCTGCGGGAGTCGACGCCCCGCGCCCCGGCCGTGTCGTGCATCGAGTTGAACGTCATGATGATCGTCGCGCCCAGGAAGGCGGACAGCAGGGTCGCGGCGCAGCGCCCCGGGCGCTGCCGGACGGAACGCATGGCCAGCGTGAACATGGTGAACATCGCGGTCACGCCCCCGCCATCATGTCGTCGCCAAGGTGCGCGAGGCGCTCGGCCACCGCGTCCACGGTCGGCCGGTGCAGCTCGCCCACGAGCCGGCCGTCCGCGAGGAAGAGCACCGAGTCGGCGTACGAGGCCGCGACCGGGTCGTGGGTCACCATGACGACCGTACGGCCGTGGACGCGTACCGCATCCTGGAGGAGCCGCAGGACGTCGCGTGCGCTGCGGGTGTCCAGGGCGCCGGTCGGCTCGTCCGCGAAGATCACGCTCGGCTCGGTCACCAGGGCGCGGGCGATGGCGACGCGCTGGCGCTGGCCGCCGGAGAGCTGGTCGGGCCGGTGGCCGAGGCGGTCGCCGAGGCCGACGGCGGCGAGGATCTCCCGCACCCGTGCCCGGTCGACACGTCGCCGGGCGAGCTTCAGCGGCAGGACCGTGTTCTGGGCCACGGTGAGCGTGTCCAGCAGGTTGTACTGCTGGAAGACGAAGCCGATGCGGTTGCGCCGGAACCTGGTGAGTTCGGCCTCGGTGCCGCCGGTCATCGCCGCGCCGTCGACCATCACGATGCCGCTGTCGGGCCGGTCGAGCCCGGCCGCGCACTGCAGCAGCGTGGACTTGCCGGAGCC
>NZ_LIPP01000344.1 GCF_001418335.1 Streptomyces aurantiacus | reverse complement strand
CGGGCTGCAGCTGCAGCCCGGCACGACGGAGGGCGCCGATCCGACGGGCGTCCCCGTGCGCGGCTCCGCGGTGCGCACCAACCTGGGCCTCGTGGGCGCGGCCGGCGTCGCGGCCCGGGTCCAGCAGGGCTTCTCCGAGGACCCCGAGGTACGTGCTCTGGTCGCCGACCGCAGTTACGGCGTGATCATCGTCGACGGCGACCACTCCGCCGCGGGAGTCGCCGCGGACCTGGAATGGGCCGAGCAGATCGTGGCGCCCGGCGGCATCGTGGTGCTCGACGACTTCGGGCACCCCAAGTGGCCCGGCATCAAGGAGGCCTACGAGAAGCACATGGCCACGGACACCCGGCTGAAGTACCTCGGCCAGGTGGCGAACTCGGGCTACCTGCGGGCGGCGTGAACCGTCCGGCCGGACCTCGGTCCCATCGGGCGGGTCCCGGTTCCGTCGGGGCCCGGCCGGACGGCTCTCCGCTCACCCGATCCCGTACCGCGCCTCGACCCCGGCGATCACCAGCGCCAGCCCCTCCTCGAAGTGCTGGTCGTAGTCGGTGAAGATCTCCGCGCCCGCCTGGGCCGACAAGGGAAAGTCGGCCATCCGGCGGGTGCGTTCGTCCATGTCGTAGCCCTCGCGGCGGTCGCCCGGCAGCGGTTCGACGCCCTGTTCCTCGGTGACGTACCCGAGCGTGTAGACGTACGCCGTCACGGTCACGCGGGCCGCCTGGGCGAGGGTGAAGCCGGCGGCCGTGAACAGGCGCAGGTTCTCCTCCATCTGCTCGCCGTGCTCGACCCCGGTGAAGCGGGAGCCGCTGAACACCTTCGCGCCGTCGCGGTGGACGAGCAGCGTCGCGCGCAGGCCGCGGTTCGACCTGAGCAGCCGTTCCTGCCAGGTGTCGCCCGGGTCGAGCGGGACCCCGGCGACCATCCGGCGGTACATCTCCGTCGCCATCTCGTCGAGCAGTGCCTGCTTGTCCTTGAAGTGCCAGTACAGAGCGGGCGCCTTGACGTCCAGCTCCTTCGCGATGGCCCGCAGGCTGAGGCCGTCGAGGCCTACCTCGTTGAGCAGCTCCAGGGCGGCGTCCGCGACGCGCTTGCGGTCGAGGGGGGCTCGGCGTTCCGTGTTCACGCTTGACAGTTTAACGCCGTTAAGGCCACTCTGTGCGGAGAGTGGAACTTAACGCCGTTAAGGAGACTGGTCATGGCCACGCACACGGACGTACTGGATGGACTGGACGTACTGATCGTCGGCGCGGGCCCCACCGGGCTCGCGCTCGCCGTCGACCTCGCCCGGCGGGGCACGCACGCGCTCGTCGTCGAGCGGGCCGACGCCCTCTTCCCGGGCGCGCGGGGCAAGGGGATCCAGCCGCGCACGCTGGAGGTCCTCGACGACCTCGGCGTGCTGGACGCGATATGGGCGGGCGGCGGCCGGTACCCCGTCGGGATGATCTGGCAGGACGGGCGGCGGCAGGGCGAGCACCGGATGTTCGACGAGACGGAGGCGACGGAGGCCGAACCGTACGCGGGCCTCGCGTGGATGGTTCCGCAGTGGCGCACCCAGCAGATCCTGTTCGCGCGGCTGGAGGAACTGGGCGGGAGCGTCACCTTCGGCCGGGAGCTGGTGGGCCTCGCACAGGACGCCGACGGTGTGACGGCGAGCTTCGCGTCCGGCGCCCCGGTGCGCGCCCGCCATGTCGTCGCCGCGGACGGTGGCCGCTCGGCCGTGCGGCGCGCGCTGGGCATCGGCATGACCGGCGAGACGGTGGACCCGGCTCCGGCCCTGGTCGCGGACATCCGCGTCACCGGTCTGGACCGCGACAACTGGCACATCTTTCCGCCCACCGACGGCGCTGACAGCGAGGGCGTCAAGGGTGTCACGGGCTCGCTGGCGATCTGCCCCCTGCCGCACACGGAGGACTTCCAGCTGGTGAGCAGTTTCGCGGACCCGTCCGCCGAGCCGGACCTGTCCCTGGAGGGCATCCGCAAGCTGGTCGCCACGCGGACGCATCTCGCCCCGGACGATGTGACCGAGGTCCGCTGGGCCTCCGAGTTCCGGCCGCGGGCCGCGATGGCGGACCGTTTCCGGCAGGGCCGGGTCTTCCTGGCGGGCGACGCGGCCCACGTCCACTCGCCGGCGGGCGGCCAGGGCCTCAACACCAGCGTCCAGGACGCCTACAACCTGGGCTGGAAGCTCGCGGCCGTACTCCGGGAGGAGGCCCCGGCCGCGCTGCTCGACTCGTACGAGGAGGAGCGGCTGCCCGTCGCCGCGCAGATGCTGGGCCTGTCCACGGGCATCCACCGCGGCGAGCTCCGGCGCGGCGTCGCCACCCAGCAGCTGGGCCTCGGCTACCGGGGTTCCTCACTGGCGGTCGAGACCCGGGACGGCCTGCCCGAGGAGGCCCTCCACGCGGGCGACCGCGCACCGGACGGCACACGGGCCGGTACCCACCTCTTCGACGCGTTCCGGGGCCCGCACTGGACGCTGCTCACGGTCGGCACGGACACCGAGGTACCGGACCTGCCCGGCATCCGCACGGTCCGCTTCCCCGCGTACGAGGCGTACGGCACCGGCGTGTTCCTCGTCCGCCCCGACGGTTACGTGGGCTGGGCGGGCACGACGGCGAAGGGGCTGACGGAGTACGCGCGCCGCGCGGGCGCCGTGGGCCACCGCGCCGGCTGATCAACGGCCGGCCGAACCATCTCGACGAGGGAGGTGCGTTTCGGCTCGCGGTACACGCCCACCCGCGAAGGCGTCTTCGACGTCTGCTTCGAGCCGCGACGACCGGCACCGGCCAGGGTGCGAGGGCGCGGGCGGGACCGGGGGAACGTGTCCCGCCCGCGCCTCTGTGCACTGAGCCATGGGTACGGGGGGAACCCGGGCTCGTGCCACAGCCGATGACCAGTCGGCTGCTTACTACTGCGTCCGGGCGGCTGAAAACGTCACACCGGAACAGCAGAAGCGTGTAGGTGGAACGAAACCGCAGGTCAGAGTCGGGCGCGCGGGGGGAACGCTGCCGGAGAGGCCACGGAAGAGACCGCGGGAGAGGTCGCGGGAGAGACCGTCGATGAGCCCTCGGGGGAGGCCGTCCGGGACGTCGCGGCGGTCAGGGGCTCCTGCAAGGCGCTGACCCGCGGGTCCGGGGTCAGCGTCTCCTCGTCGCCGCGGAACGTGCCCGTTTCTATGTGGCTGCCGTCGTCGCCGCCGTGGCCACCGCCGTCACCGTCGTCACCGCCGCCGCCCGTGTCGTCGTCGCTGCCGCCGCCCTCGCCCCCGCCCGCATCGCCGGGCCCGGACCTGGGGTCGCCCCCGCCGCCGTCGTCGGAGCCCCGGGGGTCGTGGGGGTCGTGGGGGTCCCGGTCGTCCCGGCTCTCCCAGGTCTTCAGGATGCCCTTGCAGTACTTCTGCACCTGCTCGGCGCCCCGAGCCGCGCTCTCCAGGGTGCGTCTGTTGCCGGCGTCGAGGTGCTTGCCGTCTCGGTAGTCGCGGCAGGCCGAGGCGAGCTTGGCCCACCGCTGACCCGACCGGTTCTCGCGCCCGGTGCCCTTCGCGTCGGGCTGCGCGCCGGTGCCCGTACCGGTGTTCCCCTGTGCCTCGTCGCGCGGGGCGGAGTTCCCGCCGGCCGGTGCGCCGGCGCTGCCCTCGGGTCGCGGTTCGTCGTCGGCGCGGCGGCTCTTCGTGGGGGACGGCGTGAGGAGCGGGCGGTCCGGAGTGACGGCGACCGTCGTGGACGCGCCGGGTTCCGGTTCGTCACCGCCGAAGGCCAGAACGCCCGCGGTCGCGGCCATGGCGACCCCGCCGATCATCCCGGCGGCCAGCGCGGCGGCGAGGCCGTAACGGACCGGGCGGCCCCAGCCGGAGGGGGCGCCGCGGTCCGTGGCGGAGCGGCCGATCCGGACAAGGCCCGCGTCCCAGACGGCGGCCCTGGCCTGCGCAGGCCGGGAGGGCGCCGAGGTCCGCGTACGGGAGTGTGGGGCGAGGCTCGCCTCCTCGCCTTCGCGGCCGGTGCGCGCCGCACGGAAAGCGGCCAACGCGGCAGCCTCGCCCGGGAGTTCGGCGCCGGCCGACGCGGTTTCGGCGGGCCGCGCGCCCAGCGAGTCGAGGGCCTCGGCGAGCCGGTCGGCCTGGTCGCGGATGTCTGCGTCGGCGGCTTCGAGCGGCTCTTTGCGCAGCAGTCGTTCCGCCGCGTCGCGGTCCAGCCACCGGCCGGGGGCCCGGGGGTCGCCCCCCGGGAAGACACAGTGCTCGTCGGCCATCACATGTCCTTCTGCGTCCGCGGACGCGTATGCGTCACACCGGCGGACGTCACCGCGCGGGTACGCGGTTCTGTGCGGGGAAGTCGCTGCGGGGGCACCGAACTCAGGGAGCCCGCCGATTCCGCATCCGCGCCGAGCAGCTCCGCGAGGCGCTTCAGACCGCGGTGCGCCGCCGTGCGGACGGCCCCCGGCCGTTTGCCGAGGGTGTCCGCGGCGGTCTTCGCGTCGAGGCCGACGACGACGCGCAGGACGACGGCTTCCGCCTGGTCCTGCGGGAGCTGGGCGATGAGGGCGAGGGTGTCGACCGTGGCGAGGGCCTCGATGGCCTCACCGGCGGTGTCGGACTCGGCCGCCTGGCCCGCGAGTTCGGTCTCGTCGCCGACGGTCGCGGGGCGCCGGCCGCGCATGCGTATGTGGTCGAGCGCGCGGTTGCGGGCTATCCGGGCCGCCCAGCCGCGGAACCGGTCGGCGTCTCCGCTGAACCGCTCCAGGTCCCGGGCGATCTGCAGCCAGGCCTCGGACGTCACGTCCTCGGCGTCCGGTTCGCCGACCAGCGTCCGTACGTACCCCAGGAGCCGTGGGTGCACAGCTCGGTACACAGTCCGGAACGCGGTCTCGTCTCCGTACTGTGCCGCAAGCACCGCGGCGGTCAGCTCCGCGTCGTCCCCCAGCACCGCGCCCCTTATCGCGCCCGGCCGGCGCCGCTCTCGCGGGCCGGTTTCGCTCCGTCGTGTTCTCTCGGTCGATGGTTGCGGTCCTGCCCCGCATCCGGCGCGAAATGCACGTTACGGCTTGAAACCGGGTGCGTCCACGTCCGTACAACGTGCAACCAACTCATTGCCGCGTGGGGTGTGACACAAAACGTACCGTCGGCGCTGAGGAGAGTACGGGTCGCCGTGCGGCCCGTGCCGCGCGACGGCCGGGGCCACTCCTGTGGGGGGTGGCGGCCCCGGTCGTCGCTTCGGCGTGCCGTTCCGACCGGGGTGACGCGTGGACCCACATCGCCATTGTGTACACATGGCACATCCGGTACCTTTGGGCGCATGACACAGATGCCCATAGAGTCCATCCGCGATGTCCGCGCGCACCTCGCCGAAGTCGTCGAGCGAGCCGATCGCGACGACCAGCCCACCGTGATCACGCGACGAGGAAAAGAAGTCGCCGCCGTCGTCTCGATCGACGTCCTGCGCAAGTACCAGCAGTGGGAAGAGCGCGAGATCAACCGCATCATCGACGAGCGGATGGCGAACCGCTCGGCCGGCATCCCCATCGAGGACATCATGAAGGAAACGCTGGCACGCGGTGAATGAGCACGGCGTGAATGAGCACAGTGTGAGTGAGTACCGCACCGTCTTCCGGCCCGAGGCACAGGCCGAACTCCGGAAGATCCCCCGCGACATGGCGCTGCGCATCCTGACCAAGCTGACGGAACTGGAGAGCGACCCGCTCGGATTCAGCACCACGGCGCTCGTGTCCCAACCCGATCGCCGCCGCCTCCGAGTCGGTGACTACCGCGTCGTCTACACCATCGACAACGGCGAACTGGTCGTATGGGTCGTTCACGTGGGACACCGCTCCACGGTCTACGAGACGTGACGGCCCCTTCACGACTCGCCGCGGACGTCGCCACCCCGTCGCCTCCGGTCCCGCAACGGTTCGCCCTCAACCGCCCTTGCTCTTCGCGGACTTCGAGTTCTTGGCGCTCTTCGTGCTCTTCGTGCTCTTGGGGTTCTTCGTGGTGCCGTTGCCCGGCGTCCTGGACGGCTTGGCCGATTTCGTCGGCTCGGCCTTTTGGGTGTTCTTCTTTTCCTTCGCCTTCGCCTCCGCCAACTGCGCCGCGCAGTACGCCTCGACGTTGTCCTCGCCCCCCGCGGCCAGGATCAGACGCTGCCAGGCGGTCGATTCGAGGGCCTTGCCCCGTTCCTTGACGGAGTCGTACGCGCGGCAGTGCGCCACGGTGTCCTGAGCGGTTGAGGGGCGGCCGGACGAGTCGTCCGACGAGCCGTCGGAACCGTCGGTCCGTCCCGGCCCCGCCGGCCCTGAAGCACCGGGCGCGCCTGCGTCGGTCCCGCTCTCCGCCGGAGCGGTGCTCGACGGTCGGGGCCTGTCCCGCTCGCCCTCTTCGTCAGGTGTCCCCGAGCCCGAGCCGATGGCAGCGACCGCCACCCCGCCGAGCGTCACGCTCGCCGCCAGCGCGATCAGCGTCGTCCGCAGCGACCACCCGCCTCGCCGTTCGCCGTCCGGCCGCCAGTCGTCCCGTCGCCGGGTACGTGCCTCTCCGTACGCCCCCTCGTCCCGTGCCTGCCGGAACGCGGCGAGAGCCCGCTTCTCGGCATCGGGGTCCACCGCCCCGCCCCGCACGGCCGCGGCGAGAGCCGCACCGACGTCGGGCCGGACCCCGGGCGACGGATCACCGCTCGGCTCGGCCTGCTGCCCGGCGTACCCGGAGTGCTCAGAGCGCTCAGAGTGCCCGAAGTCCTCAGAGTGCCCGGGACGCGTGGTGCGGTCGTTCGGGCGCGGGTCGTCGCCCTCTCGTTCACCCATGTCCGCACCCACCTTCGCCACCCGGGGACCGCTTGCCGTTCATCCCGACTCCCCCAGCGTCCCGGGCCCGTCTTCCGTCACACCCTCGGCGTCGAGCCGGCGCGCCAGGCGCTTCAGGCCCCGGTACGCCGCGGTGCGTACGGCCCCGGGGCGCTTGCCGAGGACACGCCCGGCCGCGGGACCGTCGAGGCCGACGACGACCCGCAGCAGCACGGCCTCCGCCTGGTCGCGCGGCAGGGTCGAGAGCAGTTCGAGGGCGTACCGCGTGCCGAGGGACTCCAGGGCCTGGCCGTCCGTGCTCTGCGCGGCGGGGAGGTCGAACAGGTCCTGTCCGAGCTCGGACGCCCGTGGCCGCACCTTCTGCCGCCGCAGATGATCGAGTGCCCGGTGCCGGGCGATGGTCGCGGTCCAGCCGCGGAACCCCGCCCCGTCCCCGCGGAACCGCCCCAGGTCCCGGGCTATCTCCAGCCACGCGTCCGACGCCACGTCCTCCGCCTCGCCGCCGACCAGCCCGCGCAGATACCCGAGCAGGGCCGGCTGCACGATCTGGTACGCGACCGTGAAGGCCGCCTCGTCCCCCTGCTGTGCCCGCGCGACGGCCACACCCAGGTCCCCGTCGGACGACCGCACGCGGCGGAACTCCCCTCCCTGGCCCAACACTGCCTTCGTTCATGCCGAGTTCGTACCGCGTCCGCGCCTCGTGGCACGGAACGTCCTGGCCGCACACCCTCAAGGCCATCTGCGTCGGGCGGCGCGAAAACGTCACAGATCGTCAGTTGTGCCGCCCCGCCGCTCGAAGCGCGGGACCCCCGTCCGCCCCCGCCCGTGCAACTGCAGGTAGAACGTGCGCAACGACTCCCGTTCCCCCGTCTCGAACCGCTTCACGACCTTGCCCAGTGGATTCCACACCCGTCCGTCCGGCATCCGTACGCCCGCCTGCTGGCCGAACAACTCCCGCTGCCCGTGGTCGAACTCGACCCACATGGCACCGGCCCGCCGCACCAGCACCTCTCCGGCGTACGCCCCGAGCCCGAACAGCACCTGTTCCACGGCCGCGAGGTTCCGGCCGCTCTTGCGCAGCCCGTCGATGATGAAGTCGACGACGCGCAGGCTCGCGACGGAGTAGTCCAGCGGCAGCCGGTTGCGTGCCGTGACCTCCCGGACGAACTGGGCCGCGTACTGCCGCATCCGCAGGTCGGCCGACCGGTCCCGGGGTGCACACGTACGCCTCCCCGACTCCGCGCTCCTCGTTTCCACTGTTCGCGCCCCCTTGTCCGGTCGCGGCCGGGCCGCGAGAGCCACGGCCGGTCCGCAATACCAAGCGGACGGGGCATCCTGAACATCACACGTCGCCGAAGTGACAAAGGCCATACGGAAATTCACCGGAACCTATACAACCATCCCCTCCCGTCAAGCGTCTGGCGTAACTCGAAGTGACGTAAAGTGATGTACCCCACACCCCTGTTAGGTGATGTTTAGCTGGGAGTTGGCGCTTCATTAATGAACCACCCTTGTGTCGGGTGGGTTTTTTGTGAGGCTTTTCTAGGGGTGGGGTATTTGAGTCGCCGGACGACCCATGCGTACAGACCGCTGAGTCTGAAGCGGAGAACGTGGCTGACGATAGGGGCCGTGGTGCTGGGCGGGGCGGGCGCCGTGACGTACGCCGTCGCGAGCCCCAGCTCCGATCCGTCGGTGGAGGCCGCACGCGGCAAGCGGCCCGTGAAGGTGCACGAGCTCACGATGAAGAGCGACGGCACGGGCCGGCGCGAGGTGGAGCGGACGAGCACCGCGCAGTTCTCGCTGCTCGGCATCTCCTGGACCGGCGCGAAGACCGAACTCGACGGCACCGCGCAGGTGCGGACCCGGGCCCTCGGCTCGGACGAGTGGACCGGCTGGCAGAACCTGGACCTGGAGCTGCACCCGGTCGACAAGGCCGAGCCGGGCGCCAAGGACGCGCGCGGTGCGTCCGATCCGCTGTGGGTCGGCCCGAGCAACGGTGTCGAGGCGCGGGTCGTGGCCGGCGACGGTTCGACGAGTTCCGGGCTGCCCAAGGGACTTGAGGTCAGCCTCGTGGACCCGGGCGTGACCTCGGCCGAGGCGAAGAACAAGGCGCTGGGCACGTCCACGGACTCGTCCATGGACAACGCCGCCTTCGTCGCCGAGGACCAGACCGACTCCCCGCCCCCGGCGGACTCTTCGAGCACCGAGCCCACGGGCACGGAGACCACGGAGGCCACGGACACGGAGTCCACGAGCGGTGCTCCGGCGTCGCCCGCCGACACCACCTCGGAAAGCGCGCCGGAGAGCGCCTCGGCCTCCCCGACGCCCGACCCGGTCCCGTCCCCGCCGCCGTCCACCGTGACGCAGCCGACGATCATCTCCCGCGCCCAGTGGGGAGCCGACGAGTCGACGGTCAAGGACCCGCCGGAGTACATCGACAAGGTCAGCGCGGTCTTCGTCCACCACACGGTCGGCACGAACGACTACAGCTGCGCCGAGTCCCCGGCGCTGGTGCGCGGCATCATGGCGTACCACGTGCAGACCGAGCTCTGGAACGACCTCGGCTACAACTTCCTGGTCGACAAGTGCGGCCGGGTCTTCGAGGGCCGCGCGGGCGGCATCGACCTGCCGGTGCGCGGCGCGCACACCTTCGGCTTCAACGGCGACTCGGCGGGCATCGCCGTCCTCGGTGACTTCGAGGGCGCCGCCGCCACCTCCACCACCCCGGCGAAGCCCGCGGGCAAGCCGACCCGCGCCGCCCTGGAGTCCGTGGCGCGCGTCGCCGCGTGGAAGCTGGGCCAGTACGGCGTCGACCCGAGCGGCCAGGTCACCCTGACCGCCGCCGGCGACACGGGTGTGTACAAGACGGGCGACAAGGCCACGCTGAACACGGTCTCCGGCCACCGCGACGGCTTCGCCACCCTGTGCCCCGGCAAGAACCTGTACTCGAAGCTGGCCGAGATCCGCCGGTACGCCTCAAGTCCCGGCAAGAACTCCGCGGTGCCGACGGCGGACTTCAACGGTGACGGCATCAGCGACCTCGTCGCCGCCACGCCCAAGCAGGGCAGCGGCTGGCTCACGCTCGTGCCCGGCGGCCTCGACGGACCGGTCTCCGCCTCGAAGGTGAAGCTCAACCAGGCCAGCACCGAGGTTCCGGGCGCCGCCGAGTCGGGCGACCAGTGGGGCGCGGCCACGGCCGTCGGCGACATCAACGCCGACGGGCACGCGGACATCGCGATCGGTGCGCCCGGCGAGGACGACACGTCCGGCCACAAGGACCGCGGCGCGGTGACGATCCTGTACGGCCCGAAGTTCGACTCCGGCGCCGACACCATGGCGCTGGGCGACGACTTCGAGCCGTCCGGCGCGCGGTTCGGCGCGACGGTCGCGGTCGGCGACTTCAACGCCGACGGCAAGGCGGACGTCTTCACGGCGGGCACCGGAACGGGCGGCAACTGGGCGGCCCGGTTCAACGACGGCCACGAGGTCGCCGGTGACCTCACCGCCGCCGACGGCAACCTCTCCTACGCGGACTCCACCTCCGGCGACTTCAACCGGGACGGCTACGCGGACGTGGCGCTCACGTACCTCGACCAGTCCGGCGTCGGCAAGGTCACCTGGTTCAAGGGCTCCAAGTCCCTCGGCCTGGCGAAGGTGTCCACGCTCTCCGTGAAGGGCGGCAGGTCCATCGCCGCGGGCGACGTGAACGGCAACGGCTACGACGACATCGTCATCGGCCAGCCGTACACCGCCGAGTCGGGCGCCAAGGCCGGCGGCCAGGTCACCATGGTCCCGGGCAACTCCACCGGTTTCACCACCACCGGCATGACGACCATTCACCAGGCCACCTCGGGTGTCCCGGGCGCCGCCGAGTCCGGCGACGCGCTGGGCTGGTCGGTCGCGGTCGGCGACTTCAACGCGGACGGTTACGCGGACGCCCTCACCGGGGCGCCGAACGAGGACGTCACCCGGACCACCAACCGCTCCAACGCGGGTTCGGTCTGGCTCTTCAAGGGCACCTCGGCGGGCCTCACCGGCACCGGCTCGCTCTCCTGGTCCCAGGACACGGCCGACATCCCCGGCTCCACGGAGAAGGACGACAAGCTGGGTTCGTCGGTCTCGCTGGCGGACTACTCCGGCCACGGCCGCGCGCACCTGGTCATCGGCGCGGAGGGCGAGGACGCGGGCAACGGCACGCTGCTCTACCTGCCGAGCACGGCCTCGGGCGTCTCCGCCGCCAAGTCGGCGTACTACGGCGTCACCCAACTGGGTACGGCGACGGCCGCGCGTCTGGGCCAGGTCCTGACCCCGTAGCCACACGGGTATGCGGAAGGCCGGGGCCCTGTGCGGAACAGGGTCCCGGCCTTCCGCGTACCCGCGCGTGTCCGCGTACCCGCCTCACAGGTGGCGGCCGGACAGCCCTTAGGCGCGCCCGCGCGCCCGTCGGGAGACCACGGCCCGCAGTACGCGCCGGCCCTCCGTGGAGAGCTCCCGCGCCTGGCGCAGGCCGGCCGGGCCGTGGGCCGACAGCAGTTCGAGGATGGCGACCTGGCGGCGCAGTTCGGCGGCCACGAGGGGCGACATGTCCTGCGTACGGCCCTCGCGGCGGGCCGTCACTGACGCCGAGCCCTCGGACCCGGCGCCGGCCGTGGCGTCGAGGAGGCGGTGGATCTGGAGCGCGGCGACCGAGCAGGCGTCGGCCCACTCACGGAGGTTCTCCGCGGTCCGCTCGGCGGGGGCGGCGCCGAGCATGCGGTGCGCCAGGGTGACGGCCTCGCCCTCGGCGGACGCGTCGGCCCCCGGGGTGCCGGGGACGTAGAGCTTGGCGCGCGCCTGCTCGACGCACTCGCCCCAGTCCGGGCTACCTTCAGCGGACCCGGAGCCCGACTCGGAGCCGGCTCCGGACTCGGCGAGGCTCGCCCACAGGGGCCGCAGGATCTCGTCGTCGCCGCCCAACAGGGGCACGCACCTGTCCAGGCACGCCAGACCGCTGGCCGCGAGACTTCGCTCGTCGGCCTGAGCGATCAGTTCCACCAGGCTCATCACGCCTCCCTCGGTGAGGCCGCCGCTGGTTTCGGAGCCCGCACTTCCCCTTACTGCGTGCACGGTGGCCGGAACGTCACAGTGTGCGGCGGCCCCCGATGCACACCCGATTCACATGGGGATGACGCCGAGCCGGTCGAGGAACCGGAAGAAGAGCATCTCGGCCGACGGGTCCGCGTCGGAGGTGAACACTTCGAGGAGACGTTCCTCGGAGGCGTCACGGCCGGATTCGGCCGCCCAGGCGAGGGCCCGTTCGACGGCGTCGCGCGGTTCCAGGAAGAAGTCGTCGACGGCCAGGCCGTCCTCGTTCCCGCCCAGGTATCCGGCCATCGCGTCCCGGTCCAGACAGGTCGTCCAGGCCCCGCTGTCGGGCGCGGCCGCCTCGACGACCACGCAGTCGCTGTCCATGACGTAGCCGAAGAGCGCGGGCGCGCCCGTCTCCTCGGCCAGGGCGTTCATGTTCCCCACGTCCGAGGCACCGCCGTCGGGAGCGTTCGGGTACTCCCACACCTGCCAGCCGTCGTCCGTCGTCTCGTGCAGTGTCATGCCCGACGCGCCCGACAGCGCGCCGAGTTCCGCGAGCGGCCGCTCGCTTCTGCCCACCACGAAATATCCCCAGTAGCCCATGCCGCTCTCCCCCCGATGTATCGATTCGACCAGCGCCGAATACACCACACCCGCAGGGCGGTTCGCCACCGGGACACGCAAGGGCGACGCAACTGTGCCACTGTGCACCGGTGTTGGCCCGAAACCCCGCCCTTCACTCAGCCCAGTTTCTCCGCGAGGCCCTTGAAGTCGGCCCACGAGGACGCCGGGGTGCGCGGGTCCCAGAGCTTCTGCGTCAGCGCCCGCAGGGGCATCCGGATGCCCGCCGCCACCTGGTCCTGGGTCTGGGAGCCCGCGAGGTCGCACCAGACGGCGAAGGACGCGCCGAGGATCTGGTCGTCGTACTCCTTGGACACCGGCTTCGTACCGCGCACGACGAGGGGCGTCCACTGCTCGTAGATGCGCCGACCGTCCGGGTAGACGAAGGCGTTGGGCTGCCCGAGGACGTAGTACAGGTACTCGTCGTTGTAGTTCAGCATCCGGCGTCCCGCCCGCAGATATTCGGCCGGCTCTCGCGCGCCGATCTCCTTGCCCGTCCAGTACGCGACCTGGAGGTCGTCGTCGGCCTGGACTGCTCCCCCGGCGAAGAACCCGTCGTTCCAGGCGCGCAGCACCCGGTCGTGCCCGCGCATCGCGTCGGCCCGGTCGTTGAGCCACCCCGTCGCCAGGTCCGCGATCCCGGCGTCCGATCCGTAGGCCTTCTTCGCGGCGGTGGCCAGCTGCGGATAGGAGGACGCCGGGTTCGCCACGGTCAGGGCCTGGTACTCGTCGGCGCCGAGGTGCCAGTACCGGCCGGGGAACAGGTCGGCGTACTCGTGGAGGAGTTCGTCCACGATCTTCGCGGCCGCCGGCTCGGAGATGTCGATCGCGCCCCGCGTGGCGACGCCCTGCGTGTTGCGCAGCTGGAGGTCCGGGTGCGCGGCGATCACCGCGCCGAGGTGTCCGGGCGAGTCGATCTCGGGCACGACGGTGATGTGCCGGCTCTCCGCGAGCGCGAGGATGCGCCGGACCTCCGCCTTGGTCAGGTGTTCCTCGGACACGACCTCGGGGTGCGAGTCGGAGGCGATCCGGAAGCTCTGGTCGTCGGAGAAGTGCAGCCCGAGCTCGTTGTACTTCAGATCGCCCAGCTCACGTATTCGGTCCTCGATCCACGCGGCACTGAACGGCTTGCGCGCGATGTCCAGCATGAACCCGCGCTGCGGCTTCGCCGGCGAGTCGCGTACGACTCCCTCGGGCGCCGTGGCGTTCCCGTGGACCTCCTGCTTGAGCGTGCGGGTGCCGTAGAAGACGCCGGCCTCGGCGGCTGCGCTGATCCGCACCTGCCCGTCCTTCACGGTCAGCGTGTACGACTCTGCGTCGGCGTCCTCGTCCGTGAGGCTCAGCCCGACGTCCCCGGCGCGCGGCTCGCCCTCGCCTCCGTAGGCCAGCTTCAGTTCCTTGGCGAGCAGCTGTCCCTCGTCCGCCAGGTCCTTGTCGCCCACGACGACGCGGCCGCCCTTCGCCGGCCGCCAGCCAGGACCGCGTGCGGGCGTGTGGTCGCGCACGGCCGGGATCGTTCGGGGAGTCTGTGAGAGGGGATACGTCCGACTGGGTGACGGAGTCGTGGAGGGGGCCGGTGCCAGGGCGCTTCCGCCGCCGGAGGACGCGCCCGATTCGCCGCTCGGCCAGAGCCCGACGGTCAGCGCGGCACCCGCCGCGACCGCCACGACGCCCGCGCCGACGAGCAGGGGCTTCCTGTCGACCGATCCGGCTTCGCCGTGCCTTCGCCTTCGCCTGTTCACCACGGATCACTCACTCTCCCGATACCGTCGGTACCGCTCTGTGCGCTGTACCTCCGATGTACGTGCGCTGTGAACCTAAGCCCCGTCGGCCGGGGCCACTGTCCACCCCTTGTGTTGAAACTCTCCCTTACGGGTGAAGTTCGGGCATCTGTCGGACAGCTTCCGTCAAGCCTCGATAGCGTGATGACACGTCTGTCACTTGACCCCCTTCACCCCCTGCCGAATCACGCGTGGCGCCCGTCCGAGCGCCGCCGAACCGCCGAGGAACCCGTGCTGCCCGCGCACCGTCCTTCCCGCCTCCCCGGCCAGGCCACCGCCACGCCGGAGTCGCCCGACCCACCGAAGTCCCCAAAGGCGCCGGAACCGCCGGAGCGCACCCGCTCGGCACCGGACTCCCCCGGGCCCCGCCCGACCGGCCTGGACCGGTTCAACACCCTGCCCGCCGACGAGGCCGGGCGCGCCCTGCTGGCCTGCTGCGGCAGCCACCGCTGGGCGCACCGCATCGCCGCGCACCGCCCCTATCCGGACCTGGACTCCCTGCTGGCCGCGGCCGACGAGGCGGCGTACGACCTGACCCTCGGCGACGTCGCCGAGGCCCTGGCCTGCGAAACCCTCACGCTGCTCCCGGACGGCGCGTACTCCGGCGCGCACACCGCCCTGAGCGCGGCGCACGCGGCGTACGAGAGCCGCTTCGGGCATGTCTTCGTGATCTGCCTGGACGACACAGCCCCGGAGGAGTCCCCCGACCGGGTCCTGGCGGCGATCCGCGCCCGCCTGGCCAACGACCCGGAGGAGGAGCGGGCCCTCACGACGGAGGAACTGCGCCGCCTGGCCAGAGGCCGCCTGTCCCGCCTGGTGAGGGGGACCTTCGCGCCGGCAATTCCCTAAGGGCTGTCCCGGGACCTGTCCGAAAGCAAGCCGTTAATAGCCCGTACGTGCCTGTTTGGCTGCCACTTCGATCACATCGGTAGGCCCGCCGTAAACGTTCCGACAACACGTCGCTACGATGGCCGGGGCCGGTGGACCGTACCCGGCCGGGCCCGACCGACATCGAAGCCGGCAGGCCCCAATCCCCGCTCCCGGAGGGTTCTTCCGTGCCGGCTGGAACGCTGTACCGCGGCCGGGAAGGAATGTGGTCCTGGGTGGCTCATCGAGTCACCGGCGTCCTCATCTTCTTCTTCCTGTTCGTACACGTCCTGGACACCGCTCTCGTGCGTGTCTCCCCCCAGGACTACGACAAGGTCGTAGCCACCTACAAGACGCCGCTCGTCGCGCTGCTGGAGTACGGCCTCGTCGCCGCAGTCCTCTTCCACGCGCTCAACGGCCTGCGCGTGATCGCCGTCGACTTCTGGTCGAAGGGCCCGCGCTTCCAGAAGCAGATGCTCTGGACCGTCGTCGGCATCTGGGTCGTGCTGATGATCGGGGCCCTCTACCCCGTACTCGGCCACGCCGCTCGTGAAGTCTTCGGGAGCTGACGCGCAAGCATGTCGAACAACACAGTCACCACCGACAAGACCGCATCCGGCATCGGCCCCGTGGAGGGAGCGTCCCTCTACGACGTCGACCACCCGGCGCCCCTGATCGAACCCCCGCGCAAGCGGACCAGGAAGACCCCGAAGTCCTCCCGCGGCAACTTCGAGATGCAGGCATGGCTGTTCATGCGGCTGTCCGGCGTTGTCCTGGTCGTCCTGGTCATCGGCCACCTGCTCCTCCAGCTCGTCCTCGACGGCGGCGTCTCCAAGATCGGCTTCGCCTTCGTGGCGGGCCGCTGGGCCTCCCCGTTCTGGCAGGTCTGGGACCTGCTGATGCTGTGGCTCGCGATGCTGCACGGCGCCAACGGTCTGCGTACGGTCATCAACGACTACGCCGAGCGCCCGAACACCCGGCTGTGGCTCAAGGGCCTGCTCTACACCGCCACGGTGTTCACCATCCTGCTGGGCACGCTGGTGATCTTCACCTTCGACCCGAACATCCGCTAGGCACGGGGCTGCGAGAATCATGAAGATCCACAAGTACGACACCGTCATCGTCGGCGCCGGCGGCGCCGGCATGCGTGCCGCCATCGAGGCGACGAAGCGCAGCCGCACCGCCGTGCTGACGAAGCTCTACCCCACCCGCTCCCACACGGGCGCCGCGCAGGGCGGTATGGCCGCCGCGCTCGCCAACGTGGAGGAGGACAACTGGGAGTGGCACACCTTCGACACGATCAAGGGCGGTGACTACCTGGTCGACCAGGACGCCGCCGAGATCCTCGCGAAGGAGGCCATCGACGCGGTCCTCGACCTTGAGAAGATGGGCCTGCCGTTCAACAGGACCCCGGACGGCACCATCGACCAGCGCCGGTTCGGCGGTCACTCCCGCAACCACGGCGAGGCCCCGGTCCGCCGGTCCTGCTACGCGGCGGACCGCACCGGCCACATGATCCTCCAGACGCTCTACCAGAACTGCGTCAAGGAGGGTGTGGAGTTCTTCAACGAGTTCTACGTCCTCGACCAGCTGCTCGTGGAGGTCGACGGCGTCAAGAAGTCGGCCGGCGTCGTCGCCTACGAACTGGCGACCGGCGAGATCCACGTCTTCCAGGCGAAGGCCGTGATCTACGCGTCCGGTGGCACCGGCAAGTTCTTCAAGGTGACGTCCAACGCGCACACGCTGACGGGCGACGGCCAGGCGGCGGTCTACCGTCGCGGGCTGCCGCTGGAGGACATGGAGTTCTTCCAGTTCCACCCGACCGGCATCTGGCGCATGGGCATCCTGCTGACGGAGGGCGCCCGCGGTGAGGGCGGCATCCTCCGCAACAAGGACGGCGAGCGCTTCATGGAGAAGTACGCGCCGGTCATGAAGGACCTCGCGTCCCGTGACGTCGTGTCCCGCTCCATCTACACGGAGATCCGGGAGGGCCGCGGCTGCGGTCCCGAGGGCGACCACGTCTACCTCGACCTCACGCACCTCCCGCCGGAGCAGCTGGACGCCAAGCTCCCGGACATCACCGAGTTCGCGCGGACCTACCTCGGCATCGAGCCGTACACGGACCCGATCCCGATCCAGCCCACCGCGCACTACGCGATGGGCGGCATCCCGACGAACGTCCAGGGCGAGGTGCTGCGCGACAACACCACCGTCGTCCCCGGCCTGTACGCGGCCGGTGAGGTCGCGTGCGTCTCCGTGCACGGGGCGAACCGTCTCGGCACGAACTCGCTGCTCGACATCAACGTCTTCGGGAAGCGCGCGGGCATCGCCGCGGCGGAGTACTCCGCGACCGCCTCGCACATCGAGCTGCCCGAGGACCCGTCCTCGCAGGTCGTCGCGCAGATCGAGCGGCTGCGGACGGCCACGGGCAACGAGCGCGTGGCGGACATCCGCCGCGAGCTGCAGGAGTGCATGGACGCCAACGTCATGGTGTTCCGCACCGAGCAGACGATCAAGACGGCGGTCGAGAAGATCGCCGAGCTGCGCGAGCGCTACCTGAACGTGTCCGTCCAGGACAAGGGCAAGCGGTACAACACCGACCTCCTGGAGGCCGTCGAGCTGGGCAACCTGCTCGACCTCGCCGAGGTCATGGCCGTCTCCGCGCTCGCCCGCAAGGAATCCCGCGGCGGTCACTACCGCGAGGACTACCCCAACCGCGACGACGTCAACTTCATGCGCCACACCATGGCGTACCGCGAGGTCGGCGACGACGGCACCGAGTCCATTCGTCTCGACTACAAGCCCGTCGTCCAGACCCGCTACCAGCCGATGGAGCGTAAGTACTGATGGCTACCCCGACCCTGGACAAGACGGACGCGGCCGGCACGCCCGAGCCCGGCTTCGCCGACTCCCCGTACATCACGGCGACCTTCCGTATCCGCCGCTTCAACCCCGAGATCTCGGCGGAAGCGGTCTGGGAGGACTTCCAGCTGGAGATCGACCCCAAGGAGCGGGTCCTCGACGCGCTGCACAAGATCAAGTGGGACCAGGACGGCACGCTCACCTTCCGCCGGTCCTGCGCGCACGGCATCTGCGGCTCGGACGCCATGCGGATCAACGGCAAGAACCGGCTGGCCTGCAAGACCCTGATCAAGGACCTCAACCCCGCCAAGCCCATCACGGTCGAGCCCATAAAGGGCCTGACGGTGCTGAAGGACCTGGTCGTGGACATGGAGCCGTTCTTCCAGGCGTACCGCGACGTGATGCCGTTCCTCATCACCAAGGAGACGAACGAGCCGACGCGCGAGCGTCTCCAGACCGCGGAGGACCGGGAGCGCTTCGACGACACGACGAAGTGCATCCTGTGCGCCGCCTGCACGTCCTCCTGCCCGGTGTTCTGGAACGACGGCCAGTACTTCGGCCCGGCCGCCATCGTGAACGCCCACCGCTTCATCTTCGACTCGCGCGACGACGCCGGGGAGCAGCGGCTGGAGATCCTCAACGACAAGGACGGCGTGTGGCGTTGCCGCACGACGTTCAACTGCACGGACGCGTGCCCGCGCGGCATCGAGGTCACGAAGGCGATCCAGGAAGTGAAGCGGGCGCTGATCACGCGCCGCTTCTGACCTGACTGCAGTCTGTACTTGCTGTACCTGCTGTACCCGCTGTTCCGTACAACGGGCGAGGGCCCCGCTCCGGTTGGAAACATCCGGTTGGAGCGGGGCCCTCGCGTGTCGCGCCGGACTCAGCCGCGCAGCGGGCGGCCCTGCTTGTCGGTGCGCTCGTTGCTGGTGAGGAACATGATGCCGTCGACCAGCGCCCAGATGCCCAGACCACCACAGGTCAGGAGCTGCGCGACACCGACGCCGACGGAGCCGACGTAGAAGCGGCCGATGCCGAGTCCGCCCAGGAAGATCTGGAGGATGCCCGCGACAATCTTCGACTTGTCGGAGTAGGGACGGCCCTGCGGGTCGACACCGTACGGGGCTTGGGGAGTGGGGACGGTCATGAAAACGTGCTCCTGGCTGGCTGAATGAGACCGGAACGGGACCCGCCCCGGTGAGGCTCCAGGGGGACTCATGGCAGAGATCGCCAAAGGATCGCGTACACGTCATCCCCCTGTGGCGCTTGAGCGTACGGAGAGCCATGGGGCGGGCGGGAGAGGGAACACCCTTTCGTTCCCATCCCGTGACAAAGTCCCGGCAAAGTCGGACGCGCTGCGTGACCGTCAGCTCCGACCTTCAGCTCCGACCGTCAGCGGCGACCGTCAGCTGTGGATGTTGCGGACCACGGTCCACGCCACCGCCACCCCAAGCACCAACACCTGCGTACGGGCGCTGGGTTCGGGCCGCCAGCGGCGTCCGCGCAGGCCTTCCACCATCCAGCGCGCCAACAGCGCCAGGGCGAACGGCGAGGCGAGCAGCAGCGCCCTGTTGTCGTGCCAGGCGGCGGCGAAGTGACCGTGCATCAGGTCGTACACCATGCGGGTGCCGCCGCAGGCCGGGCAGAGCAGCCCGGTGACGAAGCGGAACGGGCACTGGGGCAGCACATGGCCGGGCTCGTGCGGATCGGTGACGTACAGATAGCCCGTGCCGACGGCTCCGGCGACGAGCACCGCGAGGGGTGCCGCCGCCGGGTGCCGCAGAAAGCCGCCGCGCACGAAGCCCGACTCAGCCACGCAGGGGCCTGCCTCGGGAGTCCGTGGCGTCGTTGCCCGTCAGCAGCAGGATGCCGTCGATCAGGGCCCAGATGCCCAGGCCGCCGCAGGTGAAGAGCTGGGCGATACCGATGCCGACGCTGCCCATGTAGAAGCGTCCGATGCCCAGGCTGCCCAGGGTGATCTGGAGGATGCCCGCGACGATCTTCGACTTGTCCGAGTACGGGCGCCCGAAGGCGTCGTAGCCGTAGGGGGCGTCGGGGTCGCCGGTGTAGGAGCCGGGCGGGAACGCGCCGGGCGGGGGGTAGCCGCCACCGGGAGGCGGGTAGCCACCGGCTCCGGGAGGCGGGTACCCCCCGGCCTGCGGATATCCGTAGGGCTGCCCCGGCTGTCCCTGCCCCGGCTGTCCTTGTCCCGGCTGTGAGTACTGGCCGGAGTTCGGCTGGCCGGCCGCGTACGGGTTCGGGTTCGGGTCGCCCGGCGGCGGAGTGGCCCCGGGGTTCGG
>NZ_LIPP01000343.1 GCF_001418335.1 Streptomyces aurantiacus | reverse complement strand
CCCCACCCACCCGCAGCCGACGAACTACGAACCGCCCCCCGTGGAACGCCTAGCTGACGACGCCCTTGGCGTCACCCGTCGCCGTGTCCCGCGTCGCCGACTTCGGGACCGGGCGGTCGTTCTTCAGCGCGTCCCAGACCAGCTCGGCCTTGTCCTTCTCGACGAGGACACGGTTGCCGTCCGCCGGGTCGTACTGGACCGGCATCGTGACCATGTTCATCTTCGACGAGCTGATCCCCTTGAGCCCGTTGGCGAAGGAGGCCAGGTCCTTGACCGAGGCCAGGTCGGAGTCGGTGGTCACCGTACTGGTGGCGGTGTCGGCGAGGTCGTACAGCTTCTTCGGGCTGGTCAGTACGCCGACGTCCTTGACCTGCTCGACCAGTGCCTTGATGAACGCCTGCTGGAGCTGGATGCGGCCGAGGTCGGAGCCGTCACCGACGCCGTGCCGGGTACGGACGAGGCCGAGCGACTGCTCGCCGGTGAGCCGGTGGGTGCCGGCCTCCAGGTCGAGGTGGCTCTCCTTGTCGGTGATGTCCTTGGTCGTGGTGACGTCGACACCGCCGAGTTCGTCGATCAGCTTCTGGAAGCCGCTGAAGTCGACCTCGACGTAGTGGTCCATGCGGATGCCGGTCATCGACTCGACGGTCTTCACGGCACAGGCGGCGCCGCCCGTCGAGTACGCCGAGTTGAACATCGCCAGGGACGAGGCGTCGTGCGTGACGCCCTCGCCGTCGGTGCACTCCGGCCGGGGCACGAGGGTGTCGCGCGGTATGGAGACCACGCCGGCCTTCTTGTGGCCCTCGTAGACGTGCACGATCATCGCGGTGTCCGAGCGGGCGCTGCCGTCGTCGGTGCCGCCGCCGAGCTTCTTGTTGCTGCCGGAGCGGGTGTCGGAGCCGAGTACGAGGATGTCCTGCGAGCCGTTGTCGATGTCCAGGGGCCGGTCGGTGCCGAGAGCCTGGTTGATGTCGACGCTCTTGATGTTGTCGTTGAGGTTGAAGTACACGTACCCGAGGCCGGTACCGCCGAGAACGAAGACACCTGCCGCGGACCAGGCCGTGACGAGAAGCGCCTTGCGGCGTCCGCTGCGCGGCTTGCGGCGCCGGCCCGTGGCACGGCGGCGCGGTTTCCCGGGTTCCGGAGTGCTCTCGGCTTCCGGGGTGCTCTCGGCAGACATGTGCTCCTCAGTCCTCGCTGATGCGCTCGGTTACCCCCTGCGGTCAGGGTCAGGCGTGGTCAGGTGCCGTGACGTCGCTGTCAGGACCCGTCTGTTCAGACGGGTAAACCGAAAAAAGGGTTGCACAACGCACTGTGACCGTATTGTGCGATCCCGGATACGATGGGTGACCGGCAGGGGGCGGTCACGGGTGGTCATCGGCGGCTCACCAGCACTTTCGGCGGCGGACGCCACGCTTCCGCGCCCCCGTGCCGACCTCCACATCTGTGGCGAAGGTCTCCCGTATCGCCCCCATATCGCCCCGCATCCGGGCCCGTGTCGCCAGGTGGCGGCAACGCGGAGGGCCGCCCCCGATGTGACGGGGACGGCCCTCCGCGGTACCTGCTACCGGCTGCGCCGGATGTGGTGCGACGTCAGTCGTTGCCGTTGCCCGGCATCGGCGTCGTCTTCTGGATCTGCAGCAGGAACTCGGCGTTCGACTTCGTCTGCTTCATTTTGTCGAGCAGCAGCTCGATCGCCTGCTGCTGGTCGAGCGCGTGCAGCACGCGACGCAGCTTCCAGGTGATGGCGAGCTCGTCGGCGCCGAGCAGGAGCTCTTCCTTACGGGTACCGGACGCGTCCACGTCCACCGCCGGGAAGACGCGCTTGTCGGCGAGCTTGCGGTCGAGCTTGAGCTCCGCGTTGCCGGTGCCCTTGAACTCCTCGAAGATGACCTCGTCCATGCGCGAGCCGGTGTCGACGAGCGCGGTGGCCAGGATCGTCAGCGAGCCGCCGTCCTCGATGTTGCGCGCGGCACCGAAGAAGCGCTTCGGCGGGTACAGCGCGGTCGAGTCGACACCACCGGACAGGATGCGGCCGGAGGCCGGGGCGGCGAGGTTGTACGCACGGCCCAGACGCGTGATCGAGTCGAGCAGCACGACGACGTCGTGGCCCAGCTCCACCAGGCGCTTGGCACGCTCGATGGCGAGCTCGGCGACCGTGGTGTGGTCCTCGGCGGGGCGGTCGAAGGTCGAGGAGATGACCTCGCCCTTCACCGACCGCTGCATGTCGGTGACCTCTTCCGGACGCTCGTCGACCAGGACGACCATCAGGTGGCACTCGGGGTTGTTGTGCGTGATCGCGTTGGCGATCGCCTGCATGATCATGGTCTTGCCGGTCTTCGGCGGGGCCACGATCAGACCGCGCTGGCCCTTACCGATGGGTGCGACGAGGTCGATGATGCGGGTGGTGAGCACGCCCGGGTCGGTCTCCAGACGGAGCCGGTCCTGCGGGTAGAGCGGCGTCAGCTTGTTGAACTCCGGCCGCCCGCGCCCGGATTCGGCCGCCATGCCGTTCGCCGAGTCGAGACGGACGAGCGCGTTGAACTTCTCGCGGCGCTCGCCGTCCTTGGGCTGACGGACGGCGCCGGTGACGTGGTCACCCTTGCGCAGACCGTTCTTGCGGACCTGGGCCAGGGACACGTACACGTCGTTCGGACCGGGCAGGTAGCCCGACGTCCGGATGAACGCGTAGTTGTCGAGGATGTCCAGGATGCCCGCGACGGGGATCAGGACGTCGTCGTCGGCGACCTGCGGCTCGTTGGCGCCGAACTCCTCGCGGCCACGGCGGCCACGGCGGTCACGGTAACGGCCACGGCGGCCGCGGCGGCCACCTGCCTCGTCGTCGTAGCCGTCGTCCTGCGGGCCGTTGTCACGCTGGCGGTCCTGGCGGTCCTGACGGCCACCGCCCTGCTGGCGGTCCTGCTGGCGGTCCTGACGGTCCTGGCGCTGCTGGTTGCCGCCACCCTGACCACTCTGGCTGCTCTGGCCGCCCTGCGGCTGCTCGTCGCCCTTGCCACGGCGGTCGCGGTCGCGGCCCCCGCGGTCACGGTCACCGCGCTCGGCACGGTCACCGCGGTCGCCCCGGTCACGGCGGTCGCGGCGGCCCTGACGGCCGTCGGCCCCGCCGTCCGAGCCGTCGCCCCTGGCCTCACCCTGGGACTGGGCGGGCTCCTCGGTCTTCGGCTCGCTCTTCGCCTCGACGGTGACCGTCTCGGGGCTGCCGACGTCGGCGGTGGCGCGGCGCCGGCGGCGCTCGACCGGGGCGTCCTCGACCGCACGCTCGACCGTGCTCGCACGGGAGGCGCCCCCATCGCGGGAGGGACCTCCGTCGGGCTGGCCGGGGATGTCGATCTGCTGCTGTGCCACGGCCTTCTCGGCCTTGGCCTCCGCCTTCTTCTCGACGGGCGGTACGGCCTCGGCCTCGTCGCCCGTACGAGCCTTCGAGGTGGCCCGACGCTTGGGCTTCGTCTCGGTGGCGTCCCCGGCGGCGGACGCGGCCTTGGCCGAAGCACCACCTCCGGCCTGCGCCTCCTTGATGACCTCGATCAGCTGGCTCTTGCGCATCCGCGCGGTGCCCCTGATGCCGAGGCCGGATGCGACCTGCTGCAACTCGGCCAGCACCATGCCGTCAAGGCCGGTACCGCGGCGCCGACGGGAGCCGGCACCGGTGGCAGGCGCGGAGGCGTCCGTGGCGGGCGCGGCAGCGGTCTCCTCGACACGTGCGCCCATCAGATCGGTGGTGTCGCTCACGAAGGGTCCTTCCCTGGAGCGGACGTCGGCCTGTCTGGCTCGGCGACCGGTTGTGCTGTCCGACAGTGGTCCTTGCTGTGTGGACCGTGCCGGGGCGGTGGTCCGCCAAAAGGCGGAGGGAATTTCTGGGATGACGTTTCCCGGGGCCGTGGACTTGAGGTTCGGTGTCCATCGGCTCGGTCACGCCGGTTCCGGAGCGTCTCAACACCGCTCAGCGCATAGCACCCAATGCATGGCGCAAAGCGGTTTGGGGGGCTCCCGGAAGAATGATTGTCCCGGACGGGGACGTGAAGCACCTCGCCATGGTGGGGTCGGGTGCAGACTTGAGATTAACACTACCGGACCCAACAAACATTCCCCCTCTCGAAATCCGGCAACCGAGTGTCACGGAGCAAGCGGCAACACACTCGCTCCGGTGGCGTCGAGGCCCAGCCGGTTGGCCGCCCAGCCCTCGCCCGCCAGTCGTGCGACCTTGTCGGCCGCGGCCTCGTCGGCGAGCGCGAGCACGGTGGGCCCGGCGCCGGAGATGACCGCGGGAATTCCGTCGGCCCGCAGCCGCTCCACCAGCGCCGCGCTCTCCGGCATGGCCGGGGCGCGGTACTCCTGGTGCAGTCGGTCCTCGGTGGCGGGCAGCAGCAGCTCGGGGCGCCTGGTCAGAGCCTCTACGAGCAGTGCGGCGCGGCCCGCGTTGGCGGCGGCGTCGACATGCGGGACGGTACGCGGAAGCAGTCCGCGGGCGGTCTCCGTCAGCACGGCCTTGCCGGGTACGAAGACCACCGGAACGATGGAAGCGGCGGGTTCCATCCTGAGGGCGCGCGCGGCTCCGCCCTCCATCCAGGACAGGGTGAACCCGCCGAGCAGACAGGCCGCGACGTTGTCGGGATGCCCCTCGATCTCGGTGGCGAGCTCCAGGAGCGCGGTGTCGTCGAGCTTGCTGTCGCCGCCTATGGTCACGGCGCGTGCGGCGACGATGCCGGCGCAGATCGCGGCGGACGAGGAGCCGAGGCCGCGGCCGTGCGGGATGCGGTTGGCGCACACGATCTCAAGACCGCGGGGCTGTCCGCCCAGCAGATCGAAGGCGGTGCGCAGGGAACGTAGGAGGAGGTGCCTCTCGTCGCGCGGGAGTGTCTCGCTTCCCTCACCCGCGATGTCGATGTCCAGGCCAGAGTCGGCCACCCGGACGACCACGTCGTCGTACAGCCCCAGTGACAGGCCGAAGGCGTCGAAGCCCGGGCCGAGGTTGGCACTGGTGGCGGGGACGCGCACCCGGACGGCGGCGGCGCGGAACGCTGGACCGGCCATCGCTCGATGACTCTCCTTGAGCTTGAGCTGCGAGATTCTCGAAATCCTGCGAGACGTACGGAGAATGCGGAAGACCCAAAGGCCGCAGGGACGGCGCGGCACCGCGGCATATGCGGCGGGCGGGTTCGGTACAGCCTATCGAAGGAAGGTTCTGTGGCGACATAGGGCGCACAGGAGGCGCACGATGCGTGTCGTGGGCCCCTCGTGCACCCCCGCCCCCCTTTTTTAAAGCTCGGTTCGCCTCCGGGGCGCCAAAGCCTGTGTCGAGAGGGCGACCGTGCTCGACCCCTCCTTCGTCGGGGCCTCCGCGCGCTCACCCTCTCGACACAGGCGCGCCCCTTCGGCTCACTCGCTGGCAGCCAGTTCAGGACGAGGTCCTGTGGTTGGTCCTGTGGTCCCGTGTTATGCCAGTGATGCCAGTTATGCCAGGCCCAGGCGTTCTGCGGCCGTGACCGCGTCGACCGGGACCGTGACCGGCTGCGGGGCGCCCGCGACGGCCCAGTCGGGGTCCTTGAGGCCGTTTCCGGTCACCGTGCAGACGATGCGCTGGCCAGGGTCGACCTTGCCCTGCTCGGCGGCCTTGAGGAGGCCGGCCACCGAAGCCGCCGAGGCCGGCTCGACGAAAACGCCCTCCTGCGCGGCCAACAGCCGGTAGGCGCGCAGGATCTCACGGTCCGTCACCTCGTCGATGAAGCCGCCCGACTCGTCCCGCGCGGCCAGCGCGAACTGCCACGAGGCCGGGTTGCCGATGCGGATCGCGGTGGCGATCGTCGAGGGGTCCTTGACGATCTCGCCGCGCACGATGGGCGCGGACCCGGACGCCTGGAAGCCCCACATGCGCGGAGTCCGCCCGGCGATCTTGTCGGCGGCGTACTCCTTGTACCCCTTCCAGTACGCGGTGATGTTGCCCGCGTTGCCCACCGGAAGGACATGGATGTCGGGGGCGTCGCCGAGCATGTCCACGATCTCGAACGCCGCGGTCTTCTGCCCCTCGATACGCACCGGGTTCACCGAATTGACCAGCGCCACCGGGTAGTTGTCGGAGAGGCTGCGCGCCAGGGTGAGGCAGTCGTCGAAGTTGCCGTCGACCTGGAGGATCTTCGCACCGTGCACGAGGGCCTGGCCCATCTTGCCGAGCGCGATCTTGCCCTGCGGTACGAGCACGGCGCAGACCATGCCGGCCCGTACGGCGTAGGCGGCGGCCGAGGCCGACGTGTTGCCCGTGGAGGCGCAGATGACGGCCTTCGCGCCCTCCTCCTTGGCCCGCGTGATGGCCATCGTCATACCGCGGTCCTTGAAGGACCCGGTGGGGTTCGCACCCTCGACCTTGAGATGGACCTCGCAGCCCGTGCGCTCGGAGAGCACCTGCGCGGGCACGAGCGGCGTGCCGCCCTCACGGAGCGACACGACCTGCGTGGTGTCGGACACCGGCAACCGGTCCCGGTACTCCTCGATGATTCCGCGCCACTGGTGGGTCATTGCTGGTTACTCTCCTTCAACCCGCATGATGCTGGCGACACCCCGCACGGTGTCGAGGTTGCGCAACGCCTCGACGGTCCCGCTGAGGGACGCGTCGGACGCGCGATGCGTGACGACGACGAGGGAGGCATCGCCGCCTCCGTCCTGCCGACCTTGCTGGCGAACCGTATCGATCGACACTCCGTGTTCGGCGAAGACGGTCGCCACCTGGGCGAGAACGCCCGGTTTGTCCGCCACATCGAGGCTGATGTGGTAGCGGGTCACGACCTCGCCCATGGGCGAGACCGGCAGCTGGGTGTACGCCGAGTCGCCGGGCCCGGTCGCGCCGCTGAGCTTGTTGCGGCAGACGGCGACGAGGTCGCCGAGGACGGCGGAGGCGGTCGGCGCACCGCCGGCGCCCGGCCCGTAGAACATGAGCTGCCCGGCGGCGTCCGACTCGACGAACACGGCGTTGTACGCGCCGCGCACGGAGGCGAGAGGGTGGCTCAGCGGGATCATGGCCGGGTGCACGCGCGCGGTGACGGACCCGCCGTCGGCGGCCCGCTCACAGATGGCGAGCAGCTTGATGGTGCAGCCCATCGCCTTCGCCGAGGCGAAGTCGGCGGCGGTGACCTCGATCATGCCCTCGCGGTACACGTCGTCCAGGCGCACGCGCGTGTGGAAGGCGATTCCGGCGAGGATGGCGGCCTTGGCGGCGGCGTCGAACCCCTCGACGTCGGCGGTGGGGTCGGCTTCCGCGTACCCCAGGGCGGTGGCCTCGTCGAGTGCTTCCTGGTAGCCGGCGCCCGTCGAGTCCATCTTGTCGAGGATGAAGTTGGTGGTGCCGTTGACGATGCCCAGGACCCGGTTGACCTTGTCACCGGCGAGGGACTCGCGCAGCGGCCGGATCAGCGGAATGGCACCGGCGACGGCGGCCTCGTAGTACAGATCCCTGCCCTGCTCCTGGGCGAGGGCGTGCAGCGCGGCGCCGTCCTGCGCGAGGAGCGCCTTGTTCGCGGAGACGACGGACGCGCCGTGTTCGAAGGCGGTCGTGATGAGCGTACGGGCGGGCTCGATACCGCCGATGACCTCGACGACCACGTCGATGTCGCCCCGTTTGACCAGGGCGGTCGCGTCGGTGGTGACCAGGGCGGGGTCGATGCCCTCGCGCACCTTGGACGGGCGCCGCACGGCCACGCCCGCCAGCTCGACGGGAGCCCCGATCCGGGCGGCGAGGTCGGCGGCGTGCGTCGTCATGATGCGCGCCACCTCTGAGCCGACGACCCCACAGCCCAGCAGCGCCACCTTCAGCGGACGCGTACGCATCATCCGACCTCGTTTCCTCATACCGTCACGGTGGAACCAGTCTCACTCACCGGACGGGGGTTTCTGCCCCACGTCCGGATCGTGAGATGTCTATTTCATCAGCGCGAGAACGAAAGACAGGAAATCTTCCGCCCTGCCGACGTCGACGCAGTCATGTCGGTCAGCCGACATCGAGACGCAGAAGATCCTCCTCCGTCTCCCGGCGGACGATCACCCTCGCCTCGCCGTCGCGGACGGCGACGACGGGCGGACGCAGGGCGTGGTTGTAGTTGCTCGCCATCGAGCGGCAGTACGCGCCGGTGGCCGGCACCGCGACGAGGTCGCCGGGCGCGAGGTCGGAGGGCAGGAAGGCGTCCTTCACGACGATGTCGCCACTCTCACAGTGCTTACCGACCACGCGTACGAGCATGGGCTCGGCGTCACTCGTACGGGAGACGAGGGCGACGCTGTACTCGGCGTCGTACAGCGCGGTACGGATGTTGTCGGACATGCCGCCGTCGACGGAGACGTACGTACGCAGTCCTTCGAGGGGCTTGACGGTGCCGACCTCGTAGAGCGTGAAGGCGGTCGGTCCCACGATGGCGCGCCCGGGTTCGACGGAGATACGAGGGGTCCGCAGCCGGGCGGCCTCGCACTCCCTCGTCACGATCTCACCGAGCGCCTTGGCGATCTCGTGGGGCTCGCTGGGGTCGTCGTCGCTGGTGTAGGCGATGCCGAGGCCGCCGCCGAGGTCGATCTCGGGAAGCTCCACGCCGTGCTCGTCACGGATCTCGGCGAGCAGCGACACCACACGACGCGCGGCGACCTCGAAACCGGCCATGTCGAAGATCTGCGACCCGATGTGGGAGTGGATACCGACCAGTTCGAGCCCGTCGAGGCTGAGCGCGCGCCGTACGGCCTCGGCGGCCTGCCCGTCCGCGAGCGCGATGCCGAACTTCTGGTCCTCGTGCGCGGTGGCGATGAACTCGTGCGTGTGGGCCTCGACGCCGACGGTCACGCGGATCTGCACCCGCTGCCGCTTGCCGAGGCTCTGCGCGATGTGTGCGACGCGGACGATCTCCTGGAAGGAGTCGAGGACGATGCGCCCGACGCCGACGTCGATGGCCCTGGTGATCTCTTCCACGGACTTGTTGTTGCCGTGGAAGGCGATGCGGTCGGCGGGCATGCCGGCGGAGAGGGCGGTGGTCAGCTCGCCGCCGGAACAGACGTCGAGGTTCAGCCCTTCCTCGTCCAGCCACCGCACGACGGCGCGGGAGAGGAACGCCTTGCCCGCGTAGAAGACGTCGGCGTCGTGCCCGAAGGCGGTGCGCCAGGCCCGCGCCCGCGCCCGGAAGTCGGTCTCGTCGACGAAGTAGGCGGGCGTGCCGAACTCCTCGGCGAGCGCCGACACGTCGATCCCGCCGACGCTGACCGAGCCGTTCTCGGTACGCGTCACGGTCTGCGCCCAGACCTTCGGGTCGAGGGCGTTGAGGTCGGCCGCCGGCGCGGAGTAATGGCCCTCGGGAAGGACATCGGCGTGACGGGGCCCGGCGGGGTGTGCGGAACGGCTCATGTCTGTTGGGCTTCCTCAGAGATGTTCGGAGACATTCAGAGATGCTCTGGTGCGTCGATGCCGAGCAGGGAGAGGCCACCGGCCAGCACCGTCCCGGCGGCTTCGGCGAGCGCGAGCCGGGTGCGGTGGGCGGCCGAGGGTTTCTCGTCGCCCACGGGGAGCACGGTGTGCTGAAAGGCGAGCGTCGCGTCGGCGACGGCGACGAGGTGCCGGGCGAGCCGATCGGGCCCACGGTGGCGCGCGGCGGAGGCGAGGGCGTGGGGGTAGGCGTCGAGGACGCCGAGAAGCTCGCTCGCGGCGTGCACACGCGGTACGCCACAGCTTCCGGTGTCGGCCGGGGCTGGGGTGAAACCGAGGTGGGCGGCGTTGCGGCTGAGGGCCCGGCTGCGGGCGTACGCGTAACGAACCCTGAAGAGCGGATTGCCCTCGCGCTGGACGAGGTGCTCCTCGGTGATGCGGGGCCTGTCGTGGGGCGCGGGATGGAGCAGGGCCCAGCGTGCGGCGTCGCGGCCGAGGGCGGTGAGGGGGGTGGG
>NZ_LIPP01000342.1 GCF_001418335.1 Streptomyces aurantiacus | reverse complement strand
CCCGGTCGGGCATGACCTCGAAACCCCGACGATCACGCACCCCTGGCCGGGGAACCAGGAGGAGCCCTCCCACCCTGGCTCAAACGTGTGCGGGTTTTCTGCACAGAACGCCTCGTAAGGGTGAGTGCTGATTGCCTGAAGGTGTTTCGCGCGATTTACTGGCAAGGAGGCGGGAGGATACAGCAGCGAAAGTGACTCTGAAGGTGGTGAATTTCGATGTTGCTGAGTTTCCGGGTGGCGAATCATCGCTCCATCCGTCGTGAACAACAGCTCAATCTGCACCCTGTCTACGACGCGGATCGTCCGGAGGCGACCAGTTGGCAGGCCGTGCCGGTCATCGGGATCTTCGGAGCCAACGCGTCGGGCAAGTCGAATCTCGTGGGCGCGCTCCAGTACATGGCCCGCATGGTGGTCTCCTCCCACCAGGACTCCGAGCCGGACGGCGGCGTGGACCGCAAGCCCTTCGTCCTCGACCCGGAGGCCAAGCACGAACCGTCCTGGTACATCGTGGATCTCCTCCTCGAAGGTACGCGCCACACTTACGGCTTCGGTGTCGACGACGAGTGCGTCGTCGAGGAGTGGCTCCACAGCTACCCGATGGGCAAGAAGCGCGAGTTGTTCTCCCGCATCGGTGACGACGTCACACCGGGCGCGTCACAGCAGCCGGTTCAGCTCGCCCTGGTGGAGAGCATCACCGAGTCCAACGTGCTGTTCCTGTCGATGGCCGCCCGCTCGAAGCAGCAGGACTTCCGCCCGGTGTACGACTGGTTCGCCCGGCAGCTCCAGTTCCGCAACCCCGGCAACGCGCGCCTGAACGGCCTCTCCGCGCTGCGCGCGCTGGAGGACGCCGACCAGTATCCCGAGATCCTGGAACTGCTGCGCGCGGCCGACCTGGGTATCGAGGAGTGCGGGACCGAACGTGTCCCGATGGACGAGGAAGCACTGCGCAAACGCTACGGATACGGCATTCCTCGTTCGTTCCTCACAGAACTTGAGGACGAGGGCCCGCGCGAGATGGTCCGGCCGTGGATCGGCCACCGGGGCCGGGACGGCGTCGTACAGATGGAGTTGCACGACGAGTCCTCGGGCACTCAGGCACTACTCGGTCACGTGCCGCGTTTCCTCGCCGTGCTGAGGAGGGGGGGAACCTTCGTCGTGGACGAGATCGATTCGAGCCTCCACTCCCTGCTCACCGCCCGGCTCATCGACCTCTTCCAGAACCCGGCCACCAATCCACGGGGCGCGCAACTCGTCTTCACCACCCATGACGCGAGTCTGCTGGGGCGGGCGGGTGGCGAGGACATCCTCAAACGGGACCAGGTGTGGTTCGTGGAGAAGGACTCCCACGGCGAGACGACCCTGTACTCCCTCGCGGAGTTCAAGCCGCGCAAGGAGGAGAACCGCGAGCGTCGTTATCTGGGCGGCAGTTACGGTGGCATCCCGTTCATCGACGACAGTTTCGCCAGCGTTCTGGCACAGCGAGGGGGACGCCGTGGCGAGGACGCCGAAACCGAGCGGCTGGAGAAGCCCTCAGGGACCCTCGCACGAGACTGACCTCGGCCGCCGAACGGACACCCGCGACAGCCTGGACCGGTTACTGGTGGTCTGCGGCGCGGAGACCACGGAACGCGACTACCTCAAGGGCTTCAAGGCCGCCTTCAAACGCCGGACGCTCTCGGTCCGCGTCACCGAGAGGCCCGGCTCGCCGTCCCAGGTCGTACGGTACGCGGCGGACCGGTGGGGCGGCTCGGGAGGGGAGTTCGACCAGGTCTGGTGCGTCGTGGACGTCGACGAGTTCGAGGACCTGGACCGCGCCCAGCGCCTCGCGCGGCGCGAGAACATCGAACTCGCCGTCTCCAACCCGTGCTTCGAGCTGTGGCTCCTGCTCCACCACACCGACCATCGCAGCTGGGTAGCCGACTACCGAACCCTCAAGCCGCTGCTCCAGAAGCACGCGGAGGTCCGTACGGACAAGAGCGTCGACTTCCCGCGCTACTACGGCGGTGACCGCTGGGAGCACGCGGTCGCGCGCGCCCGGGACCTCGCTCCGGAGCACACGAGCACGAGACCAATCCGTCCACTCGCATGTGGCGCCTGGCGCTGACCATCAGCGGCCGGTGCGGGAGTCCGTCCACCGAAGGGTGAACCGGCGCTTTTCCCCGTTCCGGAAAACCTCCCGTCGCATAACGTGACCGACGGTGACACAGCGACATGCGAGTCGAGCCGGGGAGGCGGTACACGGGGTGGAACGACACGGGCAGGACGACGGTGGTACGGACGCGAGAGCGTCGGTGAGCGCGGAGGGGCAGGGGGCCGGGCAGCGGCCGGAGGACGAGCCGGGGACGGGGATCGTCGTCGCGTTCGGGCGGCAGTTGAAGCTGCTGCGGGGCAGGGCCGACCTGGACCGGGCGGCGTTCGGGGCCCGCACGGGGTACTCGGCGGCGACGATCGCGTCATTCGAGCAGGGCCGGAGAATCCCGCCGCCGAAGTTCATCGACCGGGCGGACGAGGAACTGGACGCGGGTGGTGTGCTGCAGGCGCTGAAGGAGGAGGTCGCGCGGGCGCAGTATCCGTCGTTCTTCCGGGACATGGCGCGGCTGGAGGCGGAGGCGGTTGAGCTCCTCGCTTACGACACGCACGTGGTCAACGGCCTTTTGCAGCCGGAGGAGTACATGCGGGCGTTGCTCGGGGCCCGTCGGCCTCTCCTGGACGAGGAGACCATCGAGCAGCGGGTCTCGGCCCGCCTTGCCCGACAGGAGATCTTCGGCCGCTGGCCCGCGCCGCTGCTCAGCTTCGTCTTGGAGGAGTCGGTGTTGCGACGACGGCTCGGTGGTACGGATGTACTGCGAGGGCAGCTTGAGCAACTGCTGGTCTTCGGCCAGAGGCGGAACGTGGAGATCCAGGTGATGCCCCTCGACCGCGAGGACAACGCGGGGGTGGACGGGCCGTTCACTGTGATCACGCGCAAGGGTGGCGACCAGTTCGTGTACATGGAGGTGCAGGGCCGGAGCAGCCTGCTCACTGATCGCGAGCAGTCACATCTCGCCGTGGCGCGCTATGGAATCATCCGGTCCCAGGCTCTCACTCCGCGAGAGTCCTTGGGGTTCATCGA
Organism: Streptomyces aurantiacus; assembly: GCF_001418335.1. GTDB lineage: Bacteria > Actinomycetota > Actinomycetes > Streptomycetales > Streptomycetaceae > Streptomyces > Streptomyces aurantiacus. The sequence goes on along the minus strand of NZ_LIPP01000342.1, from coordinate 7,651 downwards.
GAAGTTGCTGGGGGAGCTATGAACATCGCTAGGACGTCCGCCTCTATAGCGGATCTTGCCTGGTTCAAGAGCAGTTACAGCGGCGCTGAGGGCGGGCAGTGTGTGGAGGTCGCGGCAGTTACAGACGCCGTGTGCGTACGCGACTCCAAGGTGCTCGGCGGACCGGTGCTGGCCGTGTCGCGAAACGCGTGGGCCGGGTTCGTCGGGCTCGCGGCCGATCGATCCGCCTGATCCACGCATGGAGAGCCCTCCGCCGGTGTTACGGCGGAGGGTTCTCGACGTACGTGCGGGCCGGAACTACCTCGTTACGGACTTCGGCGGTTCCGTGTCGCCGGGCTCCCAGCCCGCCGCCCGGAGCCGCCGCGTGAACTCGGCGTGCGCGGCGCGCATCTCCTTCTTACGCAGACGGCCACAGCGAGGACGCGGTCCATGCGTCCGCACGCCGGGCAGGGTCGTAGAACTCTACAGAGGGGAGTGCAGGCGTTGGTCTGGCAGTTGAGCCGAAGCGTCCGAAGCAGAAGCGCTGGAGCCAGCGGATGTCCAGCAGTGGGGGCTGCTCGACCTGCTGCGATCCCTCGATCCGCATTGCTGAGATCCGTCCCTGCCCCGGCGGCCGCGAATCTGTCAGCCGTGCCGTTGCCGGGAGCACAGACCGAGACGGACTCGCGGAAGACATCGATCCCGGGGTGCCGCTGGTCCGGGACGAGAACGGGCTCCGAGGGACGGACCCGACCGGGGAATCAAGGGGCCGCCGAAGCCCGAGCAACCGGCTTCGGGCCCCTCTGCGACTCCGACGTGACCCCGACGTGCCTCCGACCCGCGTCAGCCCTCGTCGACCGCCATCTCCCCCAGCAGCGACCAGTCGTCCTGCGGCACCTTCACGTTGATGATCCGGGGCGTCTCGGCGAGGTGGGGCGGCAGTGACTGCTGCGCCGCCTTGAAGTGCGCCGAGCCCACGTGTGCCGCGCCGGCCTCGTCGTCCCGGAAGGCCTCCACCAGTACGTACTCCGCCGGGTCCTCGATGCTGCGGGACCAGTCGAACCACAGGCATCCCGGCTCGGCGCGCGTCGCCCGGGTGAACTCCTCGACCACCTCGGGCCACCGGTCGGCGTGCTCGGGAAGGACACGGAACTTCACGGCGATGAAAATCATGGGATCACTTCCTTGTTCCTTGCCGTTCGGGACGGAGTCACGGAGTCACGGGGTCACGGGGTCACGGGGTCACGGGGTCACGGGGTCAGGATCGCCCGGCCCCTGATCCGGCCGCTCCCCAGGTCGTCCAGCGCGTCCTGGAAACGGTCGAGCGGGTACTTGGCCGTGTGCAGGCGTACGCGGCCCTGCGCGGCCAGGACCATCAGTTCGCACAGGTCGTTGTAGGAGCCGACGAGGTTGCCGATGAAGTTGATCTCGGCGGAGATGATGTCGATGGTCGGGACGTCGATGTTCTCGCCGTAGCCGACCACGTGGTAGTCGCCCGCCTGGCGCAGCATGCCCACGCCGTCCTTGGTGGAGCCGCCCTCGCCGACGAAGTCGATGACCGCCTCCGCCCCCTGCCCGCCGGTCAGTTCGCGCACCGCGTCCACCTGGCCGCCGTCGGCGACGACACCGTGGTCGGCGCCGATGGAGACGGCCAGGTCCACCGCGTCGGGGTTGCGGTCGACGACGACGATCTCGGCGGCGGTGATCGCCTTGAGCACCTGTACGCCGATGTGCCCGAGCCCGCCCGCGCCGATCACGACGCAGCGGTCACCCGGCCGCAGCCTCCGGGCGGCCTTGGCCGCGGCGTGGTAGGCCGTGAGTCCCGCGTCGGCGAGCGCGGCAACATCGGCGGGTTCGAGGGAGTCGTCGATCCGTACGACACTGCGCGCGGACGTCTTCAGGTACTCGGCGTAACCGCCGGCCGTGTCGATGCCGGGGAAGAGGTTGTTCTCGCAGTGCACGTCGTCACCGGCCCGGCACGCCCGGCACAGTCCGCAGGTGATCAGCGGGTGCACGATGACCTTGTCGCCCTCGGAGACGTTGGTGACGGCGCCGCCGACCGCGTGGACCCAGCCGGCGTTCTCGTGCCCGATCGTGTAGGGCAGTGCCACCCCGGACTTCTCGGCCCACTGGCCCTCCAGGATGTGGATGTCGGTGCGGCACACGCCGGCCCCGCCGATCCTGACGATCACGTCGTACGGGCCGGTGACCTCCGGGGCCGGGACCTCGGCCATCTCAAGGTTCTTGCCGTAGCCCACGACCTGGACTGCTTTCACGAGACGTTCTCCTTCGGTGGAGCGGTGAGGTGGAGGAGCTCCCTCCCGGAGACCAGTTCCTCCGCGGGTACGCGTTCCCCGCCGGGTATCGGTTGCCCGCCGGGCACGAGTTCCCCCGTCGGCACGGGCTCACCCGCGCGCGGGGACTGGTCGGCCCCTGACTGCGGATACCGGGTGCGCAGCAGGCCCCGGCAGAAGTGCGCGTTGCCGTCGATCGACACCCGGACCGCACGGGCGAAGCGCAGCCGGAGCGGGATCTCGCCCGGCGGGTAGCGCCGCCCGTCCTCGTCCACCAGGACCGGGTCGGTCGGTGCCACGCCGAGGCCGAGGGCCTCCCGGCGCCGCAGCAGCGCGCCGGACGTCGCCGTGTCGGGGAGGTCGCCAAGGACCACGTCGTAGAGGGCTTCCTCGGTGAGGTCCGGATCCGCGCGGAGCACGAGGGTCAGCGCACGCTCCATCGCCGCGGTGTGTGCCTTGCGGCGGAACGTCAGCCGGAGCTCTTCGAGGTCCTTCTCGGCCTCCGCCCCGAACGTTCCGCGGTAGCCCGCGTCCGCGGCCAGCCCGCGGTTGATCAGGTCCGAGTCATGGTGGTCGTCGAGCAGCACCACGACTTCCCGTGTCCAGGGCAGGGCCGTCAGCGCGTCCTTGGAGTCCGAGGCCATCAGGTACGCGAAGTTCGGCGAACAGAACGAGGTGGGCAGCCGGAGACGGACCGTGAGCGCCCCTTCGGAGGTCACCGTCACAGCGCGTACGAAGCCGAGGTCGGTGATCGGCTCGTCCAGCTCCGGGTCGAAGACCGTGTCGAGGGCCGCGCGGGCGGCCTGTTCACGGAGGGCCTGTTCACGGACAGCCTGGTCTCGAACTGCCTGTTCCCGTGTGGCGGTGCGCATCTCAGGCCACCGCCGGTTCCGCCACGCCCAGCTCCGCCGGGACCTCGATGTCGTACATGGCGGCGGCGTTCAGGCCGAGGATCTTCTTCTTCTGCGCCAGGGTGATCGGCTCGTACTCGGTCATGTCCTCGGGGATCTGGAAGTCGACGAACCGCTCGATCAGCCACCGCGGCGTCCACAGCGCGTAGTCGCTGGAGAACTGGATGCGGTCCTCGTCGAGCCAGTACAGCAACTCGCCGATGATCTGCGCGAAGTACCGCGGCCGGCTGTGGATGAAGGGCATCGCGACCGCGAGGCCCGCGTGCACGTTGGGCTCCTGCGTGGCGATCCAGCAGAAGTCCTCAAGGCGGGGCAGGCCGCAGTGCTCCACGACGAAGTTCATCTCGGGGAACGTCGTGGCCGCCTTGTCGACGTCCGCCACGTCGAACGCGTCCCGGTCGAGCGGCCGGATCGTCGGCCCCTTGTGGACGTGGACGTTGTTGATGCCGAGTTCCTGGCACGCTTCGAGATAGCGGTACGTCCACGGGTCGTCGAGCTTGTAGCCGCGGCTGTCGCCCTTCCACTCGGCGGTGTACAGCTTCACGCCCTTGAGCTGGAACCGCTCGGCGTCCCGCCGCAGCTGGTCGAGGCCCTTCTGCTCGTACCGGGGGTCCCAGGAATGGTTGTACGTCAGCTTGTCCGGGTGCTGCTGGGTGAGCGCGAAGGCTTCCTCGGTCTGCCCGAAACCGTTGCGGTAGAACGCTCCCAGCCGCGCGGGCTGGAAGATGGCGTGGTCGACGTACCCCTCGACGAAAAGGTCCTTCATCAGGCGCTCGCCGCCGTAGTAGAGGTACTCCTCGTACGGCCACAGTTCCGATTCCGGGCTCAGGTTGCGGTGGTAGTCGTAGAAGCAGTCGATGAACTGCTTGCCGTGGATGTTGAGCTGGTTCTCGGGGCGCGCGTCCCAGAGCGCGACGTGCGCGTCCACTATGAAGTAGTTCTCGCCGTCCTTGGAGTACATCTTTGTCTCCCTCAGTTCGCGATGGGTGGATGAAGTCGGAGCGCGTCAGGAGAACTGGATTCCGCCGTCGATCATGACGGACTGGCCGGTCATGTAGTCCGAGTCCGGCGACGCCAGGTACGAGACGAAGGACGCGACGTCCGCCGGCTCCTCGACCCGGCCGAGCGCGATGGCCTCCGCGTGCTTGCTGATGGCCTCGCCCTTCTGGAGACCCGCCTCCTCGGCCAGCCGCTCGTCGATCAGGTCCCACATGTCGGTGCCGACGATGCCCGGGCAGTACGCGTTGACGGTGATGCCGTGCCGCGCCCACTCCATGGCCGCGGCCTGGGTCAGACCGCGTACGCCCCACTTCGACGCCGAGTAGGTGCCGAGCAGCGCGAACGGGCGGTACGCGACGATCGACGCGGCACCGATGATCTTGCCGCCGCCGCCCTGGGCGATCATCTGGCGTGCCGCGGCCTGGTAGGAGAGGAAGACGCCGCGCAGGTTCACGGCCATGATCTGCTCGAACTCGTCGAGCCCGGTCTCCAGCAGCGGGGTGACCCGGGCGATGCCGGCGTTGGCCACGTAGACGTCGACCCTGCCGAAGCGGCCCGCCACCTCTTCGACGAGCGCGTCGGTCTGCTCCTTGCTGGTCACGTCGGCGTGCACGGCCAGCGCCCGGCGGCCCGTCTTCTCGATGCCGGCCGCCACCTCGCTCAGTTCCTCACTCATGCCGGGGAGGTCGGCGACGGCCACATCGAGTCCGTCCGCGGCCAGCCGCTCCGCGATGCCGCGGCCGATGCCGCGGGCCGCGCCGGTGACGATCGCGGTACGGGGTGCGTTGTCGGAGGAAGTCATGGTGCTGCTCCTGTGCTCGACGGTGAGCGGCCGCACCCTTCGTGCGGTGCTGTTGTCCTGTGCTGTGGTGCTGTGCTGCTGTCCATCAGCGTGGGGGCGACAGGCGCCGTCGAGTTTTTCAATGTGGAACACACCCGGACCACTCCCTGCCCGCTCCCTGCCCGCTCCCCGCCCGGGGTATCGCCGACGCATGACCGGGGCATGGCGAACGCCCGGCAAAGTCATGGGGAACCACCCGTTGACAGGCGCAAACGTGTTCGTAATATGGCGGAAACACGCTCATCGGAGGCGCCATGCTCAGCGACGGCACAGCGCGGGACCGGACCATCGCGCGAGCACGCCTTAAGTTCCTGGAGAACGCGGAGCTGCCTGCGGAGATCGTGCCCGAGGGCATCCGCAACTCCTGGCGGCGTTCCAAGTACCTGGGGATCGGCACGGACGAGGTGGTCGTCCCCTACCAGCCGGACTACGACCGGGAGAGCCGCCTGGTCCGCGCCGCCACGCCGGTCCTGGACCGGCTGGAACAGGCGCTGGCGGGTTCGGACGCCTGTGTGATCGTGACGGACCGGAAGGGCTGGGTGCGCGACCGCCGCGTCGGCGAGAAACGGCTCTCGGTGCACCTGGACCGGGTCCACCTGGCGCCCGGCTTCAACTACGCCGAACAGTTCGTCGGCACGAACGGCATCGGGGTCGCGCTGGAGGAGCACCGGCCCAACGTGGTGCTGGGCACCGAGCACTTCAACGAACGCCTGCAGAACGTCTCCTGCGCCGCCGCCCCGATCCGTAACTCGGTCACCGGACGGGTCGAGGGCGCCATGAACCTGACCTGCTGGAACGGCCCGGCGCGCACCCTCATGGCAGCCCTGGTGCAGGAAGCCGTCGGCGACATCGAACGCGTGATGTACGAGTTCAGCAGCTCGCACCAGCGTGCCCTGCTGGAGGCGTTCCAGCGCGTGACCCACTACGGCGACCGGCCGGTGCTCTGTCTCGGCCAGGATTTCGTGCTCGCGAACTCCGCGGCGACGGCCAGGCTCACCAGCGACGACCACCGGCTGCTGCACGAGGCCGCCGCCGAACTGGGACACGCGCCGCGCACCCGCAAACAGGTGCAGCTGACCGGCGGGGAGACCGTGCTGGTGCGGTGCCGCGAGGTCGACAGCTCCGCGGGTGCGGCCGGGTACCTGCTGGAGCTGGCCTTCCCGGACCACCCCGCCGACCAGGCCCGCCGTCCCGGTACCGGTCTGCGCGCCGGTACCGGCTCACGCTCCTCCGAGGAGCAGGACGCGAACCGGCCATGGCCGCTGCCGGGCCTGGCCGGGACGGACCCGGCGTGGAACACCGTCTCCCGTACGGTGTCGCGCTGCGCCCGCGAACGGACGCCGCTGCTGCTCCACGGTGAGACCGGAACCGGCAAGTCCGCACTGGTCCGTGCCGCGCACGCGCTGACCGGGGCGGCCTCGGCACCCGTGATCGTGGATGCCGCGGACCCCCGGGCCGCCGGCGCCGAGACCGACCTGCCTGCCGCCCTGCGCGCGGCGCCCACCGGGCCGGGCCGCACCCTGGTCCTGCGGAACATCGACGCCGTGGCCCCCGGGCAGGGACCCGCCGTCGCCCGCGCACTGGACGCCGCGGCGGCGCAGGGTACCTGGATCGTGGGCACGCTCCACAGCGCACCGGGCGTACCGGAGCCGCTGCGGCACTGCTTCGTCGAAGCGGCGGCGGTACCCGCCCTGCGGCACCGTCTCGCGGACCTCCCGGCCCTGGTCGACTGTCTGCTGCAACGCATCGGCGCGGGCGTGGAGTGCGCCCCTGAGGTGCTGCCTCTGCTGCGCAGGCACGACTGGCCCGGCAACGTCCGCCAGCTGAACCTCGCCCTGCGCGAGGCCACCGCGGGCCGCCGCACGTACCGGATCGAGCTGCGCGACCTGCCGCCGTCCCTGCACAGCGCGGGCAGCCGGCCGCTGAGCGCCTGGGAGGCGTCCGAGCGCGACACCCTGGTCCAGGCCCTGCTGGAGGTGGACGGCAACAAACTGGTGGCGGCGCAGCGGCTCGGCATCTCCCGCACGACGATCTACCGCAAGATGCGGGCCTACGGCATCACACTTCCCACCCGCCACTGAGCCCGGTCGGGAACCGGCGAAGAGGCGGGGCGGCGACCGGCGGAGAGAGTCGGGCCGCGACCGCCGTCCGGGGGCCGCAGAGCCCGTGCCCTTCCGTCTCCGGCGCATTCCGGATCGTACGAAGGCGGCTCGATGTGGCCACGCCTCCGTGACCGGTGGGCACCAGGTGGGTGGAGTGGGTGGATGTAGTCCAAAGCTTGAACACGAATCACACACATCCCCTCTACATACCGGCGCCGATGGTCTAGATTGACCGTGCTTCGGCTGTTCGAGCACGAGGCGACCAGTAAGACTGGATAGGTCCGGCGCTACGGAAAACCAGGAGTCGCGTCCCCGGCGCCGGACGTGGTGACGATCGAGCCGGGGGGCCCGAAAAGGACCTTGGATGCGGGGAGCATCCGGGGTTTCGAGGAGTTCTCGTACACCCGGAGAGTCCGGCAGGACAGGCAGGTCCGCTGCCGCCCGGGTGAGTTGTGCAAGTGGCGCTGCAGAGCCGTGATGTCATGTGCGCGACACAGGGGTGGCGGGGGTCGCCCCAGGGGGAGG
>NZ_LIPP01000341.1 GCF_001418335.1 Streptomyces aurantiacus | reverse complement strand
GAAGAACAAAAGTCCCCCGCGTCCCGGTAGGGGAACCGCGGGGGACTTTTGTTCTTCGGCTGCCGGTTAGAACACTCCGGTGCCGGGTCCTGCCGTTCCGGCCATCCATACGATCGCCAGGACGGTGTCTATCGCTCCCAGTACCACGGCGATCAGCGCCGGTACCGGTCGGGCGCCGTTCCAGCGGCGCCCCATGGCCAGCCAGCCGCAGGCGATCGCCACCGGGCCGAGGATGATCCCCAGCACGAAGAAACCGGCGACCGCGCAGATGACTCCGATGATTCCGAGCGTCGCGCTGTCCGGCCCGCTCCGTGACCTCGTACGGCTACGTGAGCGAGGGTGTTTGCGCGTGGTGTGACCGAAGCCCGCCATCATCAACTCCCTGGACCTCTGAGCCGACCGAATGCCGGTCGGTTCGGGCTCGGAAGCCGAGTACCCCGGTCATGTCAATCCAGACACGTACTTCTTTTCCGTGCGGACGACGGCGCCTGACGGAGCCTAGATGTGGCCGGTCCCCGCGCCCGCCTCCGCGTTGGCGCCCCGCTTGGTCAGGAAGGCCACGAAGACCGCCACGACGGCGACGCCCGCCGCGACGAGGCTCGCCAGGCTCATGCCGGAGATGAACGTGTCGTGGGCGACGTCCGTGATCTTCGCGGCAACCTCCGGCGGCGTCCCCGGAGCCACCGGCGGCGCGCCGACCTGGACCGCCTCCGCGGCCTGGTCGAGCTCGTCCGGGGTGAGCTTCGGGAGCCCCGCGTCGGCCCAGTTGCCCGCGAGGTCGTTGTCGACCTTGGAGGCCATCACGGCGCCCAGGACCGCCGTGCCGAGGCTGCCGCCGATCTGCATGGCGGCCTGCTGGAGACCGCCCGCGACACCGGAGAGCTCCATCGGCGCGTTGCCCACGATGACCTCGGTGGCGCCGACCATGACGGGCGCGAGGCCGAGGCCGAGCAGCGCGAACCAGATCGACATGAGCCCACTGCCGGTGTCCGTCTCCAGCGTCGACACACCGAACATGGCGATGGCGGTGAACGCCATACCGCCCGCGAGCGGCACACGCGGCCCCGTCTTGCTGATCATCGCGCCGGCCAGCGGGGAGCCGACGATCATCATGCCGGTGAGCGGCAGCAGATGCAGACCCGCGTCGATCGGGCTCATCCCGTGCACGTTCTGCAGGTAGAAGGTGACGAAGAACAGGCCGCCCATGAAGGCGATCGCCATGAGCACCATCAGGACCACACCGGCCGACAGCGGCACGGAACGGAAGAGGGCGAGCGGGATGAGCGGCTCGCGCACCCGGTTCTCCCAGAACGCGAACAACGCGAAGCCCAGCACCGAGATGCCGAGGAACGACCAGGTCAGCGCGGCTCCCCAGCCCCACTCCGGGGCCTTGATGAGCGCCCAGACCAAACAGAACATGGCGCCGGACAGCAGACCGATGCCGAGCACGTCGAAGGAGCGCGGCGCGTTCTTGGCACGGTGGTCGGTCAGGATCACCGCGCCGAGGACGACCGCGAGGACGCCGACCGGCACGTTGATGAAGAAGACGGACTGCCAGCTGACGTGCTCGACGAGGACCCCGCCGAGGATCGGGCCGCCCGCGGTGGAGGCACCGATGACCATGCCCCAGATGCCGATCGCCATGTTCAGCTTCTCGGCCGGGAAGGTGGCCCGCAGCAGACCGAGCGCGGCCGGCATCAGCAGCGCGCCGAACAGACCCTGGAGCACCCGGAAGACGACCACCAGGGCGATGCTGTCGGAGAGCCCGATGGCCCCCGAGGCCGCCGCGAAGCCGACCACGCCTATGAGGAAGGTCTGGCGGTGGCCGAACCGGTCGCCGAGCTTGCCCGCCGTGATCAGCGTGACCGCGAGCGCGAGGAAGTAGCCGTTCGTGATCCACTGGACCTCGGCGAAGGTGGCACCCAGGTCCTTCTGGATGGCCGGGTTCGCGATGGCCACGATGGTGCCGTCGAGGGCCACCATCATGACTCCGACGGCGACGGTGATCAGGGTGAGCCACGGGTGGCCGCGCAGGCCCTTGGCCGGGGCCGGACCGGAGGAGGCCGGCGGGACCTCGTCGGCCGGGCCCGTCTTGTCGACGGTGGTCTGACTAGTCATGCCGTCGACATTAGTGACAGCCGCTGACAATTGACAAACCAATTCACTATTCGGTAACTGACACGTCATTCGCGCAGCACATGGGCCGGAGGACGAGAAGCCGGAAGGCGAGAAGAGGATTCATGGACACGGCATCACGCCCCGGGCTGCGCGAGCGCAAGAAGCAGCGCACCCGGGACGCACTGGTGCGGGCCGCGCTGGAACTGTTCACGGCCAACGGCTACGAGCAGACGACCGTCGACGAGATCGTGGAGGCCGTCGACGTCTCCCAGCGCACCTTCTTCCGCTACTTCGCCGGCAAGGAGGAAGCCGCCTTCGCCGTCCAGGAGATGACCGAGTCGCACTTCCTCGACGCGGTGCGCCGACGCCCGCCCCACGAGCCCCCCTTGGACGCGCTGCGCCGGGCCGTCCTGGCGAACTGGGACACCATCGGGGAGGCCATCGAGGCCGTCGTCCCGATCGAACTGCACATGCGCACCTTCCAGTTGATCGAGTCGACGCCCGCACTGCTCGCCATCCATCTGTGCCACCACGAGAAGCTGGAGGAGGAGCTCGCCCGGACGATCGCGGCGCGCGAGGGCGTCGACGTGGACGCAGATCCGCGTCCGCGCGTGACGGTGGCCCTGTTCGGCGGCGTGATGCGGCTGGCGGCCCGCCGGTGGGGCGCGGGCGAGGACTTCAGCGTGGCCGCCATGCGGGAACTGACCGCGTCGTATCTCGACCAGATGGGGCCCGCGTTGGCCGAGAACTGGCACACGCGCGACGAACACCACCGCGAGGCCAGGGAGAAGGGGGAGGCCAGGGAGAAGGAGGAGGAGAGGGAAGAGGGGGAGAAGAGGGAGAAGAAGGAGGGCGGAGAGTAACTCCCTGCTCACACAAGGTCGCGCTCGAATGGGCATGGATCATGCCATCTACGTACACAGCGCGATCACCCGCTGTGAATCACGGCTACTTTGCCCCAATTACCCCACCGGAAACGTGATCCCCCTCACTCGGTTAACGCGAGACCCTCCCGTTCTCCTAGTGTGTCCTTTCAGTGACTTCCTTCGACTCCACACCCCAACTCAACGTCTGGCGCATGTTGCTCGCGCTGGCCGTGGTGTTCGTGATGCTCGGGACCACCGGCTGGACCGCGGTGCGCAGCCACAGAGGCGCGACCACACCGCTCGCGGTCTCCCTCGCCGCATGGGACCGCGGGCACATGGGCGGGCAGCGGCTGCCGGACCCGGACAGGACGACACCCGCTCGGCTGACCCAGTTCTTCGCCTCGCTCGACGCGTACCAGCGCTCCCGGCTCGCCGCCCGCTATCCGCTCGCGGTCGGCAACATGAACGGGGCGCCGGTGAGCCTCCGTTACCGCGCCAACCGCATCGCCCTCGGCCAGGCACGCAAGGTCGAGCTGAAACGCATGCACGACAACCGGCTCTCCGCGGCCGGTCAGCACGATGCGAGCCGCCGGATGCAGCGGTACGAGGCGCTGATGGCCGGCGAGCGCCGCATCCTCGCCTTCGACCCGATGGGATCGGGCCGGGTCGCGGAGGTCTTCGGCAACCTCGGCAGGGCCGAGCGGGTCTCGGTCGTGGTGCCCGGCGTCGACACCGACCTGCTGACCTTCCAGCGCAGCGAGCACAAGTACACGGCGCCCGTCGGCATGGCCAAGGCGCTGTACCGCGCCGAGCGCGACGCGAGCCCCCGGACGCGTACGGCCGTCATAGCGTGGGCCGACTACACGTCACCGAGCGGACTCGGCATGGACGCCGTCACCGGCATCCGCGCCGAGGAGGGCGCGGTCCGGCTCGACGCCCTCGTACGGGCCCTGCCCGGCCGCTCGCGCGTCGCGCTGTACTGCCACAGCTACGGGTCGGTGGTGTGCGGCGTCGCCGCGCGCTCCCTGCCTCCCCGGGTCTCCGACATAGCGGTGGCGGGCAGTCCGGGCATGCGGGCCGAGAAGGCCGCGCAGCTGCGCACCTCGGCCCGGGTGTGGGCCGTGCGGGACTCCGACGACTGGATCGAGGACGTACCGCACCTGGAGTTCGGCGGGCTCGGCCACGGCGCCGATCCGATGTCCTCCGAGTTCGGCGCGCGGGTGCTGTCCGCGCGCGGGGCGAAGGGACACACCGGGTATTTCGAGCCCGGGACCGACAGCCTGCGGAACTTCGCCGAGATCGGGATTGGCGCGTACCGCGCGGTCAGCTGCGCACACAAGGACGACGCGTGCAGTAAGGGTTTGTCCGACACGGCTGAAGCAGGACGCGCGTAGAGAACGAAGAAACCGCGGTCTGCTCAGGGAGGGGACTAGGAAGCGCATGCCGCATACGATGGCCCGCATGGGTGACGTACTGGCCGGATTTCATGCCGCCTGGGAGTTCGAGTCCGACTCCGTGCTCATCCGCTTCGAACGGGGGATTCGCACGCCGAAGCTGTTCCAGGCGCTCGGTGAGCGCCGCATCCCGATCGAGGCGATCGAGGCGGTGACACTGACGCCCGGCAAGCGCGGGACGGTCGTCCTGCGGGCCGAGCCGAGAGCGGGGGCGGATCCGCTGATGGAGGCGGCCGCCGGACAGCTGAAGGATGTGTGCGACCCCTACCGCCTCGTGCTGCCCGCCGAGCGCGAGACGCTCGCCGAGTACTACGCGGACGAGCTGCGCGCGATGCTCGCGCCCGAGGACGCGGGTCCGGCCGAGCGCTATCTGGTGCAGCCGCCCGAGACGCCGCTCCAGTTCAAGGCGTACGACGGCAAGGCGTCCTTCGACGGGAAGTCCGTGGCCTTCCGGTGGTTCTGGACGGGGGCCTCGTCCGCGAAGTGGAAGGCCGGCGACCAGACGTTCGCCGTGGCCGACCTGTGCGGGGTGGAGTGGCGGTCGCCCGAGGTCTTCGAGGGGCATCTGCGGCTGCTTCGCCGTGAGGCCGCGGCCGGTGGGCAGCCGGGGGCGCCGGATCAGGATCCGGCGGCTGTCGTTTTCGGGCTCGGGTACGGGCCGGTTCATGAGTCGTTGCCGTTCGCGGCGGCTGTGCTGGGTGCGGTGCGGTCGGGTGGGCCCGCGGGGCTCTCCGAGGGGGCTGGTGCGATGGCCGCCGCCGTGGTGCCGGGGGCTCGGCGGGATCCGGCCGACATCGCCGACCGGATCCGGCATCTTGGGGATCTTCATGAGGCGGGGCTTGTCACGGATGAGGAGTTCTCCGTGAAGAAGGCCGAGTTGTTGGCTGAGCTGTGAAGTCGTGAGGGCTGCGGAGAGTTCGTCGGCTGCGGGTCCGTCGTGGCTGGTCGCGCAGTTCCCCGCGCCCCTTACGGGGCTCGGGTTACTCCCTGCCCGCCGAAGCGAAGGTCATGTCGGGGTAGCGGGTTCCCGCGACCTTTGCGGCGATGGGTTCCAGGGTGGCCAGGTCCGTCTCGGTCAGTTCGATTCGGGTCGCCGCCACGTTCTCCTCGACACGGGTGCGCCTGCGGGTGCCCGGGATGGGGACGACCGGGAGTCCCCACGTCGCCGCCTGCTGGTGGACCCAGGCCAGCGCGACCTGCCCCACGGAGGCGTCGTGGGCCTTGGCCACCGCCCGGATCGACTCCAGCAGGGCCGCGTTCGCCGCCGCGTTGTCGCCCGTGAAGCGGGGGTGCTGACGGCGTACGTCGTCGGCGGTGAGGTCCTTCTCCGCGTTCGCGAAGGAGCCGGTGAGGAAGCCCCGGCCGAGCGGGGAGTACGGGACCAGGGTCACGCCCAGTTCGCGGACCGCCGGGACGACGCCCGCCTCGATGTCCCGGCTGAACAGCGACCACTCCGACTGGACGGCCGCGATCGGGTGCACCGTCTGCGCGGCACGCAGCTCGCCGGCCGTCACCTCGCTGAGGCCGAGCTGCTTGACCTTGCCCTCGCGGACCAGGTCCGCCATGACGCCGACGGTCTCCTCGATGGGGACGTTCACATCACGGCGGTGCATGTAGTACAGGTCGATCACATCGACGTCCAGTCGCTGGAGGCTCGCCTCCACGCACTGCCGGATGTACGGCGCGTCGTTGCGGACGATGCGCTTGGTCGGGTCGTCCGGCGGGATGGACAACGCGAACTTCGTCGCGATGACGACCTCGTCGCGGTGTGCCGCGAAGAACGGTGCCAGAAAGCGCTCGTTGTCGCCCCTGCCGTAGGCGTCGGCCGTGTCGTACAGCGTGACGCCCAGTTCCAGCGCGCGTTCCAGCGTGGCCCGCGCCTCCTCGGCGTCCGTCGGGCCGTACGCGAAGCTCATGCCCATACAGCCCAGGCCCTGCACGCCGACCTCGGGGCCGTCCGTACCGAGCCGGGCCTTCGCGATGCTGCTGTCCGTCATCGGGACCTCTCCGACGCCAGGGGCCGCCCGGCGTCCGCATAGAAACTGATCTTCCGGTCGAGTACGGCGAGGGTGTCCTGGAGCTCGGCGATCCGGGACCGCACATCCCGGCGCGTCGCTTCCAGGAGCGCGAAGCGGTCGGCGTACGTGTCGTCGCCCGCGCGCACCATCTCCGCGTACCGCACCATGTCGGCGACCGGCATGCCGGTC
>NZ_LIPP01000340.1 GCF_001418335.1 Streptomyces aurantiacus | reverse complement strand
GTACCACATCGCTGCGCGATGTGCAAGGGAGGCGGTCGCTGCGCTCCCGCTGCCCACGCGATGCGTGGGCAGATCCCTGCGCTGCGCTTCGGGATCTAGTGGGGCCGGCCGCTGCGCGGCATGGCGGGCCGCGCGGTGCGCGCCCTCGGTTGAGGGGGTGTCTGGTGCGGCTATTTGGGTGTGTGGTTGGGGAGTTGAGAGTCCTGCGGACTCCTCGGCGGGTCCGCTGCGCTCCCCCGCCTGACGGTCCTTCCGGCTGCGCCTCCAGAACCTTGAGGCCCGCTGACGCGGGCTAGCTGGCTACGAGGGGTGGGGGTCGCTCGTTCGTGTGGATTCCAGTGTAGTGGGTGCATCAGGTTGATGCACCATGTACCGTTGGCGGAAACACGGGACACCCCCCAACCACTTGGGGCGGGGCGCGGGAAGCGAGGACTCATTGAATTCGCTGGGCTTCGAAAGGCGCTTTGAGGCGCGGAAGGAAATTCACCGTGAGGTTACCGGAATGACGGTGGAGCAGATTCACGAACTCTGGGTCGCCGCTGGCGGCCTGGAGAACCGAGAAGACCAGCCCCAGCCGCTCAGCACGGGGGACCGGCTGGCAGCGGTCCGGCGCAACGAGCTGAAGCGCATCTGGAACCTGATGACCGAGGACGGGTGGCAGGCCTACTCCCCTGTAAGCGACCCAGACGTACACCGCTGGCACCAGGCGCAGCAGGAGCGCGAGAGCGGTGAGGCCGCGGGGCCGGACCCGGAGCTGGTCCGCTACCGGATCGTGGCGCAGCGGACCGATCCGGAGCACCCGGGCGCGTCCGTGCTGACGAACTACGCTTACGGGCGGTCGGTAGGGGACGCGGTCGCCAAGGTGCGCAAGGCGCTGGAGAAGCCGGGCGGTCTGTACGGGGACCAGGGCCTGTACCGCGTGGTGGAGGTGGTGGAGGAGAGCCCGGACAGTGAGCTCCGGCAGCAGGAGGAAACCCGTCGGCGGTACCTCACCACCATCCTGGAGAACGCCACCGCCACCGTGCGAGGCCGTGAGCTGGAGGACCCGGACGCGGAGCTGGTCAGCCGCCTGGACGACTTCTTCACCCGCGCCGTGGTCTTCCCCGATGCGCACACCCCCGGCGTGCACCCCCGGCCCCACCAGGCCACGTTCGGCTGGACCAGCGAGCACCCCTACATCGAGCACGCCAGTGACCCCGGCCGCGCCCTGGCCCTGTTCCTCCTGGCCTACCTGGACCACTACGGCCTGAACCTGGAGGCGTCCGTCCGTACCGGGGACCGTCCCGATGCGCAGCCGGTGAGCGGGGGCCGGCCTTCGGCCCGTGACGCGGAGGGAGGCGAGGCGCCGGCGGAACTTGTCGAGCGCGTCCTCGCCGTGTGCGGGCAGCACTACGCGGCCGTGACCGGCACCAGCTCCGACCAGTGGGACCAGGAGTCGGACCGGGAAGTCGTGGGCATCGCCCTGCGGACCGTTCGCATGGCGGAGCGGGACGCTTACCCGCAGACCCTGGAGACGTACCTGCACGAGCGCAGGGCCCGGCTGGAGCGGCTGTGGCAGCACTACGGGCCCGACGGCATGTTCGCGGGCGAGGTCGTGCTGATCGACCTACCGGCCTGCTTCGTGCTGTGCGAGAGAATCGACCACACCCCGCTCTGGCTCGAAGGGATCTGGGCGCGGGAGGGCCAGGAAGAGACCGCGCTGGAAAGGCTGCAGAGCGCCTGGCTGTACGACACGGCGGAAAAGGACGGACGATGAGCAGGATTCCGCTCAAGAAACACCAGGTCGCCCAGAAGTCGGCCTTTCGTAGGTGGGTCGGATTCCCTGCAAGATCATCTGTGCCCCCGCAGGGTGCCCGTGGCACGATCGTGTCAGCGACCGGATCCGGCAAAACGATCATGGCTGCCGCGAGCGCGCTGGAGTGCTTCCCCGAGGGCCGGATCCTCGTGACCGTGCCGACCCTGGACCTGCTCGTGCAGACCGCCCAGGCGTGGCGGGCGGTCGGGCACCGCTCCCCCATGGTCGCGGTGTGCTCGCTGGAGAACGACCCCGTGCTGAACGAACTCGGGGTGCGCACCACCACCAACCCGATCCAGCTCGCCTTGTGGGCCGGACACGGACCGGTCGTCGTGTTCGCCACGTACGCCTCACTCGTGGACCGCGAGGACATCGACGACCCGACGGGCCAACGGAAAGTTCGCGGGCCACTGGAGGCCGCTCTGGCTGGCGGAGAGCGCCTGTACGGCCAGCGCATGGACGGTTTTTCGCTCGCCATCATCGACGAAGCCCACTCAACCGCAGGCGATCTTGGCAGGCCATGGGCGGCGATCCACGACAACGCCCGCATCCCGGCGGACTTCCGGCTCTACCTGACCGCGACCCCGCGCATCCTCGCCGCGCCCCGGCCGCAGAAGGGCGCGGACGGCCAGGAGCTGGAGATCGCGAGCATGGCCGACGACCCGGACGGCACCTTCGGCGCCTGGCTGCCCGGGGCGGAGCTCGGGCTCTCGGAGGCCATCGAGCGCGAAATCCTTGCGGGGTTCGAGATCGACGTCCTGGAGATCCGCGACCCATCCCCCGTCCTGGGGGAGTCGGAGGAGGCGCAGCGAGGCCGGCGCCTGGCCCTCCTGCAGACCGCGCTCCTGGAGCACGCGGCGGCCTACAACCTGCGCACGACCATGACTTTCCATCAGAAGGTGGAGGAGGCGGCGGCGTTCGCGGAGGCCCTGCCGAGGACCGCTGCCGAGCTGTACGTCACCGACACCGATGACGAGACCATGGTCAAGGCGGAGAAGGAGCTGCCCGCGTCGTCGATCGATGCGGAGTTCTACGGCCTGGAGGCCGGCCGCCACGTCCCGCCGGACCGGGTGTGGGCGGCGTGGCTGTGCGGCGACCACACGGTGGCCGAACGACGGGAGGCGCTGCGGCAGTTCGCCAACGGCATCGACGCCAACAACCGGCGCGTACACCGGGCGTTCCTCGCCTCCGTGCGGGTCCTCGGAGAAGGTGTCGACATCACGGGCGACCGCGGGGTGGAGGCGATCTGCTTCGCCGACACCCGCGGCTCCCAGGTCGAGATCGTCCAGAACATCGGCCGCGCGCTCCGGCTCAACAAGGACGGCACCACGAAGATCGCCCGCATCATCGTGCCGATCTTCCTGGAGCCCGGCGAGGACCCCACCGACATGGTCGCCAGCGCCTCGTTCCGCCCCCTTGTCGCGATCCTCCAAGGACTCCGCAGTCATGATGAACGACTCGTTGAGCAGCTCGCCTCCCGCGCCCTCAGCCGGGGCAGGGAGCAGCGCAAGGCCCACGTGCAGCGGGATGAGGAAGGCCGGATCGTCGGCACCGGCGGGGAGGGAGACGGCGAGGACCAGGAGCACGACGACACCCAGGCCGCCGCCGAATCAGCCCTGCTCCACTTCAGCACTCCCCGCGACGCAGCGACCATCGCCGCGTTCCTACGCACCCGCGTCTACCGGCCGGACAGCCTCGTCTGGTTGGAGGGCTACCAAGCCCTCATCCGATGGCGGGCAGAGAACGAGATCACCGGGCTCTACGCCGTTCCCTACGACGTAGAGGTCGAAGTCGGGGTCACGAAGGCATTTCCGCTTGGACGATGGGTCCACCAACAGCGGAAATCCCTGAGGGCCGGGGAGCTGGAGCCGCGGCGCAAGGAACTCCTGGACGCCCCCGAGGCCGGGATGGTGTGGGAACCCGGCGAGGAAGCCTGGGAGACCAAGCTCGCCGCGCTGCGGTCATACCGGCGGGCCACCGGGCACCTGGCCCCGCGTCAGGACCAGGTGTGGGGCGAAGGCGACGCGATGGTGCCCATCGGGCAGCATGCCGCCAATCTCAGGCGGAAGGGCGGCCTCGGGAAGGACCCGGAGCGGGCGGCAGAACGCGCGCAGCAGCTGACGGCGATCGACTCCGACTGGAACTGCCCGTGGCCGCTGGACTGGCAACGCCACTACCGCATCCTCGCCGACCTCGTCGACGCCGACGGCACCCTCCCCGACATCGCACCCGGCGTACTCATGGACGGCGACGACATCGGACGATGGCTGGAGCGGCAGACCCAGCCGGGCAACTGGGCACAGCTGTCGGCCGAGCAGCAGGAACGGCTGTCCCAGCTGGGCGTACAGCCACTTGAGGCCCCGGCTCCCGCCCCGGCGGCCACGCATACGACGAAGGGCCCGAGCAAGGCGGAACAGGCGTTCCAGCGGGGCCTGGCGGCCCTCACCCAGTGGGTCGAACGGGAAGGTGCCCACCGGCCTGTACCGCGCGGCCACGCTGAAGAGATCACGGTCGACGGCGAGACCGAGCCGGTAGTCGTCAAGCTGGGCGTATGGATCTCCAACACCAAGACCCGCCGCGACAAGCTCGCACAGGAGCAGCGGGCCGCTCTGACCGAGCTGGGAGTGGAGTGGGCGTGAAAGTCGGCGGTCGGCTGACAAGAGGCCGGGGCGTCGTCACCTTGCCGCTATGGCGTTTAGGGGAATGTTGAACCGGTCTGGCACGCAGATCAGGGGCGGACGTTTCCCCTCTCCGGCCTCACCAGCGCCCACGTGCGAAGAAAGAGCTAGGCAGTCAACTGACTCGGCTGGCCCTCGGCATTCTCATCGATAGCGGTGACGTGACTTAGCAGCGCGTGACATTGGGAAAGCAGCTGGTCATAGGTCATGACGGTGATCCCGTGCATCCTGCTGTTGAGCCCGTGCAGAGCGCGCAGTTGCGTCTCCTCCCAGGTGTGTGACCGCCCGATGATGACGACGGCACGCGGGTGGTAGGCGACGATGTCGGGCCGCGCAGGTTGCAGACCGAACTCCGCAGCGCGATGCAAGGTATCGAGGTAGCGGTGACACTGCCCGATCGCCTTCGCGGTATGCGATGACCAATACCAGTTCTGGTGCGTGTCGTCGTACAAGATCACGTCCTTGTCCGGGCGCTTCAGCTCGTACACATCACGCAACCCGCTGGCGGTGGACTTCATCAAAAGATCGACGTGGTCGCCGATCCCGATGACTCGTTGGTCGTCGCGAGCAACATATGCGTTGCCGAAGGCCCAGGAATGGCGCTCACACCAGTCCTGGTAAACGTCCTCTCGATTGCGCCCCTCCGCAAGATGCTCTTGCAGTTCGGTGACGGCGGCTCTCAGCTCACCGATCCTGACGGCAGCTGAAAATGCTTTGGCCAAGGTCTCGGGGCTCACCTGGTGGGCGAGTTGAGCAGCGAACCGGCGGTTTTCCAGGGCACTGCCGATCGCGCCGACGGCGTCATCAGAGGCGTCCAGTTGCGCTCCGAACCCATCCGTTCGTAGCACGAGGTACTGACCATCATCGTCTTGCTCAGATACGGATAGCGCTTGGGCGATGTGGCTCTTGAGCATGTACAGGTCCTCCGACTTGAGCGTCATCTCACACTGCTCGCCAGTCCGCTTGTCTGTGTGGACAAGCTTCATGGACAGCTCAGTCGATGAGTTCCTGTGGGGGATGAAGAAGGGGATGGCCTCGATCAACACATGAGTCGTATCCCTGACTACCAGTCGGCTCCCGTACGAGAGTGCTCCCGACGCAGCAGGACGCCGATCAAAGAAAGTGGGCTCATTCCCATCCATACCGACATGTTGGGCCACTGCATCACTCTGTGTCCCAACTTTCCCGAAAGTAGATCACTTATTCGATTCATGGAGCATGGCTCCCGGACCGTGCCTGGGCTGACTCCACAACCGCCCGTGGAACTACGGGAGTCGGCATCAAGCTGGGCGATGGAGTCGCTCTACAGCGGTCCACCGTCTACGGGGCGGCTTCCTGCTCAGAAACTTTGTGGCTGGGTGCTCCGTGGTCGTGACAACGTTCGTCGGCTTACCGCAGTGCCAACAGGGGTGGGGCTGGGAGGACCAGTGCGAGCTGCGGCCCCAGTCGAGAAGGCCCGCGGCGCTGTCAGGCACCGCTGTAGTACGTGGGGCAGGCGGCGCGGGAATGATCACGCCGGAAGCATCGAACCGTCGACCGTGGTCGAAGACCTCCTGCGGCAGTGCTCTGTGTACGGTTTCCTGTCCATACCGGCAGATCCGCTCCAGCTCTCAAGTGGCGCGCTCCACCGTGCACTGTTCGATCCAGCGGGCGAGGACGCTCAGGGTCGCCAGGTGCTCCAACGCTTCCTGTTCGGTCCAGGTCACCTCATCCTCGTGAGCGGCCACGTTCTGCAGGGCGAGGAAGGCGCCGGCCGCGAGGTACTTGGCGCCTTCCTGGCGGGCGCGCCAGGTAGGCGTGTTGCGGTCGCCGTCGAACCGCAGGCGCGATTTCCCTGCGACGGGGTCCTTCATATCGAAGGCCTGCATGCACAAGTCCGTCTCGACGATGTCGTGGCGCCCCAGCTTCTGCTGGAGTCGGCGGTTCACGGTGCGGGCAGCAGCCAGGACGGCATCCTGCCGGGCCTCTGCACCCCACAGTGGGGCGGCCGACTCCCACACCCAGGGGTGGAATTGGTCGGCGGGCAGAGTGGGCGCATCCGGTACGAGCCGGGCGGCCCATTCGTCCATGTCGGCCAGAATGCCCAGACCCCGATGAACCTCATCGCGGGCCATGTCTTCGCCCGCCATCTGATCCAGGTTGATCTTCTCGGCAAGCTGAGGATCCAGGAGCCGCAGGATCTGCTTGACCGTGGGCTCTGCGCGGCGCAGCTGCTCATACAGCGCCGGATCACCCACGTAATCGCCCGGCCTCGTACTGCGCTCGTAACACAGAGCCAGATCGGCAAACGCCTCAAGCCGCTGTCGCATCCAGTCTCGATCCACGGCCGCATCCTAGGAGCGGAGTCTGACAACCCCGGCCTCACAGGCTCGGCAAAGCCAGGAGCAGCAGCAAGAGCCCGAACCCAGAAGGCGGTTCGGTCCCTTGCTGCTGGGAGATCTACAGGTCGAACTCGAGGTGCTCGATGTCCGTGAACCGGACCTCTTCCAGACTGCCGGCGCGGCGGCCGCCGTCCTGGAAGTAGACCTCCTTGAGTGCTTCGGCGGCGATCTCCTGGAGCTGCTGGTCGGTGGCCCCTTGCTCCTGGGCATCGAAGAGGCGGGCCGCGTACTGCGGTGGTAGGGCGATGGTCAGGTGCCGGATGCGGTCCTGGTCCGTGGAGCCGATCGGTGCGGTGTAGCCCATGCGGGCGCGGGTGTCGATGACGATGCCGCCGGTGGTCGCTGCCTTCTCGCGAGCCTTGGCCCGGATCTGCGGCTGCCACCGCTTCTTCACCTCGCGCTCCAGACGCACGGCGAGGTCCGGGCGCGGCTTCTTGATCTGGTCCTTCACGTACCGCTCGACGGTGCGCTGGGAGATCCGCAGCATCTGGGCGACCGCCTTGGTGCCCCCCATCTGCTTGACCAGGTACCGCATCTGCACGCCCGCGCTCTTGGGCGCCGGGCGGGTGAACGCCTTCTGCACCGCGGTGTCCAGGCCGTCCCCGAACATGCTCATCGCGGTCTACTCCCCGGTGTCCTGGTCGGTGACGGTGCCGTCTTTGATGTACCGGGCGAGGTTGAGGTCCGGGGCGTTGAACTGCTCGCGGACGCCCTCGCCCCACAGCACGCTCTGGGTGCCCTCCCACTTGACCAGTCCGGGGTTCACACCGAGCTTGAAGCCGCCGGGCAGGGGCTTGCCGTCCCGGTAGGGCAGGAAGTCCAGCGGCGACGGCCCGTCGGAGGCGTAGACGGCGCAGTCCGAGAGGACCGCGACCGGGTACTGCCCGGTGAAGGCGGCATGCTTGACGATCTTGCGGTGCATATTGATCCGGGTCCGGGAGATGACGGCGGCGCGGATGTCCGGGCGCCACGTCGGCCGGGCAAGAGCCCGCCACGGCTGCCCGGGCTTCCAGCCCTCCCCGCGCGGGCGCTCGCGCAGCTTGCCGATGCCGCCCTTCACCGTCGCCTTGACCGCGGACACCACGATCGCCAGTCCGGGATCGCGCTGCCGGTAGCCGTCCATCGCCTTCAGAAACTCCTCCGACGACAGGTCGGCGCCCACTCCGAGGTCGGCCATCGTGGCGAGGTACGCGTCGCGCAGCCGGGTGTACCAGCCGTCCAGGTAACGCCCGTTGTCGTAGCGCACCCACGCCTCGACCGGCGTGACGTCGTAGCCCAACTCGACCGCGTACGCAACGGTGGGCGTGGCGTACCACGCCGAGCCCTCGGGCCGTTCACCCTTCGGCGTGAACGGGCTCGGCAGCAGCGAGCCGTCCAGGTCCGCCCACTTGTCCTTAGCCATCTTCACCCTCGACAGATCGACATGGGACAGGTCGACCAGCCAGGAGCCGGGCAGTTTCACGTCGAAGACGGGGTTCTTGACGTGCGTCGGCGCGCCCAGGCCGACCGTGAGGCCGTTCGCGCCGGCGGCGAAGGCCATGTTCACATCGATACCCACCAGATGGGGGCGAAGGCATTCGGCGTCGGTGAGCGGGCGCGCCCAGTCGTACGCCTCCTCCACCAGGACCTCCGCCGGAGTGCGGTGGTGGAAGCGCGGCAGGTCGGCGAGCAGCGGGTGGCCGTCGGGAGCCTCGCACGGCGCGCAGTCCACCGGATCCTTCCCCAGCGAGCCGGGGTTGTGCTCGGAGTGCCGCTTACCCGTCTCATCGGGTTCGGAGGCGCGGGTCGGCGGATGCAGGGCTGTCATCAGCTCCAGGCCGGTGACAGCGGTGGAGCCGCGCGGCGTCATCACCCTGGCCGCATACGTGCCCAGCAGCCGGGCCAGGTCCGCCGGTGGCAGCTGCCCCGTGTTGGCCCAGTGCCGGGTGTCGAGCGCGTCCCACGACGGGATGCACAACTGCACGCACGCCCGCTCCGAACCCTGCGCGGGGCGGTAGATCCGCACCCACGGTCCGAAGCCGCGCTTCGTCAGCTGCCAGTTGGCGCGCGTCAACTGTTTGATGACCTTGTGGCCCTCCGGGATCCGCCCGGCCAGGCGCTCCTCTTTTGTGAGCGTGACCGGCAGGCCGTAGTGCTCCAGTGCAGCCTCCGTGAGTACGAGCAGCGGATCGCCGTCCTTGCCCGGCCCGGACAGCTTCGGTTGCCCGAGCCGCCCCTCGCTCAGCGTCCACTCCACCAAGGCCGGAATCGACTTCGCCGGTACGTCCAGGACCAGGCCGCCGACGCAGTACGCCAGCGCCTGGCCGTCTTCGACGTCGACGACCGCGAGCGGCCCGTTCTCGAACCGCGCATCGACACCACCGGCTGGGCTGCCGACGGGGGCGGCGTTACGCGCGGGCGGCCGACGCGACGCCGGCCTGGTCGTGGCCACCGGATGCAGCACAGCGGCGGGGCGCAGCGCAGTGTCCTCGGAAACAGGCTCCGGGATCTGGTCTGCGGTTGGTTCGGTGCGGGCTTTGGCCGGTTCAGCGACCGATGGCGCAGGAACGCCCGGGACGGCAGGCGTCTCGGAAACCGCCGTGCCCTCAGAAGACACCGGGGCGTTGGCGGGATAGAGCTGGGCGAGCTGCTTGAGCATGCGGGCGTAGGCATCGCGCTCCGGCGGCCGCGGCTCGGTCTTGCCGGCCTCCCAGCCACTGACCGTCGCGCGCCGCACCTGCAGTGCGGCGGCCACCTCATCCAGTGTCAGACCGTGCGCCTGGCGCAGCCGTTTGCGTTCCGCCGGGGGCGGCAGCGTGGAGCGGGACGAGACCAGCGCGTCGACCGCGTCGAACAGCTCGGACATACAGAACCTCCTGCCCCAGACCCTAGCGTGAAGCGCACCTTTCGCGTACCAAACACGTACGGATGGCGTAAATGACGGTTGGGGGTTCACGGTTGCTTCGGAAAGGGTGTTCTCGGGCTTGGGTTACTGCTGACTCTTTAGCCGAGGGCCGCAGCTGGTGTCCTGGCTATGCCTGAACTGGCCGGGGAGAGCGGCTTGATGTGAGAGATCTGGGAGAGCAGACGGCCGCCGTGCACCAGTCATCGCGGTGGAGAAGCGCTCGGGGGCGGGCATGGGTGAGATCGTCAAAGGGCTCGAGCGGGCGTTGCTGACCCGTCCGGTGCCTACGAAGGATGCCGCTGTGCGTTTCCTGCTCAGGGCGGAGAAGGGCTCCACGAAGAACGTGGCTGTCCTCCTGGGTATCTCCCAGCGCACGGTACAGAGGTGGGTCACCACCCGGCCGGGAATGCGTCGCCGTCCCAGTGCTGTGCATGCGGGGCTGATCGATGAGGCCGTCAGGGCACGGTGGCAGCCCCTGGTGCGCGCCCGCCTGCGGGCCCGCACCGAGTCCGACGGGTTTGTCTTCCACACCAGGGCGCGGTTCGGATTCGCCGCTCCGGCAGGCTCGTCGGACGATCCGCGGGTACGGCTGATCACCCAGTACCTGTCGGGAGAAGTGGCCCGCGAGCTGTTCGCCGCCCGGGATGCCAGCGGGGGCGAGCAGCAGCAGATGGTGATCCTCGCCCGTGCCCTGGGCCATGCCTACTTCCGGGACGGAGGCCGACGTGCTCACGGCCTCGGGATCGCCTTCACCGACGTGGAGTTCGCCGATTTCTCCATCGACTGACGTGCACCTGGCTCCGGGCTCAGGACGAGGGCGGGATCTGGTGCCGCGTCAGCATCGCGTCATAGCGTCGTGCTTCCTTCCGTTCGCGCCAGTCCCACTGGATACGGCCGGTGCTCTGGCCGGCGAACGGCTGGGGCGGCCGGAGCCGGGCTGCCTCCGCTACGCGCAACAGGTGGGTGCGGTCGTGAGGGCCGGCCAGCAGATGCTGGTCCTGGCCAGGAGCGAGCCGGGCGAAGCAGGCAGCGGCCCTCAGGAAGACACGCGCCCACGGCGGCACGCGGTGAGTGGCGCAGCCGTCGGTGTAGCGAGCGCGGTCATGCAAGGCCAGAGTGGCCGCGGCGTCGTCGTAGTCGCCAGGACGGGCGGTGGCGAGCTGCTGGAAGGAGACACCGGTGAAGAGCGCGGCAGCAAGGGCTGCGACCAGGCGGGGGTGGGCCGTCACGGTGGCCAGACGGCGGGCGACTTCCCGGACTGCCTGCTCGGTGAGGGGTGCGGGTGGCGGGCGGTGCCGGAAGGCGATCGCTGGCGGCGTGCACGGGGCGGTACATGGAGCGGGGCTGTCGTAGGAGACGAGGCGGTCCAGCACGGGCAGGGTGAGCCACCGGTTGGCCGACCGGGCGGGCTCGTCAACAAGCGGGGATACGGCGGCCGGTGTGCCGTAGTAGTGGCGGCGGGCGGCCTGGAAGTCGGCGGTGACGCAGTAGTCGGCCGTCTGCAGGGCCTGGTGCAGGGCGGCGGGCAGGTGGGGGCGGTGGCAGACCAGGGTCAGGTGGATGCCGGTGAGGGTGCGCAGTTGCAGGAGGCGCATCGTGCGGCGGGCGGTGAGGCGGTGGGCGCGCAGGACGGTCAGCCGGGTGACGGGCAGGGCCGTGATCCAGGCGGTGGCGGCTTCCCAGGCGGGCTGACGGCCGGCGGGAAAGCCGCCCGGGAGCAGGGGCGGTTTGCCCAGGGAGGCAAGAAGGTCGTGGGCGAGGCCGGTCTCGCTGGTGGTGCCCGGGCCCGGGTGCAGGGTGATCCGCCCGGAGGGCGGATGGTGGGCGGCCAGGGCGGTGTGCGTGTGGAGCACGTCGTCATAACGGTCGGTGACCACGGCGACGGACGGTGGCGTGGCGGTCATGCGAGGCGGCTGAAGGCCCAGCGCAGCAGTTCCCGGTCGGCCCGGGGCCGGCCGGTACGGGCGAGCCCGGTACGGGTGTGGGCGGTCAGCTGGGCCCAGGCGCGAAAATTTCCATGGGCGGCGTGGCTGTCGGCGAAGGCGATGTCGTCGGGGTCGGCGTCGGCCCACACCGGATGGAACAGTGGGATGACCTGCTGGACTTCGTCGGGGGTGAGGCGGGTGAAGTGCTGCCAGATGAAAATGCGGGAGGAGAGCATCGGTTCGCGGCGCAGCACGGTGTGGCATCCCTCGCCGCCGACGAAGATGATCGCGAGCTGGGTTGAGGGTTCGTCCCACAGGTAGCGGAAGTACTCGAACGCCTCGCCGTTGAGCCACTGGGCCTCGTCGACGAGGAAGGTGCGGGGGTGTTCGGCCAGGGCGTTCTTGAGCAGG
The DNA here is from genome assembly GCF_001418335.1 of Streptomyces aurantiacus. GTDB lineage: Bacteria > Actinomycetota > Actinomycetes > Streptomycetales > Streptomycetaceae > Streptomyces > Streptomyces aurantiacus. The sequence goes on along the minus strand of NZ_LIPP01000340.1, from coordinate 354 downwards.
CGGTCGAACTCGCTGGGGTGGCGGGGCGGTTCGCCGGGCAGGTCGAGGGCGGTGAACAGCTCGTAGCGCACGGCCCGGGCGGTGGGGCGGGCGCGGAAGGTGACCCGTCGGACGTCCTCTGCGGGTTCGAGTTCGCTCAGGCAGGTGTTGACCGCGAGCGTCTTGCCGTGGCCGGCGCCGCCGTGGATGCACATCATGGCGCGGGCGGCGACGGTGTCGGTGATGTTCTCCCGCGCGGTGAGCAGGGCCCGGGTGGTGACGACGGCCGCTTCGGGCAGGTCGACGTACTGGTAGGCGTCCTCGGTCATCAGGCCTCTCCTGCGGGTCGGGAGCCGGGCTCCGGCGCAACGTCCG
>NZ_LIPP01000034.1 GCF_001418335.1 Streptomyces aurantiacus | reverse complement strand
TGATGGGCACGCTGCCCATGGACGCCGCGGCGGCCATGGGCAGCGTGCCCATCAGCATGACCATCACGCCGAGCCGAATCCACATCAGGAGCGCGTGGATGATGCCGGAGATGATGAGCAGGCATCCGATGACCAGCAGCAACATGTCCGGCACGCCGCCGTTGCAGTCGATGCCCTCCATCAGGTTGATGAGGCTGCCTCGGAGGAGGTGTTGGGAGTACCGGTCCATGAGGTCGACGAACGTGCCGATCAGAGCGGTCGCGGCGGTGCTGACCAGAAGGACGCGCAGGACGCCCTTGACCGCGGTCTGGCCCGATTCGCCGCGCCGGTCCAGGGCCATCTTGGCGGCGGCGAAGAGGATCGAGCCGCACGCGAGGTAGACGGTGATCCAGCGCGTCTGATTACTGATCTTTGCGGCTGCCTCGTCGTTGGTCGAGTCGATGCCTCCCACGGATTGGAAGATCCCGATGGCGCCGTTGATGACGATTTTGGCCACCATGTTGATCATTGTGCCGATGGGGTCGCCGAACATCCCGAGGAAGTCGAGCCCGCCGTCGCATCCATCGCCTGCTGCGGCCAAGAACATGTCACGCTCCCCACATGATGTAGCCGTCGGGCGTCGCCTGTTTCGCGGATGAGTAGAGGGACCCGTCGTCCAGGAGTGCCACCTTCCAGTCGCCGTCCCGCCAGCGCACGGACACCGTCGTCGACAGGTAGCCGCCCAGGGGGTTGGTGACCAGCAGCCGTACCGTCGCGGAGTCGTCCGAGTACGACTCCGTGGAGAAGCCGGTGAACCTCCCGACGGCGTTGTCCCGCCGGTTCGTCTCCTCGGACTCGGCCTTGCCGGCGACGAAGCTGTCGCGCTGCCTGCCGGGCACGATCTGCTGTTCCGCGACGATGCGCCAGGAGGTGCCGCTCAACTGGACGGGGATGACATGTGCCGCCAGCACCGCCCCGGTGGGCGTGTGGGCGAAGCACCACCACATGGTGGCGTCGGTGTGCAGGGGGCCGGCCGACGGCGAGGTGGGCAACATGATGGTCATGAGCTGACGCCACTTCACATCCGTCGGTGCCGCGGTCGGCCGAGCGGTGTCCCGGTCGTCGGTGCGACAGTTCTCGGGCCGGCCGCCCGGCCCCGTCCGGATCTGCTGTGGATCGCCGGGTGACAGCGGACCGCCCAGTCCGGCGAGCGTCTCCCGGCTGTTCTCGGTGACTTCGGCACCTTTGGGGCCGACCGCGAGGGTCACCAGCGACATGACCACGAAAAAGCCTAGAAAGAGAGCTGAATTGATCCACCCGCGCTGCTTGTAGAAAGGACCGTCGACCGGGTCCCTTTTTCGTTTTGCGCCGATCACGTCGATGGCCCTTCCTGCGGTCGGGTGTACTAGAAGAGGAACTCGACGATGGGGCCCGCGGTGGCCACGAGGACGCAGCCGCCCATCACCATGCCGAGTCGGCTGAAGTGCTCGGAGCTTTCTCCACGCTTCATTGACATGGACATCATGATTCCGGTGATGATGATTCCCGCCACTCCGGCGACGGTGCCGGCCCACGCGGCGATGCCCAGTACAGTGTTCACCGCGTCGGCCAGAGCGCTCGGGGCGCCCGACTTGGGCTGGGGGATGTTGGAAACACTGGAGGAACCGGGAACGGGGGCAGCCAGGTAGTTCTGCGGAAGGGCGAGCAGTGTGTCCTTCATGAGTTTCTCCAGGAAGTGCGACCAATAGGGGTTTGCGGATCTGTTTCGCGGTCAGAGATAGGGCACCAGCACGAAATTGACGAGTGGTCCGGCGGAGATACCGAGGACGCAGGCGCCAACGCTGATGAACGCCCCCCTGAAATAGGTGGCCCCCTCGCCCATTTCGCCGCGGCGCAACTGCAGCGCCATCTGGATGCCCACGATCATCAGGCCCGCCACAGAGGCGGCCGACACGATCCAGGTGAGGAAGCCGAGCAGAGTGCCGACCTCGGGGTCAGGGTTGAAGGAACCGTTGGGGCCGTAGTCGTCGGGGTTGACGTCCGCCTTGAAGATCCCGTCGGTGCGGAAGCTCATCGAGACCTTCCCGCACGTCCGGCCGGAGCCGCGACACGTCGTGCCAGCGCACGCACCGCCCTGGGCAGCTGCTCGACCTCCGCGCCGAGGCGCCAGGCGGGCACCCACGGAACGCGGTGCACCTCGGCCGCCGAACGCAGCACGCGCACGCGTCGGCCGAGCGCGCGCGGCAGCAGCCCCGGCGCGTCGGCGACCAGTACGACGGCGAGGAGCTGCACTCCGGCGGGGTGGTCTCCCGTGCGGAGCGCGTTGAGCGCCTGGGAAGCGGCCCGTATGCCCGTGTTGTGGGTGCGTGCCACCAGCAGCACCTGGCTCGGTTCACCCCTGGCCGGGTCGGGCCACCGGCGGCCGACCTCCACGCCGCCCAGCACCCGGGCGAGCGTGCTCGCCCCGGCCCCGCCGTGCGTCGTGACCCAGGCGACCTGTAGCCCCTGGTGCTGCGACGGCGGCGCGCCGGCCGGTGCGGGTGGCGTGGGCAACCCGGTTCGGGCCGCAGGTCGAGCGGGCCCGGTCGTCGGGGCCTGTTGTGCGGTTGGTGCCGTCGGAGGCGTCGGAGGTGTCGGTGCGGTTGGTGCCGATACCTCCGGTGCCGGTGCGGTCTCTTGTCCGGTCGGTCCGCGGACCCACATCTGTGGGCCGGCGGACGTTGACGAAGGGACGCCCATGCGCATCCACCCCTTCCCTGGTGTCGCGTACTGCGACGGATCCCGAATTGAACTGATGGGCCGTCGTGTCCGTTGCGGCGTGCGTGCCCGCGGTGATCCGTCGGGCAGCGACTACGGGAAATCGGTCGACCTGGTTCAAAGGGCCGGGGGACGCATGTCCGGCAGACGAAGGCAAGGGGTGTGACGGATTGTGGGCGCAAGTGGTGGCGACGACGCGCAGAGTTCCAGCAGTAGCGCCACGTACATCGCCGGCGGCATCGCTACGGGGGTCGTGGGCTGTTTCGTGGCCCTCGTACTTCTCCTGATTCTCCTCGCCGGGACGTTCGTCATGGCCGCTCTCGGATGGATCTTCTGGCCGATCGTGCTCCTCTGCGAGATCGGCATCCTGGACTGCGACAGCGACGGCGGTGGTGGTTCGAAGGTGGACACCACGCAGCTCATAGAGGCGTACAACAGCGACGGACGGGGCGCGCTGAACGAGAACGCCGTCCCCGCGGAATACCTTGAGCGCATCAAGAGCGCCGGGACGGAGTGCTCGCAGATCGGCGCCATCGTGATCGTCTCGCAGATCCAGCTGGCGTCCCAGTTCAACGAGAAGCTGGTCGGTACCGATGGCCGCGAGGGCATCTCCCAGATGCCGCCGGACAAGTTCAAGGAGTTCGGCAAGGACGACGACAGCAGTGGCGAGACCTCGGCCCTGAACGCCGCCGACTCGATCATGGCCCAGGGCAGGTACATGTGCTCACTGGCCAAGGAGATCGACACCCTCATCGCCAACAAGGAGGTCGAGGGCGACGCCCTGAACATGACCCTGGCGGCGTACAAGGTGGGTCTGGACGCGGTCAAGCAGGCGAAGGGTGTACCGAAGCCGGAGGTCTCGGGGGAGGCGCAGAGCTACATCATCGGCGTCAGGTCGTCGTTCGCCCTGTACTCCGCCGACGCGTCCCTGACGGACGAGACGTATCCGAGTCTCAGCGCGCGCCCGACACCCACCAGCAGTTGACCAGCACCGCAAGGAGGCACGACGTGTTCAGCAAACACACTCAGGACCAACAGGCCGGCACCACACAGGACACCGCGCGGACGGAGTCACCCTTCGGTGTGCTGATCGACCACAACGGCAGTACGGCGGTGGACGGCGTTCCCTTTCAGGTGCCCGAGGGTGAACCGGTGCATGTCACCGTGCTCGACCTGATGCACCGTCACGCGCACGCTCGGGGCAGGCCGGTGGAGGCGGTGATACTCGACCAGCAGCGGGGCGACGTCACACTCGTCGAGGTGGCCCCTGACGGTTCGAGCCGAGTCCTGCTCCACGAACTGCACGACGAGACACCCGAGACACCCGAGGCGCAACCTCGCCCCACCGCGGTCCCGCCACCGGCCGCCTCACAGCCTGGGCTGCCCCCGGTCGCCGCCCCGCAGCCTGGGCCGCCACCGGCCGCTGTGCAGCCTTCGCCGCCAACTGCCCCGGCTTCGGCTCTGGTTGAGCCGGCCGGTCCGCCACCAGCCGCCGCGCCGCAGCCTGGCCCGCCACCGGCCCCTGCGCCGCCGACAGCCCCTGCTCCGCCCATGGTTGAGGCGGCCGACCCACCGCCGGCCGTCGCTCCCGCCGCGGTCGCGGCCGTGCCGGTCGCCGCGGAAGCGGTCCCGGAGGAACTCGCCGAGCTCGTCGGGCTGGTCCGCCAGTGTCTGGACACCGGCGCGCTGGAACGGGCGGCGGCGCTCGCCTTCCGGCTGCGGGAACACACGTCACGCACCTACGGCCCCGAACACCTCTACACGCTTGAGGCCCACGCTCTGGAGGGATTCGTCGCCCACCGCAGCGACAACTTCCCCCTCGCCATGGCCACTTGTCTCGAACTCGCCCGGATTCGCCACAGCCAGGGCGACTGGCGAGCCCGTGAGGAGCTGACCCGGGCCACCGCCGCGTGGCTGCGGATCGACGACATGTCGTTGGCCGTCGCCCACGGCCGGAACCTGCTCGCCGCGCTGCTCGCCGTGTGGTCGCGCGGGAACCAGGACGGGCGGACAGTGGCGGAGGCCACATTGCCGGGACTCGTCAATCGCCGTATGCGCGTCCTCACCAACACGTCGGACACCCGAGTGACGGGTGTGGCCTGAGAGACGAAGCCCAGCTCAACGAGGCAACGGCGGCGGGGGAGCCACAGTGGTGGCGCCCCCGCCGCCGTCGTGTGCGCGTGTGCGGCTCCTGGTTTCGACGGAAGCCACAGATCGCTCGTCAATCGCTCGTCAACACGACGTGGAACACGGCTCGCAAGACTCCCAACGCATCGGAGCCACTGACCGGGCCTCGATGCCTGACCTTCACCACGGGGTCAAAGAACGAGGGGAGCTTGATCATGAGCTGGACACTGATGGGATCCGCCGGCGCGAACACCGCCCGTGAACGAGCGATGCGCACGTTGTACGACGACCACGCGAGGGACCTGCACAACTACGTTCTGCGGCTGCTGGGGGGCGACCGGCACAGGGCTGAGGACGTCGTACAGGAGACGCTGCTGCGCTGCTGGCGCACCCAGAGCCTGGACGACGACCAGCCCTTGCGGCCGTGGCTGTTCAGGGTGGCCCGCAACCTCGTGGTCGACGAGTACCGGTTGCGCATGGCCCGCCCCCAGGAGGTCGACGGCACCGCGTGGCTGGACGAGTTGCTGGCGAAGCGCGACGACGTCGATCTGCTGCTCTCCTCGATGATCCTGAGGGAGGCGTTCAAGGCGCTGTCGCCCAATCACCGAGAGGTGTTGTACGAGACGTACTACACCGGCAGGTCGACGCGCGAGGTGGCTCTCGTGCTGGGCATCCCGCCGGGCACCGTCAAATCGCGTCTGTACCACGCGGTGCGGGCGCTGCGCATGGCCCTGGGCATCGTCGAGACCCCGGGTGAAGTGGTCGACGGCAGAGCCCCGGCGCTGTGGCACACGCCCGCGGCGTGACAGACACCTGGTCCGGATCGCAGGCCGCCGTCGTCGTCGACGGCGGCCTGATCCTTAAGCCGTAGGACATCCTCCACGGCCGGCTCGGTGCTCAGGTCGCTCACCTCGCCGTCGGGGTCTCCTGCGCAGGGCGTTCCCAGGACAGGGCCGGGCTCCGAGTCCGTGCCCCGCCGGACGGGACGGCCGCGGCGTGTTCCCGCGGCGGCCGCCCGTGCGCGGCGCCGGTGGCCGCTTCCAGCCATGTCTTGTGTTCCAGGGCGGCGGCGAGCGACTCGCCGCCCTCGCCCGGGATCTGGTTGCGCAGGCGGACCACGGCGATCCCGGCGGACAGCGCGGGGTCCAGGTCGGTGATCTGCAGCCAGAGCGTTTCGGCGCGGACCGCCGCGGCCTCGGCCTGTTCGGCGTCCCCCTGGTAGTGCCACCGCTCGGCGACGTCGCGGAACAACAGCACACCGGCGACGGCGTTCCCGGCGAGGGCGGTGACACGGGCCCTGATCTCGCGGATCCGCAGGGCGTCGGGGTGAGAGATCCCGAGGTCGCCGGAGGCCTGCTCGTCGAGCCGCGCGACGAGCGCGGCGGCCTCGTCGACATGGCCCGCCTCAAGAAGGTCCGTGACCAGGGCCAGGGACTTGGCGTACGCCCCGGTCCCGGCCGGTGGCCCTGCCTCGGGTGCGAGACCGGTGGAGGCCGCCGCGGGGCCGAAGTGGCTCGTCGAGAGCGGCACCGGTTCGTACGAACTCCCGGTGTCCGCCGGCGGATCGGGCCGGACCGACGCGGTGACCGCGGGCTCGGGCCGTGGTACATCCGCTTCGACAGCGCGCGCCGGGACGGAGGCCGGCACACGGGCGTCGGCGGTCTCGTCGATGACCGCCGGTACGCGTGCCGCCGCCGGCTCCGTGGCCGCGTTCTCCGTGCGGTCGGGTTTCTCGGTACGCCTCTTGGGCGCTCTGGCACGCTGTCCGTCACCCGGGAGCTCGCCCACCGTTCCGTCGGGCGAGATGACCAGATGCCACACGGCGCCGTCCGGCTCCGTGGCGTCGGCCCGCACCGGCCGGCCGAGCCGCACCGCCGCCGCGGCCACCGTGTCGATGGCCGAGGCGCGGTTCGGATGCCCGGCCGCGGGCACCAGCGGTCCTGAGGCGTCGACCCGGCCGTCGTCCCGCACGGTCAGGGCGTAGACCGGCCACGCGGGCAGGTCCGTGGTCTCGTACGTCGTAGGCATGAATACCTCCGGGCTATGGCGGGCTAGGGGACGGTGACGTCGGCGACGCGCCATGTCTCGTCGGCTGCCGTGCGGGTGAGGCGCACGTACGCCACGACGGTGGTGGGCTCGCCCTGCCACCCGTCGCGGCCGGACGGGGTGGCGGTGACGGTCCACTGCCGCCATGCCTCGGTGCCGGTGTCGGCGGGCTTGGCGGCGTCCTCGGCCTTCCGCAGTGTGACGACGGTGTGGGCGCGGTGGTCGGTCCACTCGCGCCACTGGGCACCGGGAGCCGAGCGTGCCCGGTGTGCGCGCAGCCGGGTGGCGTACGCCTTGGTCAGCCAGCCGGCGTCCGCGGCACGCAGGCCGGCGTCGTGCGGGCCGCTGTCGACGGTGGCGTCGTACGTCCACATCACCGTGAGTGCGCCCCGGCCGACCGCGTCGGCGTTCCGCCGGTCGACGTCCGCGGGCCGCGGGACATCACCTTCGGGTGTGCCTTTGAAACCAGTGGGCAGGGGCGCGGCTTCGCTGGGGCCGGGCGGGGTCGGGTACGAGCCCGTGCCGGTCGCGGCGGAGGACGATGGCGGGACGGCCGCGTCCTGTTCGCCGCCGGAGCCGCATCCCGTCGCGGTGAGGACACAGGCGAGCACGGTCGCGACCACCGCGGTGGTACTCCGTGTACGGGGAGAGGTCATCCGAACCGCCTCACCTTTTGAGGCCTGCCGGCGTAGTAGGGCTCGTCGAGGTTGCTGATCTTGACCACGTCGCCGGTCTTCGGCGCGTGCAGGAACTGCCTGTTGCCGATGTAGATGCCGATGTGGTCGAAGCTGCCGTTCAGGTTGAACCCGATCACGTCACCGGGCCGTATCTCAGAGGGCGACACCTCCTCGCCCACGGTGACCTGAACCTGGGAGACGCGCGGCAGCAGCGTCTCGCCGTCGCTGGCGTGGTAGACCGCGTACTGGACGAGGCTGGAGCAGTCGAACCCGACGGTGTTCGCACCCTGCGCGAACCCTCGGCCGGGGCCTTCAGGACCGCCACCGCCCCACGAGTACGGGGTGCCGAGCCATTTCTTGGCGTTGGCCACCACCCGGTCCCCGAACTCGCCTCCTCCCTCGGCTTCTCCCTCGGCCTGTTCGGTGCCGGTGAAGTCGGCCATCGACGTGATGATTCTGGTGACGTAGGTCTGCGTCTCCGGGTACGGAGGTACGCCGCCGTACTCCTGGACCGCACCGGGGCCCGCGTTGTAGGCGGCGAGCATCAGCCGCGTGGGATCGCCGCCGACGTTCATCTTCTTGACCTTGCCCGCGAGCCAGCAGTCGTAGCGGGCCTGGGTCATGATGGCGTCGCCCGGGGTGAACGGGTCGGCCACGCCGTCCGGTCGGGCCTCACCATTCTTGCCTGCGGCATCCACGCCCCATGTCGCCCAGGTGCCGGGTATGAACTGACTCAGTCCCTGGGCCCGGGCGGGGCTGACCGCGGTGGGGTCCCAGTTGGACTCCGCCTGGATCTGTGCGGCCACCAGGGGAGCACTGACCTCCTCGCACTGTTGGCCGGCGCGCTCGATCCACGGCCCGAACTCGGGTGGCACCTGTTTGGCGTCGAGCGTGGTGGCGAAGCCGGCGGGAGCGGCGTCCTGTTCCTGTTCCTCTTCCACGGCGCCCACGACTGCCAGGCCGACCAGGGAGCCGAGCAGACCCAGGACGGCACAGCCCGTCACCAACATCGTCGATTGTCGCTGCGCGGTCGGACCGGTCATGTGCAACTCCCCAAACGGGTCTGGGATGCGGGAAGACATGCGATGCGCTGAGGCCTCAACTGCCCCTGGAATTCCCATGTCTGAAAACTAGTGACTTGCCATATCTTGCCAACGTATGCGTACTATCAGCGTATTGTGCTGACAGTCGAAGGAGATGCCGTGGCGGGGGATGTGCCGGTTGTCAATCCCTGGTTGCCGCAGTCGCGCCCTTCCGGGGGCACCAACGGGAAACCTCGGCGATCGGTTCAGGACGTGTCGACGGGGCTCACGGGCCCCGAGGCGCCACAAGGCGCCGGAGTGCCACGGCCTGAGCGGGCACTGCCCGTCGCCCGGCCGCAGTCGGACACCGATGACGACTGGTGGTGGCTGGGTGTGCACGGCGGCGCGGGTGTCACCACGCTGGAGCAGGCCGTGCCCGGCGGCCGGGACGCGAACCGCGCCTGGCCCATGTCGGCGCGGTCCCGGTCGGTCGTGCTCGTCGCCCGCTCCAGCGCGAACGGCATCGCGGCCGCGCAGAACGCGGCGCAGCAATGGGGGTCGGGCATGGTCACCGGCGTCGACCTGCTCGGCCTGGTCGTCGTCGCCGACGCCCCCGGCCGGCGTCCCCGCATCCTGCAGAACCTGGTGCGGCTGGTCTCCGGCGCGGTGCCCCGCCTGTGGGAGATCCCCTGGGTGGAGCCCTGGCGGCTCGGCGGATCGCCCCTGGAGAACATCCCCAAGCAGTGCGCGCCACTGGTGCGCGACCTGACCCGACTCACCCGACCCACGTAGGGAGAGACACGTTGTCCAGCTTCCTGGCGGCCGCTCTGGACGCCTCACCGCACATCGCCCCACTTGCCGACCTCGCCGCGGCGCCTCCTCGGCCCACGGGCGTACCGGACGTCGGCGGGGGAGAGGCGCCGCCCGGCGCCGAGGACCTGTTGACCGTGCTGAAGTGGGTGGCCTGGAGTGTCACCGCCCTGTGCGTGGCGGGCATCTTCAGCGTCGCCGCCAGGATGGCCGTCGACCACTCCCGAGGAGGCGGCCGCGAGCACGCCAGGGGACTCGGCTTCGTACTGGGCGCGTGCCTGCTCATCGGCTCCGCCTCCGGCATCGTCGGCGCGCTTGTCTAGGGGGACCGGTGAACTCTCCGGCACCTGTCGGTCCGACCGACCACCCGTCACCCGGCAACCCACGAGGATGAGGTAGAGAACATGGCAGAGCCCGGCAACCGGGTGGCGGCCGGCGAGCCGCGCAGCCCGTGGCTGCGTGGCGGCTTCGTCCTCGCCGCCGCGTTCATCGGCTTCATCGCCGTCATCGGGGCAGTGCTCGGCGTCGCCTCGGACATCTCGGGCGACGACGGCTCGACCACGGCGAAAGAGCCCACCACAGGCGCCGCCGGCCCGTCGTCGGCCGCGTCCACCGACGCCGGAACCGCGTGCCCCGAACCGGCCGACAGCCCGCAGGACGTGCCCAACTCGGCCCCCACCGGGGTGACTTGGACCTTGTACGACACTGTCGCCCTCCCCTCCTCGAAGAAGGCGGGCCCCGCCGTGGCCGGAAAGGACCTGGCACGCTGCTACGCCCACACGCCCGTCGGCGCCCTGCTGGCCACCAGCCAGATCAGCGTGCGCTACCTGGCCGCGGACGACTGGCTGGAGGTGACCCGTACCCAGACCGTCGGCGCGGGCCGCGACGCCTACATCGCCGACCGGACCAAGGCGGAGCAGACGGCGGCCCCGGGCCCGGACGACGGCGCCCACGGTCAGATCGCCGGATTCAGGTTCGTCACCCACAACGACACCACCGCGGTGATCCAGACCGTGTGGCGGTTCCCGGACGGCCGGATGCAGGCCGCCACCACGACGGTGCTGTGGCAGGACGGGGACTGGCGGCTGGAGTACCCGGCCGACCCGCCGGACCCCACCCCGGTCGACTCCCTCGCCGGATACACCCCGTGGGGAGGTGTGTGATGGCGGGCTGCGACTTCGGCTTCGTACCTCCCACGGTCGGCGGCTTCTGCGTGGGCGACGGGACGGGGACCGCCCCCAAGGACCTCGGCGGCAGCGGGTTCGACGAGATAGCCGAGAGCGCCGCACAAGCGGCGAGCACCACCGTCAAGGCCATCGGCGGTGCCTGGATGGGCCTGGGCAGTCCCGACCTGACCGACGACAACGGCCCGGTGGCGTTCCTGCGCGGCTCCACGCTCTGGTTCACCACGTTCACCGCCGTGCTGTGTCTCCTGGTGGCGGCCGGGCACCTCGCCTGGCAGCGCCGCGGCGAACCCGCACGGCAGGCCCTTCAGGGGCTGCTCAACCTGGTGGTGGTCTCCTCGGCCGGGGTCGCCACGGTCAATCTGCTGGCCGAGGCGGGAGACAAGTTCAGCGTCTGGATCATCGACAGGTCCACCGGCTGCCGGGAGATCAGCGCCACCGGCGACCCGGTGGAGAGCTGCGTGGCCGAGTTCGACAAACGGACCTCGGCCATGCTGGCCCTCGGCGACGCGGACTCGTCGTTCCTCGTCCTGTTCATGGCCGTGCTGGTGATCGTCGGCAGCGTCACCCAGATCGCGTTGATGATCGTGCGCATGGCCATGCTGGTGATCCTCACCGGCACGCTGCCCCTGGCGGCGGCGGCCAGCTCCACCGCCACGGGCCGGGTCTGGTTCCGCAGGTCCGTCGGCTGGCTGCTCGCCTTCGTACTGTACAAACCGGCCGCGGCCGTCGTGTACGCGGCCGCCTTCTCGATGTCCGGCCGGACGGAGGAGAACGACGTCGTCTCCATGGTCTCCGGCGTCGTCCTGATCGTCCTGGCCTGCTTCACCCTGCCGGCGCTGATGCGGTTCGCCGCACCCGTCGTACAGGCGGCGGCATCCGGGACGGGACGCGTGGCCGGGGCTGCCGCCGGTGCCGGCACCGGCGGCTCGGCCGGAGCCGTAGGAGCGCTGTCCGTTCCGCACCTGCGCGGCCCGGCCGCCGGCCGGTCGGTGTCCGGGGCCGCCGTGAGCGCGGACGGGCAGACAACGAGCGGCGCGCGGGCCACTCCCGGCGCGGCGGCGAGCGGGCTCGGCGGCAGCGGCGCGCGCACCGTCCAGGGTGCGGCGACGGGCGGCCCGGGAACCAACGGCGCGCGCGCCACCCCCGGCGCGGCGGCGAGCCCCGCGGGCACCACCTGGCTGGCACAGCCGGTGGACCCGGCCGGCACAGCGGAACAGGTGGCCACGGAGGACCCCGGAGAGACACGGCCCGAGCACCGGTGGGAGGCGGCGGCCCCCGTTCCGTCGCCGGCCCGGCAGCACACCGACGAACAGCAGGAGGAGTCCCGTGGCAGCCACTGAAGCTACCCACCCCCGCACCTACGGCAACTTCCGCAAGCCCCGCACCTCCGGCCTACGAGGTCTGTCCCTCGGGGCGACCCTGCTGCTGTTCGCCGGGCTCATCGCCGTCGTCCTGGCCACACTGATCTCCCTGTGGGCCGCACTGGCCCTGGCCGTGGTGCTGGTGGTGGTGCTGGCCCCGCTGGCACTGCGGGACCGGCACGGCCGCACCCTGATGCAGCGGGGCGCGGTCCGGATGGCGTGGCGGCGCACCACTGCCTCCGGCGGCCATCTGTACCGCTCGGGTCCGATGGGCAGGGCCGGCTTCGGCACCTGCCAACTGCCGGGCCTGGCCGCCGAGTCCACCCTCACGGAGGCACAGGACGGCTACGGACGACCGTTCGCCGTGATCACCATCCCGGCCACCGGACATCACACCGTCGTCATCTCCTGCGACGCGGACGGAGCCGCCCTCGTCGACGAGCAGCAGGTCGACATCTGGGTGGCTCACTGGGGTCAGTGGCTGTCCGTCCTGGGCGCCGAGCCGGGCCTCGTCGCCGCGAGCGTCACCGTGGAGACCGCACCCGACTCCGGAGTCCGGCTCCAGCAGGAGATCGCGGCCAACGCCGTCGACGAATCCCCCGAACTGGCCAGGCTGATGCTGCGGGAGGTACTGGCCGCCTATCCCGCGGGCTCGGCGCAGATCGCCACGCGGATCGCGCTGACGTACTCCGGCGCGGCCCGCGAGGGCGCACCCCGCCGCAGCGCCGAGGACATGGCGCTGCACATCGGTACGCGCCTGCCGGGACTGACCGCCGGGCTGTCCATGACCGGCGCAGGCACGGCCGTGCCGATGACCGCGACCGAGCTCGCCGAGGCGGTGCGCGTCGCCTACGACCCGACCGTGGCGCCGCTGGTGGAGGAGTCGCGGGCCTCCGGCGGCAGCGGACTGACCTGGGACCAGGCCGGACCCATGGCGGCCCAGGAAGCCTGGGACCACTACCGGCACGACGGGGTGTTCAGCGTGACCTGGGCCATGACGGAGGCACCCCAGGGCGAGGTGTTCTCCAACGTGCTGACCGGCCTGGTGCAGCCCAACCGCGACATCGCCCGCAAACGGGTCACGCTGCTGTACCGCCCGCACAGCCGAGCCGAGGGAGCCCGAGTCGTCCAACAGGACTACAAGAACGCTCTGTTCAACGCCCAGCAGTCGCAGATCGGGCAGGCACGCGACGACGCCGAGCTGACCGCGGCGCGCAGGACCACCGAGGAACAGGCCCAAGGACACGGAGTCATCCGCTTCGGCCTGCTGATCACGGCGACCGTCAACTCCGCGGACGCGCTGACCGCGGCAGCCGCGGCCATCGACAACCTGGCACCCGCCGCGCGCATCGCGGTGCGGCCGGTCTACGGCTCACAGGCGGCGGCGTTCGCCGCGGCGCTGCCGCTGGGCCTTGTACTCCCGTTGCACACGGCGTTGCCGCAGACGGTACGGGACTCGATGTAGGGCTCGAAGAACCCGCAGCAGGACCCCGATCAAGGACAACTCGGTCCAGGACGACCCGGTCCAGGCCGACTCGACTCAGTACAACTCGGTACAGGGGAATTTCGATGGTGAGCAAGACCAGGGAACACCGTCCGCCGCGCCCCACCTCCCGGGGCTGGCCCGGCCACGGCGGCGGAATGGTCGGTTACGTGGATCCCGCACCGGAATGGCGTGGAACCTCGGTGCAGGTGTGCGGCTTGTGGCCGTTCGGCGCCGGCGCCGGAACCCCCATGATCGGGGTGCCACTGGGCCGCGACCTCGACTCCGGCGCCACCGTGTGCTGCGACCCCGTGTCGTGGTTCACCCGTACGGGCCTGCTGGCCAACCCCTCGATGTTCGTGCTGGGCCGCCCCGGGCTCGGCAAGTCGACCGTCATACGGCGGATGGCGCTGGGCCTGTCCGGCTACGGCGTCCACCCGCTGATCTTCGGCGACCTCAAGCCCGACTACGTGGACCTGATCCGGGCGATCGGCGGACAGGTCATCAGCCTGGGCAGGGGCCGCGGCAGCCTCAACGTGCTGGACCCGGGCGCGTCCATCCAGGCCGCGGACCGGCTCACCGGCGACGCGCGCCAGCGGCTGCTCGCCGACATCCACGGCCGCCGCCTGCACATGGTCTCCGCGCTGGTGACGATCCTGCGCTCGGCGCCGCCGACCGACCGCGAGGAGACGATCATTTCGGCGGCTCTGAACGTCCTCGACGACCGGCACCCCTCGGGCTCGGGTTACATACCGGTGCTCGGCGACCTGGTCCAGGTCATCAAGGAGGCCCCGCAGGCCGTGCGGTCGGTCGCTCTCGACCGCGGCGACATCACCCGCTACCGGGACATCACCGAGAACCTGGAGGCGTCGCTGACCGCGCTCCTTGGCGACGGCCGGCTGGGCGGCACCTTCGCCAGACCGACCACCGAGCCGATGAAGCTCGACCGGCCCGTCTGCTTCGACATCAGCGGCATCGACGACAGCGAGGTCCTGCTCCAGGCGGCGGCACTGCTGTCCTGCTGGTCGTACGGCTTCGGCGCGGTCTCCGCCGCGCACGCGCTCGCGGACGCCGGCCTGGAGCCACAGCGCAACTATTTCCTCGTCATGGACGAACTGTGGCGTGTCCTCCAGGCGGGCCGGGGCCTGGTCGACCGGGTCAACGCGCTCACCCGCCTGGACCGTCAGCGCGGAGTGGGCCTGGCCATGATCACCCACAGTCTCGACGACCTGCTCGCCCTGCCCACCGAGGAGGACCGCACCAAGGCCAAGGGCTTCGTCGAACGCGCGGGCATGGTGATCTGTGCGGGCCTGCCCCCGGCCGAGATGCCGGGGCTCGCCCAGATCGTCGAACTGACCGACCCCGAGAAGCGTCTCCTGGTGGACTGGTCCACCCCGCCCGCGTGGGACGGCGCGGCCGGCCGCCGTACCGCCCCGCCCGGCCTCGGCAACTTCCTCATCAAGGTGGGAAACCGCCCCGGAATCCCCCTGCATGTGGATCTGACGGCGGCGGAGCTGGAGGTCAACAACACCAACAAGAGGTGGAACAAGTAGCCGGACGCACGGTCGTCCCGGCAACGGAAAGCAGCCGGGGCC
>NZ_LIPP01000339.1 GCF_001418335.1 Streptomyces aurantiacus | reverse complement strand
GGCGGCCCCCCGGGCCCCGCCTGCCGCGCGACAACCCCGTACGCCGCCTCTACACCCGCGCACGCCGTGCCTGGGACCGGCCCCTGACCGCGTACTACCTGATCCTCGGCGGCAGTCTGCTGATCACCGCGCTCGGCCTGGTGATGGTGTACTCCGCGTCGCAGATCACCGCGCTCCAGCTGTCGCTGCCCGGGTCCTACTTCTTCCGCAAGCAGTTCCTCGCGGCCGTGCTCGGCAGCCTGCTGCTGCTGGCCGCCTCACGGATGCCGTCCAAACTGCACCGGGCGCTGGCCTACCCGATACTCCTGGGCTCGGTCTTCCTGATGATCCTCGTCCAGGTGCCGGGGATAGGAGTCGCGGTCAACGGCAATCAGAACTGGATCTCGGTCGGCGGCCCCTTCCAGCTCCAGCCCAGCGAGTTCGGCAAGCTCGCCCTCGTGCTGTGGGGAGCCGACCTGCTCGCCCGCAAACAGGACAAGCGGCTGCTGGGCCAGTGGAAGCACATGCTGGTGCCGCTCGTGCCGGTGGCGTTCATGCTGCTCGGGCTGATCATGATCGGCGGCGACATGGGCACGGCGATCATCCTCACCGCGATCCTGTTCGGCCTCCTGTGGCTCGCGGGGGCGCCGACCCGGCTCTTCGGCGGGGTGCTCGCCATAGCGGTGACCCTCGGCGTGATCCTCATCAAGACCAGCCCCAACCGGATGGCCCGCCTCGCCTGCCTCGGCGCCACCGAACCGGGCCCCGACGACTCCTGCTGGCAGGCCGTGCACGGCATCTACGCCCTCGCCTCCGGCGGCCTCTTCGGGTCCGGCCTCGGCGCGAGTATGGAGAAATGGGGCCAACTGCCCGAGGCGCACACCGACTTCATTTTCGCCATCACAGGTGAGGAACTGGGCCTGGCGGGCACTCTGTCGGTACTCGCGCTCTTCGCGGCCCTAGGCTATGCGGGTATCCGCGTGGCCGGACGCACGGAGGACCCCTTCGTGAGGTACGCCGCGGGTGGCGTGACCACCTGGATCACGGCTCAGGCCGTGATCAACATCGGTGCGGTGCTCGGTCTGCTGCCGATCGCCGGTGTCCCGCTCCCGCTGTTCTCCTACGGGGGTTCCGCCCTGTTGCCGACCATGTTCGCCATCGGACTCCTCATCGCCTTCGCGCGTGAGGACCCCGCTGCGCGGACGGCGCTCGCGATGCGGCAACCCCGCTTTGGCAGAAAGCGGGCTGCGGTGAGAGGCTCCGCTGTCCGGGGGCCTCGCAAGTGGAACACGATGAGACGGCGTGCCTCGGCGCGTTCGTCCGGAGAGCGGTGAATTTCGGTGCATGTCGTACTCGCCGGTGGGGGGACCGCCGGCCACATCGAGCCCGCGCTCGCCCTCGCGGACGCCCTGCGCAGGCAGGACCCGACTGTGGGGATCACGGCCCTGGGCACGGAGCGCGGACTCGAAACCCGACTCGTACCAGAACGTGGCTACGAACTGGGGCTGATCCCCGCGGTACCGCTGCCGCGCAAGCCCACCCCGGAGCTGATCACCGTCCCCGGACGGCTGCGCGGCACGATCAAGGCGGCCGAGCAGATCCTGGAACGCACGAAGGCGGACGCGGTCGTCGGCTTCGGCGGCTACGTCGCCCTGCCGGGCTACCTCGCCGCCAAGCGGCGCGGCGTCCCGATCATCGTCCACGAGGCCAACGCCCGGCCGGGACTGGCCAACAAGATCGGTTCGCGGTACGCGGCCCAGGTGGCCGTCTCCACCCCGGACAGCAAGCTCCGCGGCGCCCGCTACATCGGCATCCCGCTGCGCCGCTCCATCGCCACGCTCGACCGGGCCGCCGTCCGCCCCGAGGCCCGCGCCGCGTTCGGGCTCGACCCCTCCCTGCCGACCCTGCTGGTCTCCGGCGGCTCGCAGGGCGCCCGCCGCCTCAACGAGGTGATCCAGCAGACCGCCCCGTACCTCCAGCAGGCCGGCATCCAGATCCTGCACGCGGTCGGCCCGAAGAACGAACTGCCGCAGGTCCACCAGATGCCGGGGATGCCCCCGTACATCCCGGTACCGTACGTGGACCGGATGGACCTCGCGTACGCCGCGGCCGACATGATGCTCTGCCGCGCGGGCGCGATGACCGTCGCCGAACTCTCCGCCGTCGGGCTCCCCGCCGTCTACGTCCCGCTGCCCATCGGCAACGGCGAACAGCGGCTGAACGCCCAGCCGGTGGTCAAGGCGGGCGGCGGACTGCTGGTCGACGACGCGGAACTGACGCCGCAGTGGATCCAGGGCAACGTCCTGCCCGTGCTCGCCGATCCGCACCGGCTGTTCGAGATGTCCCGTGCCGCCTCCGAGTTCGGCCGCCGGGACGCCGACGACCTGCTCGTCGGGATGGTGTACGAGGCGATCGCGTCACGCCGCTAGCGCGTGGCAGAAGGCAGGAGAGCGTGGCCGGACCGACCACCGCCGAACGCGGCGAACGCGGCGAACGGCAAGACGGACAAGGCCGGCGGGAATCGGCCTCCGGCCCGCTCCGGTCGCCCCTGCTCAAGAGGCTGCCGGGGCCCCGGGCGCTCATCGCCGCGGCGGTCTGTCTGGTCCTGCTCGCCGCGGGCGGCGTCTGGGTCCTCTACGGCTCGCAGTGGACGCGCGTGGAGCGTGTATCGGCCTCGGGCACGCGGGTCCTGACGGCCGAACAGGTCGTCGAGGCGGCCGGTGTCCGGGTCGGCTCGCCGTTGGTCTCCGTCGACACCGACGCCGTCGAGGAGAGGCTGCGCCGCAAACTGCCGCGCATCGACTCGGTCGACGTCACCCGTTCCTGGCCCCACGCGATCGGGCTGAAAGTCACCGAGCGCACACCGGTCCTCATCGACGAAAAACCTGGCAAGGGGGGCAAGTATGTCGAAGTGGACGCCAAAGGTGTGCGATATGCCACGGTCTCCCGCGCCCCGCAGGGCGTGCCCGTACTGGAATTGACGGTCTCCCAGCCCGGGGGGTCCGCGGGATCGGCGGGTCTGCGCCGTTTCGGCACCGCCCGACTGGTGCGCGAGGCGGTGCTCGTGGCCCGTTCCCTGCCGGCCGCGGTCGCGCGCGCCACCCGGGTCGTCGAGGTCCGTTCCTACGACTCCGTCACCCTTGAGCTGAGCGGTGGGCGCACCGTCGACTGGGGAAGTGGTGAGAGCGGCCGCGCCAAGGCGCATACGCTCACTGCACTCATGAAAGCCGCTCCGAAGGCACGGCACTTCGACGTCAGTGTCCCCACCGCCCCCGCGTCATCGACGAGTTGACGCACATCCGCGCAGGCCAGCACCCTGGTTGGGCAGCGCTATGGCTGATCACATAGGGTGAAAAGAAAAACGGGAGGTTCGGCGTGTTCGTTGAACGTGCGCCACTTGTCGACTTAGTGTCCTGTTCGGAAGAGTCCAAGGAACAGACACACTGGTAACCCTAAACTTCAGCGTTAGGGTTCGGGTCGGCGTTCGGACCGTCCCATTCGGCATCAGTCGTCGGATCGCGACCGTGCGAGGCGACGACACGTAACTCGAGGCGAGAGGCCTTCGACGTGGCAGCACCGCAGAACTACCTCGCAGTCATCAAAGTCATCGGTGTCGGCGGCGGTGGTGTCAATGCCATCAACCGGATGATCGAGGTCGGTCTCAAGGGTGTCGAGTTCATCGCCATCAACACGGACGCCCAGGCGCTGTTGATGAGCGACGCCGACGTCAAGCTCGACGTCGGCCGCGAACTCACCCGCGGACTCGGCGCCGGAGCCAACCCGGCCGTCGGCCGCAAGGCCGCGGAGGACCACCGCGAGGAGATCGAGGAGGTCCTCAAGGGGGCCGACATGGTCTTCGTGACAGCCGGCGAGGGCGGCGGCACCGGCACCGGCGGCGCGCCGGTGGTGGCCAACATCGCCCGCTCGCTCGGCGCACTCACCATCGGCGTGGTCACCCGCCCGTTCACCTTCGAGGGCCGGCGCCGCGCCAACCAGGCCGAGGACGGCATCGCGGAACTCCGCGAAGAGGTCGACACCCTCATCGTCATCCCGAACGACCGGCTGCTGTCCATCTCGGACCGCCAGGTCTCCGTCCTCGACGCGTTCAAGTCGGCGGACCAGGTCCTACTGTCGGGTGTTCAGGGCATCACCGACCTCATCACCACACCCGGTCTGATCAACCTCGACTTCGCCGACGTCAAGTCCGTGATGTCCGAGGCGGGTTCGGCCCTCATGGGGATCGGCTCGGCCCGCGGCGACGACCGCGCGGTGGCGGCTGCCGAGATGGCGATCTCCTCGCCGCTCCTGGAAGCCTCCATCGACGGTGCCCGGGGCGTCCTGCTCTCGATCTCCGGCGGTTCGGACCTCGGCCTGTTCGAGATCAACGAAGCCGCCCAGCTGGTGAGCGAGGCCGCGCACCCCGAGGCCAACATCATCTTCGGCGCGGTCATCGACGACGCGCTCGGCGACGAGGTACGGGTCACCGTCATCGCGGCCGGCTTCGACGGCGGGCAGCCCCCGTCCAAGCGGGACACCGTGCTCGGCTCGTCCTCCGCCAAGCGCGACGAGCCCACACCGGCGCGGTCGGGCGACAGCCGCCCGTCCTTCGGCTCTCTCGGCAGCGTCACGCCGAAGGAGTCGCAGGAGTCCGCCCCGGAGCCCGCCGGCAACGAACTGCCGCCGGTCTCCCCGCCGGTCCCGCCGTCGCGGTCCTACTCCGACAGCGCTGCGGAGGAGTTGGACGTGCCGGACTTCCTCAAGTGATAGGACGGCGCTCGGCAAGGAGCACTGTGAGCGGCGCGCACTTCGCCTTCACCGACCGGTGGGGCGGGGTGAGCGCCGTTCCGTACGAGGAGCTCAATCTCGGCGGAGCGGTCGGCGACGACCCCGGGTCGGTGCGGACCAATCGCGAACTGGCGGCCACGTCGCTGGGTCTCGACCCGGCGCGGGTCGTCTGGATGAAGCAGGTCCACGGACCCGACGTGGTCGTGGTCGACGAGCCCTGGGGAGAGCGCCCGGTGCCGGAGGCCGACGCGGTCGTCACCACCCGCCGGGGCCTCGCCCTCGCCGTGCTCACCGCGGACTGCACCCCTGTCCTGCTCGCGGACCCGGTCGCCGGTGTCGTGGCCGCCGCCCACGCGGGACGGCCCGGCATGGTCGCCGGGGTCGTACCCGCCGCCGTCGAGGCGATGGTGGGGCTCGGCGCCGAACCGGCCCGGATCGTCGCCCGCACCGGCCCCGCCGTCTGCGGCCGGTGCTACGAAGTGCCGGACGCGATGCGGGCCGAGGTCGCGGCCGTCGAGCCGGGGGCGTACGCCGAGACCAGTTGGGGTACGCCGGCGGTCGATGTGACCGCGGGGGTGCACGCGCAGCTGGAGAGGCTCGGAGTGCGCGACCGGGAGCAGTCGCCGGTCTGCACGATCGAGTCGGACGACCATTTCTCGTACCGCCGCGAGGGCCTCACCGGCCGGCTCGCGGGCTATGTGTGGCTGGACTGATCGGCATGACGGACCGCAGGACCGAACTCGCCGCGAATCTGGCGACAGTGGAAGAGCGCATCGTCGCCGCGTGCGTGGCGGCCGGACGCAAGCGCGAGGATCTGACCCTGATCGTGGTCACCAAGACCTACCCCGCCGAGGATGTGCGGATCCTGTCGGAACTCGGTGTGCGGCACGTCGCCGAGAACCGTGACCAGGACGCGGCGCCCAAGGCCGCCGCCTGTTCCGATCTGCCCCTTTCTTGGCATTTCGTCGGCCAGTTGCAGACCAACAAAGTGCGTTCCGTGGTCGGTTACGCGGATGTCGTGCAGTCCGTCGACCGGGCGCGGCTCGTCACCGCCCTGTCGAAGGAGGCGGTACGGACCGGGCGCGAGGTGGGATGTCTCATCCAGGTTGCGCTCGACGCGGAGCAGTCCGCGGCCGGAAAGGCTGGACTGGGAGCGCGTGGTGGTGTAGGGGTCGAGGGCGTCGAGGAACTGGGCGCACTCGTCGCGGAGGCTCCGGGGCTGAGGCTCGACGGACTGATGACCGTCGCTCCGCTCACCGGACCGTACGCGGGGCGTGAACAAGCGGCGTTCGAGCGGCTGATGGATTTGTCGACTGACCTGCGCCGCGCCCATCCGGCTGCGAACATGGTCTCGGCAGGCATGAGCGCAGACCTCGAACAAGCAGTGGCGGCCGGAGCGACACATGTACGCGTCGGCACTGCGGTACTCGGCGTCCGCCCCAGGCTCGGGTAACGTCGCCAAGAAGTCGGACCACAGCAGAAAATATGGTCATTACCGCCATTGGCGGGCATTTCGACCTCGTGGATCGCGGGCACTTGGCAACAGTCAGCCGATCCACCACAGAGCGGAGGACTCAGAGCAATGGCCGGCGCGATGCGCAAGATGGCGGTCTACCTCGGCCTCGTGGAGGACGATGGGTACGACGGCAGGGGCTTCGACCCCGACGACGACTTCGAGCCCGAACTGGATCCGGAGCCCGAGCGGGACCGCCGGCGGCATGAGCCGTCGCATCAGTCGCACCAGCCACATCAGTCCCAACGGGACGAATCGGTACGAGTGGTGCAGCCGTCGGTACAGCGCGACCCCGTGTCCCATTCCGCTTCGCTCGGCGCGGAATCTGGGCGTCCGGCCCGAATCGCGCCCGTGGCGTCCATCACACAAGAACGTCAGAGCCTGGAGAAGAACGCACCGGTGATCATGCCCAAGGTCGTGTCGGAACGAGAGCCGTACAGGATCACCACACTGCACCCCCGGACCTACAACGAGGCCCGTACCATCGGGGAACACTTCCGTGAGGGCACCCCGGTGATCATGAATCTGACCGAGATGGACGACACGGATGCGAAGCGACTTGTCGACTTCGCGGCCGGTTTGGTGTTCGGTCTCCACGGGAGCATCGAGCGGGTGACGCAGAAGGTGTTCCTGTTGTCGCCTGCTAACGTCGATGTCACGGCGGAGGACAAGGCTCGCATCGCAGAGGGCGGGTTCTTCAACCAGAGCTGAGACGCAGGACCGGGACAAGCAGGGAAACAGGGGAGAGGGAAGCGCGGATCATGAGCGTGGTTGTGCAGGTTCTCTACGTCGCGCTGATGTGTTTCCTCATCGTGCTGATCTTCCGGCTCGTCATGGACTACGTCTTCCAGTTCGCCCGCTCATGGCAACCCGGCAAGGCGATGGTGGTCGTTCTTGAGGCCACCTACACTGTCACTGATCCACCGCTCAAGCTTCTGCGGCGGTTCATTCCGCCGCTACGTCTCGGGGGCGTGGCGCTCGACCTGTCCTTCTTCGTACTGATGATCATCGTCTACATCCTGATCTCCGTCGTGAGCCGGCTGTGAACGATACGGTCTTGCCGAACGCCGACGATGCCGACGACTACGTTGAGGTGAAGAGATGCCGTTGACCCCCGAGGACGTGCGGAACAAGCAGTTCACGACCGTCCGCCTCCGAGAAGGCTATGACGAGGACGAGGTCGATGCCTTCCTCGATGAGGTCGAAGCCGAACTGACCCGCCTGCTCCGCGAGAACGAGGACCTGCGCGCCAAGCTGGCAGCAGCCACACGCGCCGCCGCGCAGAACCAGCAACAGGGCATGCGCAAGCCGCCCGAACAGCAGGACCAACAGCAGCAACAGCAGGGTCCGCCGCAGGGCATGCGCGGTCCCAACGGTCCCGTACCCGCCGGCATATCGGGCCCGCCGCAGCAGCAGATGGGTGGCCCCATGGGTGGGCCGCCCCAGCTGCCGAGCGGTGCTCCTCAGCTGCCCGCGGGCCCCAGTGCCCAGCAGGGTGGCCAGCAGGGCCAGGGCCCCATGGGTCAGGGTCCGATGGGCCAGGGCCCGATGGGTCAGGGCCAGGGACCCATGGGCCAAGGCCCGATGGGTCAGGGTCCGATGGGCCAGGGCCCCATGGGCCAGGGTCCCGGCCCCATGCAGGGTCAGATGCAGCAACAGCAGATGCCCCAGCAGATGGGCGGCCCGATGGGCGGTCCCATGGGTGGTCCGATGGGCGGGCACGGCCCGCAGATGGGACAGCCCGGTCAGGGTCCCGGTGGCGACAGCGCCGCCCGCGTGCTCTCGCTGGCCCAGCAGACCGCCGACCAGGCGATCGCCGAGGCCCGTTCCGAGGCCAACAAGATCGTCGGCGAGGCCCGTAGCCGCGCCGAGGGTCTGGAGCGCGACGCCCGTGCCAAGGCCGACGCCCTGGAGCGGGACGCGCAGGAGAAGCACCGCGTCGCGATGGGCTCCCTGGAGTCTGCCCGCGCCACGCTGGAGCGCAAAGTCGAGGACCTGCGAGGCTTCGAGCGCGAGTACCGCACGCGCCTGAAGTCCTACCTGGAGTCGCAGCTGCGGCAGCTGGAGACGCAGGCCGACGACTCGCTGGCGCCGCCGAGGGCGCCCGCGACCGCTTCGCTTCCGTCGTCGCCGAGCCCGTCCATGGCTCCGGCCGGGGCGAGCGCGCCGTCCTACGGTGGTCAGCAGATGGGCGGCCCCGGTCCCGGGGCTCCGTCCTACGGCGGCCAGCAGCAGATGTCGCCGGCCATGACCCAGCCGATGGCGCCGGTCCGGCCGCAGGCCCCCTCGCCGATGCAGCAGGCGCCCTCGCCGATGCGTGGCTTCCTGATCGACGAGGACGACAACTGACGGCCTCCCGCACGCCGTAGGCGTCGGCAGCGTTCAGGGCGGAGCCCCCGGATATCCGGGGGCTCCGCCCTTTTGTGCCGCCGTTCTCGGCAGCTGCGTCCGCGGTGTGTGACGACGAAGGCCCCGGTCCACCAAGGTTTCTGGTGGACCGGGGCCTTTTCGGTGCGCAGGTCACGGAGTCGTCGCGACCTGCGCTTGCAGGGTGCCGCTGCGCCCACCCTCCCCCAGTCTCGGCTTCGCTCGACCGGGGGGACCCCCATCGCCCCTGGCGGCACGCATGCCCGCAGCTAGGGGCGCTACGCCTTGCGCAGGCGGAACGTCAGCGACAGGGGCTCGTCCGTGAACGTGGCGCCGTAGGTGTCGTCCGCCTCGCCCTGGGAGAAGGCCGTGGCGAGCACCTCGTCGGAGATCAGGGCGGAGTGCTCGGTGAGCGCCGCGATGACCTTCGGGTCGGTGGACGTCCAGCGCAGGGCGATCCGGTCGACCACGTCGAGGCCGCTGTTCTTGCGGGCCTCCTGGATCAGACGGATGGCGTCACGGGCCAGGCCGGCCTGGCGCAGTTCCTCCGTGAGTTCCAGGTCGAGGGCGACCGTCGCCCCGGAGTCCGACGCGACGGACCAGCCCTCGCGCGGGGTCTCCGTGATGATCACCTCGTCCGGGGCGAGCGTGACGGTCTCGCCGTCGACCTCCACCGACGCCGTGCCCTCACGCAGGGCCAGGGACAGCGCGGCCGCGTCGGCCTCGGCGACGGCCTTCGCCACCGCCTGGACGCCCTTGCCGAACCGCTTGCCCAGCGCCCGGAAGTTGGCCTTGGCCGTCGTGTCCACCAGCGAACCGCCCACATCGGACAGGGACGCGAGCGAGCTCACATTCAGCTCCTCCGTGATCTGCGCGTGCAGTTCACGGTCGAGGGACCCGAATCCGGTCGCGGCGACCAGCGCGCGGGACAGCGGCTGCCGTGTCTTCACCCCGGACTCCGCGCGCGTGGCACGGCCCAGCTCCACGAGACGGCGTACGAGCACCATCTGCCGCGACAGCTCCGGGTCGATGACGGACAGGTCCGCCTCCGGCCAGGACGACAGGTGTACGGACTCGGGGGCGTCCGCGGACACCGGCACCACGAGGTCCTGCCAGACACGCTCGGTGATGAACGGGGTCAGCGGGGCCATCAGCCGCGTCACCGTCTCGACCACCTCGTGCAGGGTGCGCAGCGCCGCCTTGTGGCCCTGCCAGAAGCGGCGACGGGAGCGGCGTACATACCAGTTGGAGAGGTCGTCGACGAACGCGGAGAGCAGCTTGCCCGCGCGCTGGGTGTCGTACGCCTCCAGAGCCTGCGTCACCTGGTCGGTGAGCGCGTGCAGTTCGGACAGGAGCCAGCGGTCGAGGACCGGGCGGTCCGCCGGGGCCGGATCGGCCTCGCTGGGCGCCCAGCCCGCCGTGCGCGCGTACAGGGCCTGGAAGGCGACCGTGTTCCAGTACGTGAGGAGCGTCTTGCGGACGACCTCCTGGATGGTGCCGTGGCCGACGCGGCGGGCCGCCCAGGGGGAGCCGCCGGCCGCCATGAACCAGCGGACCGCGTCGGCGCCGTGCTGGTCCATCAGCGGGATCGGCTGCAGGATGTTGCCCAGGTGCTTGGACATCTTGCGGCCGTCCTCGGCGAGGATGTGGCCGAGGCAGACCACGTTCTCGTACGACGACTTGTCGAAGACCAGCGTGCCGATGGCCATCAGCGTGTAGAACCAGCCGCGGGTCTGGTCGATGGCCTCCGAGATGAACTGCGCCGGGTAGCGGTTCTCGAAGAGTTCCTTGTTCTTGTACGGGTAGCCCCACTGCGCGAACGGCATCGAACCCGAGTCGTACCAGGCGTCGATGACCTCCGGCACGCGCGTGGCCGTCTTCTCGCACGTCGGGCAGGCGAACGTGACGTCGTCGATGAACGGGCGGTGCGGGTCGAGCTCCGACTGGTCGCTGCCGGTCAGCGAGGTGAGCTCCGCGCGGGAGCCGACGACGGTGAGGTGGTCGTCCTCGCAGCGCCAGATCGGCAGCGGGGTGCCCCAGTAGCGGTTGCGGGACAGCGCCCAGTCGATGTTGTTGTTCAGCCAGTCGCCGTAGCGGCCGTTCTTGACCGAGTCCGGGAACCAGTTGGTCTTCTCGTTCTCCTGGAGCAGGCGGTCCTTGACGGCCGTGGTGCGGATGTACCAGGACGGCTGCGCGTAGTACAGGAGCGCGGTGTGGCAGCGCCAGCAGTGCGGGTAGCTGTGCTCGTACGGGACGTGCCGGAAGAGCAGGCCGCGGTTCTGGAGGTCTTCCGTGAGCTGTTCGTCGGCCTTCTTGAAGAAGACACCGCCCACGAGGGGGACGTTCTCCTCGAAGGTGCCGTCCGGACGCACCGGATTGACGACCGGCAGTCCGTACTCCCGGCAGACCTTGAGGTCCTCCTCACCGAAGGCGGGGGACTGGTGGACGAGACCCGTGCCGTCCTCGGTGGTCACGTACTGCGCGTTCACCACGTAGTGGGCCGGTTCGCCCTTCGGGAACTCGACCAGCTCGAACGGGCGTCGGTACGTCCAGCGCTCCATCTCGGTGCCCGTGAAGGACTGGCCCGTCGTCTCCCAGCCCTCGCCGAGAGCCTTCGCGAGGAGCGGCTCGGCGACGACCAGCTTCTCCGCACCGTCCGTCGCCACCACGTACGTCACGTCGGGGTGCGCGGCGACCGCCGTGTTGGACACCAGGGTCCACGGGGTCGTCGTCCACACCAGGAGCGCGGCCTCGCCCGCGAGCGGCCCCGAGGTGAGCGGGAAACGGACGAACACCGAGGGGTCGACGACCGTCTCGTAGCCCTGTGCCAGCTCGTGGTCGGACAGGCCCGTGCCGCAGCGCGGGCACCAGGGGGCGACGCGGTGGTCCTGGACCAGCAGACCCTTGTCGAAGATCTCCTTGAGCGACCACCAGACGGAGTCGATGTACTCCGGGTCCATGGTCCGGTACGGGTCCTTGAGGTCGGCCCAGTAACCCATGCGGGTCGTGAGCTCCTCGAAGGCGTCGGTGTGGCGGGTCACGGACTCCCGGCACCTGGCGTTGAACTCGGCGATGCCGTACGCCTCGATGTCCTTCTTGCCCGTGAAGCCGAGCTCCTTCTCGACCGCCAGCTCCACCGGGAGGCCGTGGCAGTCCCAGCCGGCCTTGCGGCCCACGTGGTAGCCGCGCATGGTGCGAAAGCGCGGGAAGACGTCCTTGAAGACACGCGCCTCGATGTGGTGGGCGCCCGGCATGCCGTTGGCCGTGGGCGGGCCTTCGTAGAACACCCACTCCGGGCGGCCCTCGGACTGCTCCAGGGTCTTGGCGAAGATCTTCTGCTCGCTCCAGAAGTCGAGCACGGCGTGCTCAAGGGCGGGCAGGTCGATCTGGGCCGGCACCTGGCGGTACTGCGGCTGTGTACTCGGCTGCGTATCCAACGAACTTCCTCCGGCGGACTTCTGCCTTCCGTCCGGAGGGACGAGAGCTGTGTTGTCACCTACGCCGTGTGCGGCGCGCTCCCGCGGTACCACCCTCCTTGGCCCGCCGCCGCTTTCCGCACGCCGGTGAGCCCCCTCATTGGGGTAGCGATACCGGGTCTACCGGCCGCTGCTGCCTCGCTGCGGCTTTCTTCCGGCGGCTCCGGGGTGATCTTCACGTCGCGCTCGCCCCCGGGCTCACACCGTCCCCGGGTCGCTCTTGGCCGCGTACGCCGCTACTCGTCCCCATCCACGCTTCTCGCTGCGCCCAGTGTACGGCGCCGGACCGACAGCGGCAGACCGGTTTTACGGGGCCCCGGAGAGCGGGGCGGCGGCGCGGGCGGGCGGCGTGCACTGACCCGAATGCCGCGGCGCCGGTGTTCACATCCTGGGACCGCGGACTCGGCGGATTACCGGGCGGGGAGCTGGGCACAACGCTTGCAGACTCGCGGTGCGGTACGGGCGGGGCGGGCGAACCGGACGGCGTGCCCCGTTGCCGCAGGACGCAAGTCGATTTATCGTCCCAGCACGATTCGCGTGCAAGGTCACAATATGTGAAGGGGCCGCGGCCATGGTGGCGAAGAAGACCGCCGTACAGCAGTCGACGTCCGGCAGATCCACAGGGGCGGCCGGTGACTCCGGGACGGCGGCCAAGGACGTCAGTGGCAAGAAGAGCGCGGCGGCCGGCAGGACGGCCGGCGGGAGGAAGACGGCCGCCGGGACGAGCTCTGCGAAGAGGGCCCCTGCCAAGAAGGCTCCTGCCAAAAAGGCTGCTGCCAAGGAGGCTTCCGCGAGAACGGCCGCTACGAGGGCGGCTTCCGCCTCTGCGAAGAAGACCGCCGCGCCGGTGAAACGGGCGCCACGGAAGACGGCCGCCGAGAAGAGCGCCGCAGAGGGGGCCGTAGAGGGGACCGAAGGCTCCGCCACGGTGCCTGCCGGGAAGGCGGGCGGGAAGGGCACACGCACGGCCAAGAAGGCGGTCGCTGCCGCGGCCGAGGGAGCGGCACAGGCCGCCGAGACGACGGGAGCCACGACGGTGGTTGCGAAGAAGACTCCTGGCACGGCCGCCGCGGCGGACAAGCCCACCGCGGTTCCCAAGGCAAGGGTGGCCGAGGTGGACCCCGGCGAACTCGCGGTACGCCCAGGCGAGGACCCGTGGACGCCGGAGGAGGTCGCGGAGGCCCGCTCGGTGCTGCTCTCCGAGGCGCTGCGGCTGAGGACCGAGATCACCCAGTCCGAGCAGTCCCTGGTGGGGCTGATGCGCGACTCCGGGGACGGCGCGGGCGACGACCAGGCCGACACCGGCACCAAGAACATCACGCGCGAGAGCGAGATGGCGCTCGCGGCCAACGCCCGGGAGATGGCGGAGCAGACCGAACGCGCCCTGCAGCGCTTGGACGCGGGCACGTACGGGCTCTGCGAGAGCTGCGGCAACCCCATCGGCAAGGCCCGTATGCAGGCCTTCCCGCGGGCCACCCTGTGCGTCGAGTGCAAGCAGAAGCAGGAGCGCCGCTACTGACCCGCCGGGGGAGCCTCCTGGGCACGTGGCCGCGGTGGACCGTGCCGTACCCTCATGCTCAGTCAGGCACCTAGGTTGAGGGACTCACGTGGCAGAGGCGGAGCGCATCATCGGTACGCCGGATACTCCGGGCGCGGCGGGGGCCGGGCCGGAGCAGCCCGACAGGAACGTGGCGTCGGGCGAGCGCTCGGACGACTCCGGTTCCGACCCCGGCCCAGGCTCCGCACCCGGCTCCGAACCGGGCTCCGGCCTCGCTTCCGGTTCCGAGTCCGGACCCGGAAAGGCCTCGGGCGAGTCCGGTGCCGAGGGTGCTTCGGGTGAGGCCGGGGTGCCCAGGGGCAAGCGCCGGGTGGCCGTGCTCTTCACGGTCGCCGTGCTGGCGTACGCGCTGGATCTGATCAGCAAGCTGATCGTGGTCGCGAAGCTGGAGCACCACGAGCCGGTCGAGATCATCGGGGACTGGCTGCGGTTCGAGGCGATCCGCAACGCGGGCGCGGCCTTCGGCTTCGGCGAGGCGTTCACGATCATTTTCACCGTGATCGCCGCGGCCGTGATCGTGGTGATCGCCCGGCTCGCCCGCAAGCTCTACAGCCTGCCCTGGGCGATCGCGCTGGGCCTGCTGCTCGGCGGCGCGCTCGGCAACCTCACCGACCGGATCTTCCGTTCGCCGGGCATCCTCGAAGGCGCGGTCGTCGACTTCATCGCACCCAAGCACTTCGCGGTCTTCAACCTCGCCGACTCCGCGATCGTCTGCGGCGGAATCCTGATCGTGCTGCTGTCCTTCCGGGGCCTGGACCCGGACGGCAGTGTCCACAAGGACTGAGGAAGGGCTGAGCAAGGACCGGGCAAGGCCTGGGCGCGCGGGCTGCGGTACGGCCGTGTCCGACCCGTCCGGCATACTCGACGAGTGAGCACCGTTCCCGATATCCGCAACCTGCCCGTTCCCGACGGCCTGGAGGGCGAGCGCGTCGACGCCGCCATCTCCCGCATGTTCGGCTTCTCCCGTACGAAGGCCGCCGAGCTCGCCGCGGCGGGGAAGGTCACGGTCGACGGCTCGGTGGTCGGGAAGTCCGAGCGGGTGCACGGCGGCGCCTGGCTGGAAGTGGAGATGCCGCAGGCGCCCGCGCCCGTGCAGATCGTCGCCGAGCCCGTCGAGGGCATGGAGATCGTGCACGACGACGACGACGTGGTCGTGATCGTCAAGCCGGTCGGTGTCGCCGCGCATCCCAGCCCCGGCTGGTCGGGGCCGACCGTGATCGGTGGCCTCGCCGCCGCCGGATACCGCATCTCGACCTCGGGCGCCGCCGAGCGCCAGGGCATCGTGCACCGCCTCGACGTGGGCACGTCGGGCCTGATGGTGGTGGCCAAGTCGGAGTACGCGTACACGTCGCTGAAGCGCCAGTTCAAGGAGCGCACGGTCGACAAGCGCTACCACGCGCTCGTCCAGGGCCACCCCGATCCCACCAGCGGCACCATCGACGCGCCCATCGGCCGGCACCCGAACCACGACTACAAGTGGGCCGTCACCGCCGAGGGCAAGCCCTCCGTGACGCACTACGACCTGATCGAGGCGTTCCGCTCGGCCTCGCTGCTCGACATCAAGCTGGAGACCGGGCGCACGCACCAGATCCGCGTCCACATGTCGGCCCACCGGCACCCCTGTGTCGGCGACCTGACGTACGGCGCCGACCCGACGCTCTCCAAGCGCCTCGGGCTGACCCGGCAGTGGCTGCAGGCGGTGCGGCTCGGCTTCGAGCACCCCGGGGACGGCCAGTGGGTCGAGTTCGCGAGCGACTACCCCGAGGATCTGCAGGCGGCGCTGGACCGCGTGCGGGAGGACAGCAACGCGTGAGTTCGCCATCGCCGTCGCGGCCGTCATCGCCGCCCTACGTGGTGCGGGTCGCCGCGGACCTCGCCGACCGTGAGGCCTGCTTCGCGGTGCGCAAGGAGGTCTTCGTCGTCGAACAGCAGGTCCCCGAGGACCTTGAGTACGACATGTACGACGCCTACGACGCCGATGTCGTCCATGTGCTCGCCGTGCGCGAGGACGGGGTGCCGCTCGGCGCGGGACGGCTGCTGTACGGCGAGGCGTCGGCCGCCGGTACGGGCGGCGAGCCCGGCGTCGGATCGCTGGGGCGGCTCGCCGTCACGCGGGCCGCGCGGGGACACGGTGTCGGGGTTGCGCTCGTGCGGGGCATCGAGGACGCGGCACGCGCGCGTGGGCTGACAGCGGTCGATCTGCACGCGCAGACGCATGCGCTGGGGTTCTACGAGCGGCTGGGGTACGTGGCGTACGGGCCGGAGTTTCCCGACGCCGGGATTCCGCATCGGGCGATGCGGCGCTCTCTCTAGATCGACCGGCATCTGGGGGCGGCCGGTTCGTCGAGAGGACCGGTACCGGTCGGAGGCGGTCACTCGCCCGAGCGGTCCCGGGTGGCACGCTGGTGGTTCGACCGTTTGATCTCCAGACCACCTCGGAGCGCTGACCGTGGACCAGCTGGCCCTGTTGTTCGTGCTGTTGCTCGGGGCTGTCGTGAGTGTCCCGCTGGGGGACCGCTTCAGGCTGCCGGCGCCGGTACTGATGACCCTGTTCGGGATCGTCCTGGCCGTCCTCGACTTCGTACCGAACGTGGACATCCCGCCCGAACT
This sequence comes from Streptomyces aurantiacus, assembly GCF_001418335.1. Taxonomy (GTDB): domain Bacteria; phylum Actinomycetota; class Actinomycetes; order Streptomycetales; family Streptomycetaceae; genus Streptomyces; species Streptomyces aurantiacus. The sequence goes on along the minus strand of NZ_LIPP01000339.1, from coordinate 26,998 downwards.
GATCTTGCCCGCGCTGCTGCCACCACTGCTCTACGCCGCCGTACGGCGCACCTCCTGGCGGCAGTTCGCCGCCAACAAGCGGCCGATCTTCCTGCTCGCGGTGGCCCTGGTGTTCGTCACCACGGCCGTGGTCGCCGTGGTCGCCCACTCGATCGTGCCCGGGCTGCCGATCGCCGCCGCCGTGGCGCTCGGCGCGCTGGTGGCGCCGCCCGATCCGGTCGCGGCGACCGCCGTCGCGGGGCAACTGGGGCTGCCGCGCCGCCTGGTGTCGATCCTGGAGGGCGAGGGGCTGTTCAACGACGTGACGGCCATCGTGCTCTACCACGTGGCCATCGCCGCCGCCGTCAGCGGCTCCTTCTCGCTGCCGGGCGCCGCTCTGGACTTCCTGCTGTCCGCCGTCGTCGCGGTCGCCATGGGGCTCGGGCTCGGGTGGGGCGCGAACCGGCTGATGGACTACCTCGGGGACCCGACGCTGCAGATCGGGCTGACCCTCCTCGTGCCGTACGCCGCGTACGTACTGGCCGAGGAACTGCACGGGTCCGGGGTGCTGGCGGTGCTCACCGCGGCGCTGTTCCTGGCCGAGTACGCGAATGACGCCGACGACGTCCTGACGAGGCTTGCCGGGCACACGTTCTGGGACATCACCGACACGCTGGTCACCGGGGTGGCGTTCGGGCTCATCGGGCTGGAGCTGCACAACGCGATCAGGACGGCGTCGGGGCGGTGGGGTGAGCTGCTCGGCTGGGCCGCCGCCGTCGTGGGGGTCGTCGTGTTCGTACGGCTGGCGTGGTTGCTGCCCGCGACCTGGCTGACCAAGCGGTTGCACGCGAAGCGGGACCTCGACGAGGACATCCCGACGAGCCTGCGGGAGACCGTCGTCATGTGGTGGTCCGGGATGCGCGGAGTGGCGTCCGTCGCGCTGGCGTTGGCCATTCCGCTGGAGACGGAGAACGGGGCGCCGTTCCCCAACCGGGACGAGATGGTCTTCATCGCGTTCGGCGTGATCATGGCGACGCTCCTGGTGCAGGGGCTGACTCTGCCGTGGCTGGTCCGGAGGCTGGGGGTGCGGGCCGACACCGACCAGGAGAAGGAGTTCGAGAAGACACTCGCCGTGCGGGCGGCCAAGGCCGCGAAGCAGCGGCTGAGGGAGATCGGCGAGAAGGAGGAGCTGTCCGACGAACTCACCGAGCAGTTGCTGCGACGGGCGTTCGACATCGGGTACCGCATCAGTCCCGACATGGGCGAGGACGAGCGGCGGGAGGCCCATGAGCAGCGGGCCCGGCGGATCAAACGGGTGCGGCGGATCCAGGGGGAGATGCTGTCCGCGGCCCGGCACGAGGTGCTCGCGGCGCGGAGTGAGGCGGGGGCGGACCCCGAGGTCGTGGACCGGGTGCTGCGGCATCTGGATGTGCGTAGTTTGAGGTGAGTTGCCGCTCTCGTTGGGTGCCGGGTGCCGGTCGGTGGGGGCTTGGCGCGCAGTTCCCCGCGCCCCTCAGGGGCGGGCGCCGTCGGGGCTGGGTCAGCCTCGGCCTGTGCGTGGGGGTTCCACCATGCGGCCGCGTGGTGTCGTGCGCGGGCGGTGTGCCTCGTTGCCGTTGCCGTTCGGGTGGGCGGCGCTCGGCGGCAGGACCGCGTCGGCCGTGTTGACGCGGGGCAGGGCGTACGGGTGGTGGCTGGTCAGCCAGCGGAGCATCTGCTCGCGGACGCTGACGCGCACCGTCCACACGTCGTCCGCGTCCTTCGCGGTGACCAGCGCGCGCACCTCCATCGTGCTGGCGGTGGAGTCGGTGACGGCGAGGCCGTAGTCGCGCCCGTCCCAGGCGGGGCACTCGCGGAGGATGTCACGGAGCTTGTCGCGCATCTCCTCGACGGGAGCGCTGTGGTCCAGCTGGAAGAAGACCGTGCCGGTCATCTGCACGCCGCCGCGGGACCAGTTCTCGAACGGCTGCGACGTGAAGTACGAGACCGGCATGGTTATCCGGCGCTCGTCCCAGGTGCGCACCGTCAGGAAGGTGAGCGTGATCTCGTCGACCGTGCCCCACTCGCCGTTCACCACCACCGTGTCACCGAGCCGCACCATGTCGCCGAAGGCGATCTGCAGCCCGGCGAACATGTTGCTGAGCGTCGACTGCGCGGCGACACCGGCGACGATGCCGAGGATGCCGGCCGAGGCGAGCAACGAGGCGCCGGCCGCCTGCATCGCCGGGAAGGTCAGCAGCATCGCCGCGACCGCCACCACACCGACGATCGCGGAGACCACCCGCTGGATCAGCGTCACCTGCGTACGGACCCGGCGGACCCTGGCCGCGTCGTGGTGGGCGTTGGCGTAGCGGGAGTACGAGGACTCGACGACCGCCGCCGCGATACGCACCATGAGCCAGGCCGTGGAACCGATGAGGACCAGCGTCAGGATCTGGCCGGCACCCGCCGAGTGGTCGTCGGTGAGATCGGCCTGGTCGTACGACGCTCTCAGCAGCGCCGCGCACATCGCGAACTGCAGGGGAAGACGGCAGCGGCGCAGCAGGTTCCACAGCGGGACCCCCTGGTGGCGTTGGTCGGCACGCCGCAGCAGCAGGTCGGCCGTCCAGACGACCAGCAGCGTCAGTACGAGCGAGCCGCCGATCACGATCAGCGGGCGAAGCACGTTCTCCATGCCCTCGACCGTAACCGGCCGGGTGCGGTCGTGAACATGTGCCCTCGCACCGGCGTTGTCAGTCGTGGCTGGCACCATGGCCTCATGAACATCATGCTCTTCCATTCGACCTACGGTCTGCGGCCCGCGGTGCGGGACGCGGCGGACCGGCTGCGTGCGGCGGGACACGAGGTGTGGACGCCCGACCTCTTCGAGGGGCGCACCTTCGAGACCGTGGAGGAGGGCATGGTCTACAAGGACGAGCTGGGCAAGGTCGAGCTGCTCAAGCGCGCGGTGCTGGCCGCGGCACCGTACTCGGACCGGGGGCTGGTGTACGCGGGGTTCTCACTGGGCGCGGCGACCGCGCAGACCCTGGCGCTCGGCGACGAAAAGGCCCGCGGGCTGCTGCTCCTGCACGGCACGTCCGACATCGCGGAGACCGCCTCGGTGGACGAACTGCCGGTCCAGCTGCATGTCGCCGAGCCGGACGCCTTCGAGCCCGACGACTGGCTGACCGCCTGGTATCTGCAGATGGGCAAGGCGGGGGCCGACGTGGAGATCTACCGGTACGCGGGCGCCGGGCACCTCTACACCGATCCCGGTCTGCCGGACTACGACGAGGAGGCCGCCGAGGCCACCTGGCGGGTGGCACTCGGCTTCCTCGAAACCCTCTAGCAGCCGGCGCTCAGCAGCCGGCCGATGGCCTTGCGGAAGGCGTTACTTGGTGACGCCCGCGTCCTTGAGGGCCTTCTGCCAGTCGGCGACCGTGCTCGGGTTCGTGATCACCTTGTCGTTGATCTTGATGGTCGGCGTCGAGTCGACACCCTTGGAGTCGTCGAACGACTTGCTCATCTTCATCGCCCAGGCGTCGTACGTGCCCTTGTTGACGGCGTTCTGGAACTTCTTGTTGTCCTTCAGCGCGTCCACCGTGTTCGCCACCTTGATCAGGTAGCTGTCCTTGGCGAGGTCGTCGGTGGTTTCCTCCGGGTGGTACTTCGTCGAGTACAGCGCGGTCTTGAACTGCAGGAACGCGTCGGTGCTGACGTTCAGCGCGGCGCCGAGCGCGCTCACCCCGTTCTTCGAGCCCTCGCCGCCGAGGTTGCCGTCGAGGAACGTGCCGAGGGTGAAGGAGAGCTTGTAGTCGCCGTCCTCCATGCCCTTGTTGACGGTCTCGCCGACGGTCTGCTCGAAGGAGGCGCAGGCCGGGCAGCGCGGGTCCTCGTAGAGGTGGACCGTGTTGTCGGTCTTGGAGTCGCCGACGACGACCGTCAGGCCGTTCTTGCCGGTGGTGTTGGCGGGGGCGACGACCTTGGCGTCGGCGGCGTCGTCCCACTTCGACGGCTCGTTGTTCTGTACGACGGCGTAGCCGATGCCGCCGGCTATCGCGAGGACCGCGACGATCGAACCGACGACGACGAGCTGTCGCCTGACCTTGTCGCGCTTGGCCTGGCGCTCGCGCTCGACGCGCAGCCGCTCACGGGCCGCCGACTTCGAGGCCTGGCTGTTCCGCTTGCTCATGGTTGATTCTCCGTGGGATGGCAGGTGTACGGGGACTGGTGTGCTCAGGCGAAGACGGCCGAGCACGGCGGTCCACGCCGTCCCAGGGAGTGCACGAAGAGCCGCGTCCGCGTGGCGGCGACCCGGCGCGTGGGCCGCGGCAGCCGGCGCACCGGAGCGGGAGGTACGGTCACCGCGGTGACCGCGACCAGCAGCGGACGGAAGGTGGTGGCGGCCACCGCGTCCAGGAACTGGGCCAGGGCCCGCTCGCCGCGGCGCAGCCAGGCGGCCGCGAGGAGACCGACGCCGACGTGCGCGCCGAGCAGCAGCCAGGCGGCGCCCGGGTCGGCGTGCGCGAGGAGAGCCGCGGCGGGCGGGGTCTCGCCGCCCGTCACCCGGGCCAGCGGAGTGCCGACCTCGCCGCCACCGCAGAGCACGTCGAAACCGACCGAGCGCAGCGGGCCGGTGATCGGGCCGCCCGCCTTGCCGTAACAGGCGTGCTGGCCCGCGGTGAACAGCGTGTCGGCGGCCAGCTCCAGCGGGATCAGCAGGGCGGCGATCCGCCCGAAACCGCGCTCCCGGCCCGCCAGCGCGTACGCGACGACGAAGACGGCACCGGCGAGCGCGGCGACCGTGGTCAGCGGCAGGGGGACCCGGGACAGCAGGACGTGCGACGCGGTGCTGAGCGTCACGACCAGTGCCGTGAACAGCGCCGCGCGTACGGCTCTGAGCTGGGTCCCGGATATGTCCATAGCGCTGACGAGTCTGTCACGTACTCCTGTAGGGGACCCCTAAAGGGTTCCTGTGGGTGGGCGGGTGGCTACAGGCCGGGAATGCGTCCGTTGCGGAACAGGTCCACGAAGATCTGGTGGTCGGCACGCGCGCGTGCGCCGTACTCGTGCGCGAAGTCCACCAGGAGGTCGCCGAAGCTGTCCTCGTCGCCCGCGATCGCCGCGTCGATGGCCCGCTCCGTGGAGAACGGCACCAGCTCCGAGTGGCCGCTCTCGTCGTCCGCGGCGGCGTGCATGGTGGCGGTGGCCCGGCCGAGGTCCGCGACGACCGCCGCGATCTCCTCCGGGTCGTCGATGTCGCCCCAGTCCAGGTCCACCGCGTACGGCGAGACCTCGGCGACCAGCTGGCCCGCGCCGTCCAGCTCGGTCCAGCCCAGCCACGGGTCGGCGTGTGCCTGGAGGGCGCGCTGGGAGATCACCGTGCGGTGGCCCTCGTGCTGGAAGTAGTCGCGGATCGAGGAGTCGGTGACGTGCCGGGAGACGGCCGGGGTCTGGGCCTGCTTGATGTAGATCACCACATCGTTCTCCAGGGCGTCGGTGGCGCCCTCAAGGAGGATGTTGTACGAGGGCAGGCCTGCCGAGCCGATACCGATGCCGCGGCGGCCCACGACGTCCTTCACCCGGTACGAGTCCGGGCGGTCCAGGGACGACTCCGGCAGCGTCTCCAGATAGCCGTCGAAGGCGGCGAGCACCTTGTAGCGGGTGGCCGCGTCCAGCTCGATGGAGCCGCCGCCCGGCGCGAAGCGGCGCTCGAAGTCACGGATCTCGGTCATCGAGTCGAGCAGCCCGAAACGGGTCAGCGAGCGCGCGTCACGCAGGGCGTCCATGAGCGGGCCCTGCGCGGTGTCCAGCGTGAACGGCGGCACCTCGTCGCTCTTGGCGCCCGTCGCGAGGGCGTGGATGCGCTCGCGGTAGGCGGCCGCGTACGTCCGGACCAGGGCGGTGATCTGCTCGTCGCTCAGAGCCTTCGCGTAGCCGATCAGCGCCACGGAGGCCGCGAGACGCTTGAGGTCCCAGGTGAACGGGCCGACGTACGCCTCGTCGAAGTCGTTCACGTTGAAGATCAGACGGCCCTGGGCGTCCATGTACGTGCCGAAGTTCTCCGCGTGGAGGTCGCCGTGGATCCACACCCGTGAGGTGCGCTCGTCCAGGTACGGTCCGCTCAGTATCCGCCCGCCGTCCCCGGTGCTCTCCTGCTCCAGGTCGTGGTAGAAGAGGCCTGCCGTCCCGCGGTAGAACGCGAACGCCGAGGCGGCCATCTTCCGGAACTTCACGCGGAACGCGGCCGGATCGGCGGCCAGCAGGTCGCCGAAGGCGGACTGGAAGACGGCGAGGATCTGTTCGCCGCGCTGCTCGGCGCTGAGCTGCGGAACCGACATCGCTTGGTGCCTCCTGGTACAGGTGGTGCAGGACGAATGGGACGGAACGTGCCGCCCGCCGGAACGGATGTCTCCGTCATCACCCAACGGACGAAGGAACGCGGGAGTGCCCGCTTCCCCCGGACGAAGGTACGGGCGCAGCTACCCACGAAGGTACGGGGGAGGACGCTCCGGGTGTCAGTGCTCAGGCATAGACTTCGTCGCTGTCCCCCAGACTGTCCGCAGCCCGTAGGGACTCTGTCGACGCCAGTTCTTCTTGGAGGCCGAAGCCGTGACAAAGCCGCCGTTCACGCACCTGCACGTCCACACCCAGTACTCGCTGCTGGACGGTGCCGCGCGGCTGAAGGACATGTTCGACGCGTGCAACGAGATGGGCATGTCCCACATCGCGATGTCCGACCACGGCAACCTCCACGGGGCGTACGACTTCTTTCATTCGGCCAAGAAGGCGGGCGTCACGCCGATCATCGGCATCGAGGCGTACGTCGCCCCCGAGTCGCGGCGCAACAAGCGCAAGATCAAGTGGGGCCAGCCGCACCAGAAGCGCGACGACGTGTCCGGTTCGGGTGGTTACACGCACAAAACGATCTGGGCGGCGAACAGCACGGGGCTGCACAACCTCTTCAAGCTCTCCTCGGACGCGTACGCCGAGGGCTGGCTGCAGAAGTGGCCCCGCATGGACAAGGAGACCATCTCCCAGTGGTCCGAGGGTCTGATCGCCTCCACCGGGTGCCCCTCCGGTGAGCTGCAGACCCGGTTGCGCCTGGGCCAGTTCGACGAGGCGGTGAAGGCGGCCTCGGAGTACCAGGACATCTTCGGCAAGGACCGGTACTTCCTGGAGCTGATGGACCACGGCATCGAGATCGAGAGCCGGGTCCGCGAGGACCTGCTGCGGGTCGGCAAGAAGCTGGGCATCCCGCCGCTGGTGACGAACGACTCGCACTACACGTACGCGCACGAGGCGACCGCCCACGACGCGCTGCTGTGCATCCAGACCGGCAAGAACCTCTCCGACCCGGACCGCTTCCGCTTCGACGGCACCGGGTACTACCTGAAGTCGACGGACGAGATGTACGCCGTCGACTCCTCGGACGCCTGGCAGGAGGGATGCGCGAACACCCTCCTGGTGGCCGAACAGATCGACACCTCCGGCATGTTCGAGGCGAGGAACCTCATGCCGAAGTTCGACATCCCGGACGGCTTCACCGAGGTCACCTGGTTCCAGGAGGAGGTGCGCCGCGGCATGGAGCGCCGCTTCCCCGGCGGCATCCCCGACGACCGCCAGAAGCAGGCCGAGTACGAGATGGACGTCATCATCCAGATGGGGTTCCCGGGGTACTTCCTCGTCGTCGCCGACTTCATCATGTGGGCCAAGAAGCAGGGCATCGCGGTCGGTCCGGGCCGTGGCTCCGCGGCCGGTTCGATCGTGTCGTACGCCATGGGCATCACCGACCTCGACCCGATCCCGCACGGTCTGATCTTCGAGCGGTTCCTGAACCCCGAGCGTGTCTCCATGCCCGACGTCGACATCGACTTCGACGAGCGCAGGCGCGTCGAGGTGATCAGGTACGTGACGGAGAAGTACGGCGCCGACAAGGTCGCCATGATCGGCACCTACGGCAAGATCAAGGCGAAGAACGCCATCAAGGACTCCGCGCGCGTGCTGGGCTACCCGTACGCGATGGGCGACCGGCTCACCAAGGCCATGCCCGCCGACGTCCTCGGCAAGGGCATCGACCTGAACGGCATCACCGACCCCAAGCACCCGCGCTACGGCGAGGCCGGCGAGATCCGCGGGATGTACGAGAACGAGCCGGACGTCAAGAAGGTCATCGACACCGCCAAGGGCGTCGAGGGCCTGGTCCGGCAGATGGGTGTGCACGCGGCCGGCGTGATCATGTCCAGCGAGCCCATCGTCGACCACGCCCCGCTCTGGACGCGCCACACCGACGGCGTCACGATCACCCAGTGGGACTACCCGCAGTGCGAGTCGCTCGGCCTGCTCAAGATGGACTTCCTGGGCCTGCGCAACCTCACGATCATGGACGACGCCATCAAGATGGTGAAGGCCAACAAGGGCATCGACCTGGAGATGCTCGCCCTCCCGCTGGACGACCCCAAGACCTTCGAACTGCTCTGCCGCGGTGACACCCTCGGCGTCTTCCAGTTCGACGGCGGCCCGATGCGCTCCCTGCTCCGCCAGATGCAGCCCGACAACTTCGAGGACATCTCCGCCGTCTCGGCCCTCTACCGGCCGGGCCCGATGGGCATGAACTCGCACATCAACTACGCGGAGCGCAAGAACAAGCGCCAGGAGATCACCCCGATCCACAAGGAGCTGGAGGAGCCGCTCGAAGAGGTCCTGGCGGTCACCTACGGCCTGATCGTCTACCAGGAGCAGGTCCAGAAGGCCGCCCAGATCATCGCCGGCTACTCGCTCGGCGAGGCCGACATCCTCCGTCGCGTGATGGGCAAGAAGAAGCCCGAGGAACTGGCGAAGAACTTCGTCCTCTACCAGGCGGGCGCCCGGAAGAACGGCTACAGCGACGAGGCGATCCAGGCCCTGTGGGACGTGCTGGTCCCGTTCGCCGGATACGCGTTCAACAAGGCCCACTCCGCCGCGTACGGACTGGTGTCGTACTGGACCGGCTATCTGAAGGCGAACTACCCGGCCGAGTACATGGCCGCGCTGCTCACCTCGGTCAAGGACGACAAGGACAAGTCGGCGGTCTACCTCAACGAGTGCCGGCGTATGAAGATCAAGGTCCTGCCGCCGAACGTCAACGAGTCCGAGCAGAACTTCGCCGCGCAGGGCGACGACGTGATCCTCTTCGGCCTCTCGGCCGTCCGCAACGTCGGGACGAACGTCGTCGAGTCGATCATCCGCAGCCGCAAGGCCAAGGGGAAGTACGGCTCGTTCCCCGACTACCTCGACAAGGTCGAGGCGGTCGCCTGCAACAAGCGCACCACGGAATCACTCATCAAGGCCGGCGCCTTCGACACGATGGGGCACACCCGCAAGGGCCTCACCGCGCACTTCGAGCCGATGATCGACAACGTGGTCGCGGTCAAGCGCAAAGAGGCCGAGGGCCAGTTCGACCTCTTCGGCGGCATGGGCGAGGAGGACAACACCGAGCCCGGCTTCGGCCTGGACGTGGAGTTCACCGACGACGAGTGGGACAAGGCCTACCTGCTCGCCCAGGAACGGGAGATGCTCGGCCTGTACGTCTCCGACCACCCGCTCTTCGGCCTGGAGCACGTGCTGTCCGACAAGGCCGACGCGGGCATCGCCCAACTCACCGGCGGTGAGCACGGGGACGGTGCGATCGTCACCATCGGCGGCATCATCTCCGGCCTCCAGCGCAAGATGACCAAACAGGGCAACGCCTGGGCCATCGCCACCGTCGAGGACCTCGCCGGCTCCATCGAGTGCATGTTCTTCCCCGCGACCTACCAGCTGGTGTCGACGCAACTCGTCGAGGACACCGTGGTGTTCGTCAAGGGCCGCCTCGACAAGCGCGAGGACATCCCCCGCCTGGTCGCGATGGAGCTGCAGGTCCCGGACGTGTCGAACGCGGGCACCAACGCGCCCGTGATCCTCACCATCCCGGCCCTGAAGATCACCCCGCCGATGGTCAGCAGGCTCGGCGAGATCCTCAGCCATCACCGGGGCGAGAGCGAGGTGCGCATCAGGCTCCAGGGCCCGAGCAAGACCACCGTGCTGCGGCTCGACCGGCACCGGGTGAAGCCCGACCCCGCGCTCTTCGGTGACCTGAAAGTGCTGCTGGGCCCGGCCTGCCTGGCGACGGGCTGACGGCTTCCGACTGTCCTGATTCCGACTGTCCCGCGGATCGCCGCGAGGGGTGTACCCGGTACCTGGGTACACCCCTCGACGTGTGACAGCGCCCGGGTCTCAACGGCCCGCGCGCCTGCCTCAGTTGTGGCCGAAGCGCTTCTGGTGCTTGCGGGCGACATCGGCGGGGCTGCCCTGCGCCTGCGACATCGGCGACCGCTGCGCCTCCGCCGCGGACCGCTGTGCCTGCTCCTGCGCACGCTCGGCCTGCGTGGAGCGGTCCCGTTCGCCGCCCTGCTTACGGTTCTTGTTCTTGGCCATGGTGATCTGCCTCCTGCGGGGGATCTAGGGGCCAGGGCCGGGACCAGACTCACATAGGCTGAGAAGTCGCGCATTTCGGAGAATTACCGTGCGTAATAAGGCCTGTCGGTGAGTGATACTCCGATCCGCCACGCCGAAGATCGAGTTCCGGCCGTTAACCTCCGCGTGGTCGGGCAGACTCGAAGGAAGCCCGAAGCAAACCTCCCGGAAAGAGGGTGGATCGCGTGGACCGCTGCATTGTCCTGGTGGACGCCGGTTACCTGCTCGGGGCCGCCGCCAGTCTCCTCGCCGGTGAACCCTCGCGATCCCGGATCACCGTTGACCACGCCGCCCTCATCCAGGGGCTGCGCGAGCGCGCCGAGTCCGAGACGGAACGGCCCCTGCTGCGCATCTACTGGTTCGACGGCGCCCCCGACCGCGTACCGCAGCCGGAGCACCGCAGGCTGCGCGTGATGCCCCGGGTCACGGTGCGCCTGGGCGCGCTGACCCGCAGCGACGGGCGCTGGGCGCAGAAGGGCGTGGACGCCGCCATGCACGCCGAACTGACCGAGCTGGCGCGCAACCGCGCCTGCTCCGACGTCGTGCTCGTCACCGGCGACGGGGACCTGCTGCCCGGCATGATGGCCGCCAAGGAGCACGGGGTCGCCGTGCACCTGTGGGCCGTACAGGCCGCGGACGGCGACTACAACCAGTCGGAGGACCTGGTCGCCGAGGCCGACGAGCGGCGGGTGCTCGACCGGATCTGGATCACCAAGGCCGTCCGGGCCAAGGAAGTCGGCGGCATCTGCGCACCACCGCCCGTGCCACGGCCCGAGATCGCCGCGATCCTCTCCGCGCCGCTGCCCGAGTCCGCGCTGAGCTCCTCGGGCGAGCGGCCCGGGCGGGAGACCGAGCACGCGCAGGCCGCCGCCCCGAGCGAGAACGGCACGGAGGTGCGGGTGCCGGCCGCCAAGGGCGTGCCGACGCCGAAGGATCTGGCCGCGCTGCGCGCCCCCGGCGCTCAATCGCCCCAGCCCTCGCACCCTCCGAACGCGACGCTGCGCTGGTCCTCCGACAAGGGATGGGTCGACCGCCCCAGCACCGCCACCGAGAACGCGGAGGCCGCGCTGCTGCCGACGCTCGCGCAGCTCACCTCCGCCGAGCAGCGGTGGGCCGACCGTGAGGAGGACATCACGACGGTGGGCGGTGATCCGTTCGAGGTCGGGCAGGTGTTCGCGCGGCGGTGGATGGAGCGGCTGTCCGACCAGGCGCAGTTGCCCAAGCTGTCCACGATGTATCCGCGGGTGCCGCACCGGATCGACGGGGAGTTGCTGCGGTACGCGGCGCGGTTCGGGCTGCTCGCGCACAAGGACGACCAGATCGACGAGCACGATCGGTATGCGATCCGGGCGGGGTTCTGGCGGGAGATCGAGGCGCGCACCGGTACGGAGGCTGCTCCCGCAGGGGATTGAGGAGGGCGGCCTCCGCCGGAGAGGGCCGTTTGTTCGCTGCTGCGCCGTGGGGGCTTGGCGCGCAGTTCCCCGCGCCCCTGACGGGCCCCTTCGGGGAGCCCTTACGGGGCCCTGCGGGGTCGATATTGGGGGTATGCCCGCCCCGGGCGTTGTTCGGGGGGTGGGACCCCGTACTCTCGGGTCTCGTGAGTACGCGCACCGCACAGGCAGTCCGGGACGGGCACGGTGGGGATGTCGTGTGCGCGGTGCGGGATCTCACGAAGACCTATCCGGCGGTGCGCGGACGGCGCGGGACACCCGGGACACCCGAGGTGCGGGCCACCGACGGGGTACGGATCGACATCAGGCGCGGCGAGATCTTCGGGCTGCTCGGGCCGAACGGCGCCGGCAAGACCACCCTCGTACGCCAGCTCACCGGGCTGATGCGCCCCGACCGCGGCAGTGTCGAGATCCTCGGGCACGACATCGTGCGCCACCCCGAGCGGGCGGCGCGGATCCTCGCGTACCTCGGGCAGGAGTCCACCGCGCTCGACGAGCTGACCGTGTCGCTCGCCGTGGAGACCACCGGACGGCTGCGCGGGCTCGACGTGCGCAGCGCCCGTGCCGAGCGGGACGCGGTCCTTGAGGAGCTGGGGCTGAGCGCTCTCGCCTCGCGGCCCCTCAAGAAGCTCTCCGGCGGGCAGCGCCGGCTCGCCTGCTTCGCCACCGCCCTCGTCGGCGCGCGCCCGTTCCTCGTCCTCGACGAGCCGACCACCGGCATGGACCCCGTCGCCCGCCGCGCCGTCTGGGGCGCCGTCGACCGGCGCCGGGCCGAGCACGCCACGACGGTCCTCCTGGTCACCCACAACGTCATCGAGGCGGAAACCGTCCTCGACCGGGTCGCCGTGCTCGACCGGGGCCGCGTCATCGCCTGCGACACCCCCTCCGGGCTGAAGGAGCAGGTCGCCGGTGAGGTGCGCCTCGAACTGGTCTGGCGTGAACGCGCCCCGCTCGACGTGCCGGAGGTCGCGGCCCTGCGCGACCGCGCCGTAGAGTCGGGTCGGCGCTGGTCGCTGCGGCTCGCCCCCGAGGAGGCCCGCGCGGCCGTCGCGGCGGTCACCGGCGGCGCCGCCTTCGCGGCCCTGGACGACTTCACGCTCGCGACGCCGAGCCTGGAGGACGTGTATCTGGCACTGGGCGGCAGCGCCGGAAGCGTACGGGGGTTGGTCAAGACATGAGCACGCGGGCCCCCGCAGCCGTACGGACAGGTACAGAAGCAGGAACGGGTCCAGGTTCAAAAACGGGAACCGGTTCGAAAGCAGGAACAGGGACAGGTTCAACGGCAGCCGAAGCGAACAGGAGCCGCTCGACGTGAGTGTCGTACCCGCCGAGGTCCTGCCCGGCGCAGCCCGCGCGGACGGGAACCGGGCCGATCACGGCCCGGACACCGAGGACGGCGGCCGTGCCGTGGCCGTGCTCGGGCCGCGCGCGCGGCTGTGGCCGGCGCTGGCCGCCGTCTACCGGGCGCAGCTCTCCCGGGCCAGAGTGGCGCGGATTCCGCTGCTGTTCGTGGCGACCTTCCAGTCCGTCGGGATCATGGTCCTGATGCGCGGGGTCGTGGACGGCGGCGGCGAGGCGCGGGCCGTGGTCGCCGGTTCGTCGGTCCTCGTGGTCGCGTTCGTCGCGCTCAACCTGCTCGCCCAGTACTTCGGCCAGCTGCGCGCCAGCGGCGGCCTCGACCACTACGCGACGCTGCCCGTGCCGCCCGCTGCCGTGGTGCTCGGCGCGGCCGCCGCGTACGCCTCCTTCACCGTGCCCGGGACGTTCGTGACCGCCGTCGTGGGCAGCGTGCTCTTCCAGCTGCCGCTGACGCACCTGTGGATCCTGGTCGCCGTCGTCCCGCTCGCGGGCGCGGCGCTCGCCGGGCTCGGAGCGGCGCTGGGACTGCTCGCACCCCGCCCCGAACTGGCCACGCTGCTCGGCCAGTTGGGCATGTCCGCCGCGCTGCTGCTGGGCGTGCTGCCACCTGGCCGGTTGCCGACGTTCGTCCAGTACGCGCGTGACCTGATGCCCTCCACGTACGGGGTCGAGGCTTTCGCGCGGACCTTCGGTCCTGACCCGGACTGGGCTGCCGTCCTGCTCGACCTCGGAGTGTGCGCGGGTGTCGGCGTCGCCTCGCTGGCCGTCGCGACCTGGGCCTACCGCCGGGCGGCCGTCCGGTGACGCGGCCGACGGCCGGGCCTGGCACGATGTCCGTGTGACCGCACCGCTGACTCCGCCTCCGCCACCGAACCACCAGCCGCCGCACGACGCCTGGCAGGCGCCGCCCGCCGGGTACGGGCTCGGTCATGAGGAGGACGGTCCCGGGATGAAGACAGAGCTGCGCGAGGCCGCGGTCATCGCGGTCGCCATGGCGGTCCCCGGGGCGCTGCTCGGAGCCCTGTGGTGGTGGCTGGCGCCGCACGTGCCACTCATCTCCGACAGCACCACGGTCTTCCTCAAGGACAGCGAGGGGGAGCAGGCCATCGGTGTGGACGGCACGTTCACCCTACTGGCGCTCGCCTTCGGCCTGGTCAGCGCGCTGGCCGTGTTCCTCGTCCGGCGGCGGGGCGGCATCACGCTCGTCGTCGCGCTCACCGTCGGCGGCATCCTCGGCTCCCTGCTCGCCTGGCGCCTCGGCATCTGGCTCGGACCCACCCAGGACGTGGTCGGGCACGCCAAGGAGGCGGGCAAGGGCGTCACCTTCGACGCGCCTCTGGAACTCGGCGCGAAGGGTGCGCTGCTCGCCTGGTCCTTCTCGGCCCTGCTGTTCCACCTGGGCCTGACGGCCCTCTTCGGCCCGAGGGATCCCGAGCCCCCCTTCGAACCCCCGTACTACCCCCCACCGGGCCCCCAGAGCTGAAAACCGGCGGCGCCCCTGAAAGGGGCGCGAGGAACTGCGCGCCCAGCCACACCGCACCCGCAGACAACACATCGCACTCACGAAGGCCTGCGGCCATGGTTCGCCCGGCCTTTTCGGATCCGCCACTTCCGTTTGCGCGTCTTCTTCGACATGTCCTCGGTACTTAACCGAGAACCCCGCCCCCGTCGAGGGCTCACGCACACTTGACGGGGCTCACCCGCCCGGCAGGGCTCACGCACGCCCGACAGCCGCCACCACCGCGTCCGTGAGCTTCGCGAGGTCGTCCGGGGCCAGCTCGACCTCAAGCCCCCGCCGCCCCGCCGACACACAGATCGTGGCGTGGCCGCTCGCGGACGCGTCCAGCACCGTACGGAGCTTCTTGCGCTGTCCGAGTGGCGAGATGCCCCCGCGGACGTACCCCGTGGTGCGCTCCGCGGCGGCCGGGTCGGCCATCGCGGCCCGCTTGCCGCCCACCGCAGCCGCCAGCGCCTTCAGGTCGAGGGAGCCCGCCACGGGCACGACGGCGACCGTCAGCTCTCCGTCGACGTCCGCGACCAGCGTCTTGAAGACCCGGTCCGGCGACACGCCCATCGCCTCGGCGGCCTCTTCCCCGTACGAGGGATGTGCCGGGTCGTGGGCGTAGGCGTGCACGGTGAACTCGACGCCCGCCGCGGCGAGCGTCACGGTCGCCGGTGTCCCGCCCGCCTGCTGGTTTTTCGACTTCTTCGCCAAGAGAGCGTTCCCCCAGGTCCGTTGAGACCGTCGTTGAGATCTTCGTTGAGACCGTCGTCAGTTGAGGCTCGTCGGTCCGCGGGTCAGTTCCGACGCGGGCAGCGACGGCAGATGGCGGATGATCGCGGTCTCGGCTCGCAGCAGTGTCAGCTCCTCGCGCAGCCGGGACGCCGTGTCCGGGGCCTGGAGCAGCCGCTGCCTCGCCGGGACGTCGAGCATGACCGCCGCCGCGACCAGGTACGACACGACGGCCGGCTCGTCCGGCAGATCGGCTCCGGTCGCCAGGGACCGTTCCCGCGCGCCCGCCAGCCTCTTCTGGTACTGCCGGAAGGCGCGCAGCACCCCCTCGGCCAGCGCCCCCGCCTCCTCACCGGGCTCCTCCGGGAGTTCCTCAAGCTCGGCTGTCAGATAGGCGCCGGAGGTGTCCACGGAGACCAGCCGCACCCGGGTCGTCCCGGTGGCCAGTACCTCGAAGCTGCCGTCGGCCCGCTCCCGGACGGTCGCGGCGTCGGCGACGCACCCCACCTCGTGGAAGGCCTTCACCGGGTCGTCGCCGAAGCCGGCCGAGGGCCCGCGCCGCAGTACGGCCGTCTGGTCCGGCATGCCCGGCGAGGTGGTCGCGACCTCGTGGCCGTCGCGGATGGCGACGACGGCGAACCGGCGCGGTTCGTCCTCGGGGGTCTTCAAAAGATCGCGCATCATCGCGCGATAGCGCTCCTCGAAGATGTTCAGGGGCAGGACGAGCCCGGGAAACAGCACCGAGTTCAGCGGGAAGAGGGGGAGCCGGACGGTGGTCACGACGCAAAAGCCTAATGGTCACCGGAGCGGGCACGTCGGCCGCGCTCACTCTGTGGATACGGAAGGTCCCTGTTGCGTGCTGTCCCGGGTGCTGTCCTGCCTGCTCTCAGAGGCCTGTCCGAGGCCACCTGGAGCCGGATTCCGTCCCGCAGTTCGAGGAACTGGCCGAGCGGATCGTCCGAGACGCGGTCCCAGGGGAACGAGGTGGCGTGCGGGCCGATCCGGCGCAGCTGTTCCAGCGCGTCCTCCCAGCGTTCGAGCCGGACCAGTACGTACGTGAGCAGGTTGCGGACCTCCGCGGGCCACGGGTCGGCGTCCGCGTACTGCGCGGAGAGGGCGATCGCCAGGTCGGCCGCCGAGTCGAGGCGGTGGCGGCTCACGGCGGCCCCGCCGCCCTCGGTCAGATAGGCGAAGGCCGCACGTACGGGCAGCGCCTGGACCAGGGAACCGGGCAGCGCGTCGTGCGCGGCCCGCTCGGCGAAGTCGAAGCACTCGCGGTGCGAGCCGTACCAGGCGGCCGACAGGTACTGCAGGGCGGCCACGTGGCAGCCGTAGTGGTGCGGGGAGCGGCGCACGGCCTGCGCCCACAGCTGCTCGAACTCGGTGTGCGACGCGTTCGTGCCCCGGGCGTGGTCCAGCGCGACGCGCCACGGCACCGGGTCGCGCGGGTCGCCCTCGGCGGCGGCGGAGATCAGCGGTGCGACCTGGCGCAGCAACTCGGCGCGGGCCGGTGAACGCCAGCTCCGGCAGACCGCGAGTTCGGCCTTGACCAGAGCCGCGTCCGGGTCGCGCGGTGCGGCGGAGCGCCAGTCGTCGAACCACTCGCCGCGGGAGAGGGCGAAGGCGGCGAGCCGGGTCGTGTACCGGTCCCGGTTCTCCCACTCGGCGGCCTCGCGGGTGGTGGCGAGCAGTTTGCCCGCGGTGCCGTACTCGCCGCGGCCCGCCGCGACCAGGGCCGGACCGAGCCGCTCGTCCGGGACGTCGAGGAGTACCTCGTCGTCGTCGGGCAGACCGGCGGCGAGACTCGAAGTGTTCCGCGCCATCCGGACCGTACGGAGGAGCGCTCGCAGCAGTGCCATGGTGGTGCCCATTGAAAGCCGCAGGTCGGGCGGGTACCAGAGGGTGCACGGTGACACTTTCGTAACCCTGGTTTGGTTGCATGCGATTGGTCAAGGGCGGGTAAAAGGTGCGTATTCCCCAAGTGGAGTTCAGCCCCTGCGGAGCGTGCGTGTCGCGCCCGCCGCCACCGTCGTCGCCAGCACCCAGCCCAGCAGGATCACCACCGCGGACAGCCACTGCCAGCCGCCGCGCAGCTGCCAGAAGCCGGCCTGGCCCAGGTCGATGACCGGCAGCAGCAGGTCCAGGGCGAACAGCGACGGGTTCCACGGCGGATGTTCACCGCGCTTGAGCGGCGGATGATCGGCGTGCGCGAACGCGATCGAGGTCGCCGCCCACAGCACGGCCATCCACACGGCCGCACGCCCCGGCCGGTACCCGTAGGCGACCGTCCAGTCCTGTGCGTACCCCCACAGCTTGGCCGCGAGCGGCAGGCTCTCGCGGCGCTGGCGCTGCTTGGCGAGCAGCACCTCGCGCGCGTCCTCGTCCTCGCCGCTGTTGCGCAGCACCGTGGCCAGCCGCTCGTACGGTTCCGGGTTGTACTCCGGAGTGGCCGCGGCCACCCACTGCAGGCGCCGGGCCAGTGGGAAGGGGCCGCGCGGCACCAGGTACTCGTACTGGAAGCCGGCCATCTGCAGCTGGCCCGCGCCCGGCCAGCTGGTCGCCTGGTCGATGAGGGTGACCACCCGCGCTCCGTTCAGCACGATCCGTCCGCGCCGCGGCCGCCGGCCGAGGAACCGCAGCTCGGGCACCTGGACGCGGCGCAGCGAGACCTCCTGGTTGTCGCGCAGGGTGAGGCCGGCCTGCTCGAAGTCCACCGCGTCCCCGAACCTGCCGTCGTCGAGGCGGATGCCGCCCTCGCACTCGAACCGCTGCACGCGGGTGCCGCGCGCGGGGGTACGGCCGCTGGTCAGCACGGGGTCGCCGATGCCCGCGGGCGTCAGGTACAGGGTGCGCTCGACGGTCAGCTGCGGGGCGTTCAGCGCCCGGCGCCCGTACGGATTGGCCAGCCGGCTGCCGCGCAGGCTGAGCGAGACGCCCACCTTGGCGCCGCGCAGGCTCAGTTCGCCGTGCGACTCCAGCATCTCGGCCTGGAGGTCCTGCCCTATGGTCATCCCGTCGCCGCTGAGGGCGATGTCGCGGCGGTCCCGGTGGATCACCGCCTGGTTGAGCAGCAGGTCCGTGCCGATCTGTGCGTCGGTGAGGCGGACACCGCGGTGGAAGCGGCAGCGCGGCAGGTGCAGATCGCCCTCGGTGTGCAGCCGGGCCGCCTCCAGCCGCGGTATCGCGCAGTCCACCAGCCGCAGCGTCGTGAACCGGGACTCCGGCAGCAGGATCTCCTGCTCGAAACGGCAGCCCTTCATCTCGACGTACGGCTCGACGCCGCCGCCCGCGAGGTCGAGCGCGTCGACGATCCGCACCCCGGTCAGCTTGAGGGAGGACACGCGTCCGTCGAGCGCGGGCGGCCCGTCAAGGAGCAGCCGGCACACGATCCGGGCCCGCACGGTGCGCTCCGGCCCCCATGGACGGCCGCCGTGCGGATCGTCGACGACGGAGTCCCCGGCCCGCAGGTCGTACACGCTGCCGTCGCGGAACGCCTCCCACATGCCGGCCTCGGCGTCGCTCAGGTCATCGGGCAGATCTCCGGCGCGCAGGCCGGCCCCGTCGGTCACGATGGTCTCTCTCTCCTCTGCTAGTCACGTAGTCGCGTAGTCGCGGTTTCGAACAGCCGGACAGCCGGTCAGCCGGATTTGAACAGCGGTCAGCCGTCCCTGTGATGCCCGCCGAACGAACGGTCGAACACTCAGCGTGAAGAGTGTTACTCACAGTAGTGTCGCCGGGTGCGAATTCCAGCCACGCGCAGGCCGTCGCTCCTCGGCGCGGATCGGCGCACGTGACGGCGCACGCGGCAGGGCACGTACCGGCCACGTATCAGCGCGGATGTCGGCCCGCATATCAGCGAGTGATACGGCCGTCCGGCGCCCGGCGGCCGTCTGAGAGAATTGGCCATGTGATCTCTCGAATCGATCTGCGCGGCGACGCCCTCCCCGAGGGCCCCGCCCTGCGCGACCTGCTGCCCCGAGCCGACTTCGACGTCTCGGCCGCCCTGGAGAAGGTGCGTCCGATCTGCGAGGCCGTGCATCATCGGGGAGACGCGGCGCTGATCGACTACGCGGAGAAGTTCGACGGCGTACGCCTGGAGTCCGTACGGGTCCCCGCGGAGGCCCTCACGGACGCGCTCGACCAGCTGGACCCGGCCGTCCGCGCGGCCCTGGAGGAGTCAATCCGCCGCGCCCGCGTCGTCCACCGCGCGCAGCGCCGCACCACGCACACCACCCAGGTCGTCCCCGGCGGCACGGTCACCGAGAAGTGGGTGCCCGTCGAGCGCGTCGGCCTTTACGCACCCGGCGGCCGGTCCGTCTACCCCTCGTCCGTGATCATGAACGTGGTTCCGGCACAGGAGGCCGGCGTCGAGTCGATCGCGCTCGCCTCGCCCGCCCAGTCCGACTTCGGCGGCCTGCCGCACCCGACGATCCTGGCCGCCTGCGCGCTGCTCGGCATCGACGAGGTGTACGCGGCCGGCGGCGCGACCGCCGTGGCGATGTTCGCCTACGGCACCGAGTCCTGCGCGTCCGCCCCCATGGTCACCGGCCCTGGCAACATCTGGGTCGCCGCCGCCAAGCGCTACTTCGCGGGCCGGATCGGCATCGACGCCGAGGCAGGGCCGACCGAGATCGCGATCCTCGCGGACGAGACCGCCGACCCGGTGCACGTCGCCTCCGACCTCATCAGCCAGGCCGAGCACGACCCGCTCGCGGCGGCCGTCCTCGTCACCGACTCGCCCACGCTGGCCGACGCGGTCGCCAAGGAACTGGAGCCGCAGGTCGCCGCCACCAAGCACGTCGAGGACCGGATCGTCCCGGCGCTCGGCGGCAGGCAGTCCGCGATCGTGCTGGTCGACGGCGTGGAGGAGGGCCTGCGGGTCGTCAACGCGTACGGCGCCGAGCACCTGGAGATCCAGACGGCCGACGCGCCCGCGGTCGCCGGACGGGTCAGGAACGCCGGCGCGGTCTTCGTCGGCCCCTGGTCGCCCGTGTCGCTCGGCGACTACGCGGCAGGCTCCAACCACGTGCTGCCGACCGGCGGCTGCGCCTGCCACTCCTCGGGTCTGTCGGTCCAGTCCTTCCTGCGCGGCATCCACATCGTCGACTACACGCGCGACGCGCTGGCCGAGGTCGCCCACCACGTGGTGACGCTGGCGGAGGCGGAGGACCTGCCGGCCCACGGCGCCGCCGTCAAGGCCCGGTTCGGCTGGAAGGTGCCCGGCAAGTGAGCTCCTTCGCTGATGACTTCGGCATCGACGACCTGCCCGTCCGCGACGAACTGCGCGGGAAGTCCCCGTACGGCGCGCCCCAACTCGACGTGCCTGTACGGCTCAACACCAACGAGAATCCGTACCCGTTGCCCGAAGCGCTCGTCGAGCGGATCACCGAGCGGGTGCGCGACGCCGCGCGCCACCTCAACCGCTACCCCGACCGTGACGCGGTGGAGCTGCGCACCGAGCTGGCCGCGTATCTGACGAAGACCGGCAAGTACGTCGTCGACGCCGAGAACGTCTGGGCGGCCAACGGCTCGAACGAAGTCATCCAGCAGCTGCTGCAGACCTTCGGCGGGCCCGGCCGCACCGCGATCGGCTTCGAGCCCTCCTACTCGATGCACGCCCTGATCTCGCGCGGCACCGGGACGGGCTGGCTCTCCGGCCCCCGCAACGACGACTTCACGATCGACACCGCCGCCGCCGAGAAGGCGATCGCCGAGCACCGGCCCGACGTCGTGTTCATCACCACCCCCAACAACCCCACGGGCAACGCGGTTCCGCCCGCGACGGTCCTCGCGCTGTACGAGGCGGCGCAGACGGCCAGGGCCGCGACCGGCGGGGCGATGGTCGTCGTCGACGAGGCGTACGTCGAGTTCAGCCACGGCGACTCGCTGCTGCCGCTGCTCGAAGGACGGCCGAATCTCGTCGTCTCGCGCACCATGTCGAAGGCGTTCGGCGCGGCCGGGCTGCGCCTCGGCTATCTCGCCGCGCACCCGGCGGTCGTGGACGCCGTCCAGCTCGTACGGCTGCCGTACCACCTGTCGGCCGTCACCCAGGCGACCGCGCTGGCCGCCCTGGAGCACACCGACACGCTGCTCGGCTACGTCGAGCAGCTGAAGACCGAGCGGGACCGGCTGGTCGCCGAACTGCGCGCGCTCGGCTTCGAGGTGACCGAGTCGGACGCCAACTTCGTCCAGTTCGGACGGTTCGACGGCGCGTCGGGCTCGCACGAGGCCTGGCGGCAGATCCTCGACCGGGGCGTCCTGGTCCGGGACAACGGAGTACCGGGATGGCTGCGGGTCACCGCGGGCACCCCGGCCGAGAACGACGCGTTCCTCGACGCGGCCCGTGAGTTGCCGACATCCGCGAGGGCCACCCCCGCACCCCCGAAGGAGCAGAACGCATGAGCCGCGTAGGCCGTGTCGAACGGAACACCAAGGAGACCTCCGTCGTCGTCGAGATCGATCTCGACGGCAGCGGAAAGGTCGATGTGTCGACAGGCGTCGGCTTCTACGACCACATGCTCGACCAGCTGGGCCGGCACGGTCTGTTCGACCTGACCGTCAAGACCGAGGGCGACCTGCACATCGACTCGCACCACACCATCGAGGACACCGCCCTCGCGCTGGGCGGCGCCTTCAAGCAGGCGCTCGGCGACAAGGTGGGCATCTACCGCTTCGGCAACTGCACCGTCCCGCTGGACGAGTCGCTCGCCCAGGTGACCGTCGACCTCTCCGGGCGCCCCTATCTCGTGCACACCGAGCCCGAGAAGATGGCGCCGATGATCGGCGAGTACGACACGACGATGACCCGGCACATCCTGGAGTCCTTCGTCGCGCAGGCCCAGATCGCCCTGCACGTGCACGTGCCGTACGGGCGCAACGCGCACCACATCGTGGAGTGCCAGTTCAAGGCGCTCGCGCGGGCCCTGCGGTACGCCTCCGAGCGCGACCCGCGCGCGGCGGGCATCCTTCCCTCCACGAAGGGTGCGCTGTAAAGCCATGAGCGGCCTCTCCACCGTACTGATCGTCGTCGGGCTCTTCCTGCTCGGCGGCATCTACTCCTTCGTCAAGCAGCAGATGCCCAGGAGCCTCATCGTGCTGCTGTCGATCGGCGCAGGGATGTGCCTCGTGGCAGGTGTCGTCCGGCTGGAGGTATGGAATTGAGCACCCCCTCGAACCGAACGCCTTCAAAACGAACCTCTTCAAAACGAGTGGTCGTCTTTGACTACGGCTTCGGGAACGTCAGGTCCGCCGAACGCGCACTCGCGCGCGCGGGAGCCGAGGTCGAGATCACCCGCGACTTCGACAAGGCCATGAACGCGGACGGGCTGCTGGTGCCGGGCGTCGGCGCCTTCGCCGCCTGCATGCGCGGGCTGAAGGAGGCGCGCGGTGACTGGATCGTCGGCCGCCGCCTCGCCGGCGGCCGTCCGGTGATGGGCATCTGCGTCGGCATGCAGATCCTCTTCGCGCGCGGCATCGAGCACGGCGTCGAGACCGAGGGCCTCGACGAGTGGCCGGGATCGGTCGAGCCGCTGCAGGCCGACATCGTGCCCCACATGGGCTGGAACACCGTCGAGGCCCCGGCCGGCACGAAGCTCTTCGCCGGCCTGGACGAGGACGCGCGGTATTACTTCGTGCACTCGTACGCCGTCCACGACTGGTCCCTGGAGACCGGGAACCCGGCGCTGCGCGCACCGCTCGTCACCTGGTCCACGCACGGCAAGCCCTTCGTGTCGGCCGTCGAGAACGGCGCCCTGTGGGCCACCCAGTTCCACCCCGAGAAGTCCGGCGACGCCGGAGCGCAGCTGCTCACCAACTGGATCGGAACCCTGTAGACCATGGCGAAGCTCGAACTCCTCCCCGCCGTCGACGTCCGTGACGGCCAGGCCGTCCGGCTCGTGCACGGCGAGTCCGGTACGGAGACCTCGTACGGCTCCCCCCTGGAGGCGGCCCTCGCCTGGCAGCGGTCGGGTGCCGAGTGGCTGCACCTGGTGGACCTGGACGCCGCGTTCGGCACGGGCGACAACCGTGCGCTGATCGCCGAGGTCGCCGAACGCATGACGGAACTGCACATCAAGGTGGAGCTGTCCGGCGGCATCCGCGACGACGACACGCTCGCCGCGGCCCTCGCCACCGGCTGCACCCGCGTCAACCTCGGCACGGCGGCCCTTGAGACCCCCGAGTGGGTCGCCGAGGTCATCTCCCGGCATGGCGACAAGATCGCGGTCGGTCTCGACGTACGCGGCACCACCCTGCGGGGCCGGGGCTGGACCCGGGACGGCGGCGACCTCTACGAGACGCTGGAACGCCTCGACAAGGAGGGCTGCGCGCGGTACGTCGTCACGGACATCGCCAAGGACGGCACCCTCCAGGGCCCGAACCTGGAGCTCCTGAAGAACGTCTGCGAGGCGACGAGCCGCCCCGTGGTCGCCTCCGGCGGCGTCTCCTCGCTCGACGACCTCCGCGCCATCGCCGACCTCGTGCCCCTCGGCGTCGAGGGCTCGATCGTCGGAAAGGCCCTGTACGCCAAGGCGTTCACGCTGGAAGAGGCCCTGGCGGCGGTGTCCGCGTGAGCGCCGTACGACGCGTCACGACCGGCGCGCCCTGGGAGGAGGCCTTCGGCTACTCCCGCGCGGTGGAGCTGCCGAACGGCACGGTGCTGGTCGCCGGCTGCACCTCCGTGGTGGATGGCCAGATCGTCGGGGGCGGCCCGTACGAGCAGGCGGTCAACGCGTTCAACGTCGCGTTCGCGGCCCTGGAACAGCTGGGCCTCACCCGCGAGCACGTCGTCCGCACCCGCATGTACCTCACGCACGCCCGCGACGTGGAGGACATCGGGCGCGCCCACAAGGAGCTGTTCGACGCGGTCAGGCCCGCGGCATCAATGATCATCGTCTCCGGTTTCGTGGACCCCGGTCTGGTGGTCGAGGTCGAGGTGGAGGCGTACCGAGAGGCACCATCCGGGGAGGAGTCCGCCTCATGACCCTGGCCGTACGCGTCATCCCCTGCCTGGACGTCGACAACGGCCGGGTCGTCAAGGGCGTCAACTTCCAGAACCTGCGCGACGCGGGCGACCCCGTCGAGATGGCCAAGGTGTACGACGCCGAGGGCGCCGACGAGTTGACCTTCCTGGACATCACCGCGTCCTCCGGCAACCGCGAGACCACCTACGACGTGGTACGCCGCACCGCCGAGCAGGTGTTCATCCCGCTCACGGTGGGCGGCGGCGTGCGCACCGCCGAGGACGTCGACAAGCTGCTGCGGGCCGGCGCGGACAAGGTCGGCGTGAACACCGCCGCCATCGCCCGCCCCGACCTGATCCGCGAGATCGCGGAGCGGTTCGGCCGGCAGGTGCTGGTCCTGTCGGTGGACGCGCGCAGGACGGCCGCCGGGACCTTCGAGGTGACCACCCACGGCGGCCGCAAGGGCACCGGCACCGACGCCGTCGAGTGGGCGCACCGGGCCGCCGAACTGGGCGCGGGTGAGATCCTGCTCAACTCGATGGACGCCGACGGCACCAAGGACGGCTACGACATCGAGATGATCGAGGCCGTACGGAAGCACGTCTCGGTCCCGGTCATCGCCTCCGGCGGCGCCGGCCGACTGGCCGACTTCCCCCCGGCGGTCGCCGCGGGCGCGGACGCGGTCCTGGCCGCGTCGGTCTTCCACTTCGGAGACCTGCGCATCGGCCAGGTGAAACAAACACTCCGAGAAACGGGCCACCCCGTGCGGTGACGTCCCGCTGAGCTGTACCGGAGAGAGCCCTGGCCGCGTGACGGCCGGGGCTCTCTGCCGTCCGACCGCAGGTCGTTCCTCCGGCTTGTTCCGTTCCGTTCGGCTGCGGGCAGATGAGAAATAAAAGTTGCGCAATTTATATTGCGCAACTTTTCCTGTGTACCTACGGTGGCGTCATGAGCGGCACGGAGAACCAGAACCTCCCCATCAAGGACCTGGGCACCCTGAAGGCCCTGGCCCATCCTCTGCGCATGCAGCTGTACCGAGGGCTGTGCGTGACCCGCACCGCCACCGCGTCCCAGCTCGCCGAGCAGGTCGACGAAGCGGTCTCGCTGGTCAGTTACCACCTGCGCAAGCTCGCCGAGCACGGGCTGATCGAGGCGGCCGAGCCCCAGAGCGGTGACGCCCGCGAGCGCTGGTGGCAGCCCTCGTCACAGGGCGTGAGCATCCGGGACAGGGATTTCCGGGACGCACCCGAGAGGGCGGCTGCGCATCTGGCAGCCACCAGGCTCTTCCACGAGCAACGCGCCGACATGTACCGCCGCTACCTCGACGAACGCCTCGCCTGGGGCTCCGAGTGGAACTCCGCCGCGCCGGACAACGAGTCGCTGCTGCGGCTGACCGCCGCCGAACTGGCCGAACTCAGCGAGGAGTTGCTCGCCCTCGCCCGGAAGTACGACGAGAAGGGACGCGCCGCCGAGGCGGCCGGCGACACCGGGGAACGCGAGAACGTCGCGCTGCACGTGTACGGCTTCCCGTTCCGCACCTGAGAGTTCGCGGGCCCGAGTCCGCGCGCCCGAGAGAGGCCATCGCCGTGACCGCCATGCCCGCGACGTCCGAACCGCTGACCGGGGAGCGCCCCGCCCACCGCGACCCCAACGTCCTGCGCTGGCTCGGCGCGTACGTCGCCTCGGCGACGGGCGACAACGTCTACTACGTGGCGCTGTCCTGGGCGGCCGTGCAGTCCGGTTCGCCGTCACAGGCCGGGCTCGTGATGGCCGTGAGCGCGGCGCCGCGTGCCCTGCTCATGCTGGGCGGGGGAGTGATCGCCGACCGTTTCGGCCCGCGCCGCGTACTGATCGTCAGCAACGGTGTGCGGTGCGCGGCGGTGGTGGCCGTCGCCCTGCTGCTGGCGGTCAGCAGCCCCGGGCTGTGGCTGCTCGGCCTGCTCGCCCTGGTCTTCGGTGTGGTCGACGCCGTGCTCATGCCCGCGCTCGGGGCGCTGCCTGCCCGTATCACCGCTCGCGGCCAGCTCGCCCGGGTGCACGGCATGCGCGGCATGGCGAGCCGTCTCGCCAACGTCGTGGGCGCCCCGCTCGGCGGTCTCGGCGTGGCCCTCGGCGGGGCGGCGGTGGCCTTCGGCGCGGCGGCGCTGCTGTTCGCGGTCGCGCTGCCGCTGCTGACGGCCGTACGGATGCGGCGGCGACCCCAGGAGCTGCCGGTCGGACAGGAGTTGCCCGCCCGGCCGGCGGTGCGGGAGCTGCGTGACGGGTTGGACCACATCCGGCGCAACCCCGTCCTCGCCCGTCTCGTGCTGGTCATCGCGCTGAGCGACCTGGGCTTCGTGGGCCCGATGAACGTCGGGCTGACCCTGCTCGCGGACGAACGCGGCTGGGGCGCCTCGGGGATGGGCTGGGTGCTGGCCGGATTCGGGGCCGGGGCGGGGGCGATGTCTCTGCTGCTGACCGTGCGAGGACTGGCGCCGCGGGCGGGCCCCGTCCTGTCCGCGGCGATCCCCGCCGGGGCCGGCGCCGTCGGCGCGCTCGCCTCC
>NZ_LIPP01000338.1 GCF_001418335.1 Streptomyces aurantiacus | reverse complement strand
GGGCGGGGGTGTCCGGGCTCAGGGGATTCGGGCTCACCGGGACCGGGGCCGTGTTCTGGGTGTAGATCTGCCCCGGCTCCGTTGGGCTGGAGTCGGGGCAGATCTGGGGTCGTACGTACGAAGGCGTCCCCACCCCTGCGTACGTACGAGGTCAGTGGGTGACCCTGTCGGGTTCGGTCATGTCCTGCGGTCCGGGGCGGTGGCGTGCTGTGGCTTGCCGCCTGCCGCCGCCGGCCCGCAGATTCATGGCCGTACCTCCCGCGGAGCGGTCAGTGGGCGATGACCGGGACCAGCACGTCGTCCTCGGCACCGTCGACCGACCCGGCGGACGGAGCCACGTCCGACGGCTTGGCGGTGACCAGGGTGAAGACGATCGCCGCGGCCGCGACGAGGATGCCGACGGCGAACCAGATCGCGTTGGTGTACCCGTGCACCTGGGCCTGCAGCTGTACGAGCTGCTGCTGGGCCTGGTTCGAGGCACCGCCGATGTGGTCCTTGAGGTACGACGTGGTGGCCGAGGCGGCGATCGTGTTCAGCAGAGCCGTACCGATCGCGCCGCCCACCTGCTGCGAGGTGTTGACCATCGCGGAGGCGACACCGGAGTCACGCGGCTCGACGCCCAGCGTGGCCAGGGACATGGCCGGCATGAACGCCGTACCCATGCCGAGACCGAGCAGCAGCATGGCCGGCAGGAACAGCGTGGCGTACGAGGAGCCGATCTCCATCTGGGTCAGCAGCAGCATGCCGAGCGCGGCGACCAGGAAGCCGGGGCCCATCAGCAGCCGCGCCGGAACGCGGGTCATCAGGCGGGCGCCGATCTGCGTGGAGCCCGTGATCATGCCCGCGATCATCGGCAGGAAGGCGAAACCGGTCTTGACCGGCGAGTAGCCCTTCACGATCTGCAGGTAGTAGGTCAGGAAGAGGAACAGGCCGAACATCGCGATGATCGCGAGGCCGAGCGAGAGGTAGATCCCGCCACGGTTGCGGTCGGTGATGACGCGCAGGGGCAGCAGCGGAGCCTTGACCTTGGACTCGACGAAGACGAAGGCCGCGAGCAGCACGGCCGACGCGACGAACAGGCCGATCGTCATGGTGTCGCCCCAGCCCTCCGACTCGGCGCGCGTGAAGCCGTAGACGAGGGAGACCAGACCGAGGGTGGACAGGACGACACCCGGGATGTCGAGCGGCGAGCGGTTGCGGCTGCCGGACGGCTCACGGATGACGAAGTACGCACCGGCCGCGGCGACGGCCGCGAACGGGATGTTCACGAAGAACGTCCAGCGCCAGTTCAGGTACTCGGTGAGGAAGCCGCCGAGGATCAGGCCGACGGCGCCACCGCCACCGGCGATCGCCCCGTAGATGCCGAACGCCTTGGCGCGTTCCTTGGAGTCGGTGAACATCACCGCGAGCAGCGAGAGCGCGGCGGGCGCGAGCAGCGCGCCGAAGGCACCCTGCAGGGCGCGGGAGCCGAGGAGCATGGCCTCGTTCGTCGCGGCGCCGCCGAGGGCGGACGCGCCGGCGAAGCCGATCAGGCCGGTGACGAAGGTGCGCTTGCGGCCCCACAGGTCGGCGATCCGGCCGCCGAACAGGAGGAGTCCGCCGAAGGCGAGCGCGTAGGCCGTGATGACCCACTGCCGGTTGCCGTCGGAGATCCCCAGGTCCTGCTGGGCCGAGGGAAGAGCGATGTTCACGATGGTCGCGTCGAGCACGACCATCAGCTGGGCGAGCGCGATGAAGCTCAGCGCTTTCCAGCGATTGGAGTCGGGAGCCGGCGCCTTTGCGGCGGGGGCCTGGGCTGTTTCAGACATGGGAGTACCCACTTCAGGACTTCGTGGCGAAAAAACGTGACGGAAGGGACGGCTCGTCACCGGTGACGTCTTCGTCGACTTCCTTGTCGACGCCCTCCTCGACGCCCTTGTCGGTGACGACCGGTGGCTGTGGGGTGACTGTGGTGGTGGCTGTGGGGTGAGTAGTGACTTTCGAGTAGTGACTCTCGAAGTGCGCGGATCTGATCGGTCGGTCAGCCGCTCGATCGCCCGCTCGGTCCTCGGTCCTTCGGTCGCTCGGTCGGTCGATCCGGCGGACCGCGGACCGCGGGCCCGGGCCGGCTAGTCGGTCATGCTCGTCGCAGGTCCTCCATGGTCACGGCCGTACCGGGCAGTTCGGAGCGGGCGGGTGCCCGCAGACCGTCCAGGAACAGCTGCAGGTGGCGGTGCACGAAACGGTCCATGTTCAGGCACGCGGTGCCGGGCAGAGGCCGGGTGAGCTGGCTGATGGCGACCATGAGGTCCCCGACTGCGATGTCGGTGCGAAGACGGCCCGTCCCCCGGGCGCGCTCCATGAGTACCTCGACCAGGCCCTCGACCCGCTCGCGCGAGGCGACCAGGTCCGGATGGTTGTCGTCGAAGGTCTCGGAGATCATCGGGCACAGGGCGCCGATCCTCTCCTCGGCCGACGCGTGGACGAACCGCGAGAGCGCCTCGAACGCGTCACCGGTCTCGGCGAGCATCTGCTCGGCCTGTTCGGAGACACGATCCAGGACCGAGCAGACGACCTCACGCTGGAGGGCCTCACGGTCCGGGAAGTTACGGTACAGCGTGGCGTTTCCGACGCCTGCCCGGCGGGCGACCTCGTCGAACGGCACCTCGGCGCCGCACTCGACGAACATGTCCCGCGCGGCGGCGACGATCCGCTCCCGGTTGCGCAGAGCATCGGCCCGCGGGCGGGGCACCTTGCGCTGTGCGACGGTGGCGGTCTCCACGGCGTACTCCTTCGAAAGTCTCTCGGTGGTCTCTGCTGCGGTCTCTACTGCGACAACTACTGCGACAACTACTGCGGTGACTACTTGTTCGTGTGATTCGAGGGCCCTCCCCCGTTTCACGCGGACACATGGCTAAACGGGGAGACGGTCCCCGGTTATTTCCCGTTCCCCGAGAGATTCGATGTGAGCTGAGTCACAAGGCGTAGATCGCTCGGCCGACGGGAAGTCCGGCGCCCTCCCCTGCTCTCCCCGGCTCTCCCCTGACCCCTCCCATGACCCGGCTCTCCTCACATCTCCCATGACCCGGCCCTTCCGCGTCCGGGCCATCCGGGCAGTCCGGGCCATCCGGGCCCTCCCCGGCCGGTCTCTCCCACGATCGGTCTCCTCCAGCGCGCGCCCGCGCATTCGGCGGCACAGGGTGATCGGACAGGGTGCAGCCATGAACGGGGCGGCTGCCTGGAGCGAAAGGCCTCTGCATGCAGCCGAGCAGCCGTCGGATACGCCCGCGCCGCCGCACCGCAGCCCTCTTCTCCGTCAGCGTCCTCACCCTCGCGGTCAGCACCTCCGCCGGGTCCGGGCAGCTGGCGACCGGCTCGAAATCGGCGGCGGGGCCCATCTCACTGGCCCGGTCCTCCCCGCTCGGTCCCTGCATGATCAGCGGCTCGATGGGCGTGCAGATGTCGGAGGGCATCCCCACCCCCGCGGGTTACGCGCGCTCCACCGGCACCGTCCGGGCCCTGAACCTGATGGTCGACTTCTCCGACGCGCCCGGCCAGGGCAAGGCGCTCGACCGCTTCGGCGAGTTCTTCCCGCAGACCACCGAATGGTTCCGCACCAGTTCGTACGGCCGCCTCGACTACCGTCCGCAGGCCCCGACGGGCGACTGGCTGCGGATGCCCAAGTCCTTCAAGGAGTACGGGATAGAACGCGGCGCCCCCTTCGACCCCGGTTACCGCGAGCTGGTCCAGGACATCGTGACCACCGCCGATCCGAAGGTGAACTTCCAGGACTACGACCTGCTGAACGTCCTGATCACCCCGAACGCCGGCCCGTCCGCCCTGGACACGGTCCTCTCCGTCACCTTCGCCGGCAACACCGAGGCGCCCGTCGCGGACGGGGTGCCCGTCGCCAACGCGTCCTTCGTCTACAGCCGCCAGGACGACGGGTCCGGCTCGTACGCCGAGACCGGTTACCGCGTGCTCCCCCACGAGAACGGCCATGTCTTCGGACTGCCCGACCTCTACACCCAGGACGGGGGCGGCGCCGTCGGGCACTGGGACATCATGAGCGAGGACTGGGGCGCCGACAACGACCTGCTGGGCTGGCACAAGTGGAAGCTCGGCTGGCTCGACGACTCCCAGGTCGGCTGCGCGGCCGAGCCCGGCACGACCGAGCACGTGCTGGCCCCGCTGGCCGAGCCCGGCACCGACGGCAAACTGGTCTTCGTCCCGGTCGACTCGAAGACGGGGTACGCGGTCGAGGTGCGCAACCAGGCGGGCAACGACGAGTCGGTCTGCAAGTCGGGCGTGCTGATCTACAAGGTGAACGCGGACGTCGACACCGGCCAGGGCCCGATCTCGGTGGTCGACTCCACGAAGGACAGCGGCGGCTGCACCCGCAGCCCGAACGTCCACGCCGAACTCTCCGACGCCCCCTTCTCCCCCGGCCAGTACTTCAAGGACCTGGACACCGGCATCCGCATCACGGTCGCGGGCACCGACCCCAAGGGCAACCACCGCGTGTACGTGACCCGCCACTGACGCCCACGCGGGTTCTGCAAGGGCGCGCGCGGGGGGTGCCTCAGCGGCGCGGGGGGCCTTTCAGGGGCGCGGGGAACTGCGCGCCAAGCCCCCACCGGCCCGCAGCTTCCGTACGGCCCAACGACCCCTTCCCTCGTGGAGCTACCCGTTTTCATTACCGTGGACGACACACCGTAATGGGGAGCCCATGCCACCGACCCACCTCACCCCTGCCAAGCCCGACGCAGTCGTCCCCGTCGAGGCCGTCACCCCGCTGATGCGCGGCATCACCGTGCTGCACCGCCTCACCGAGGCAGGCGGCACATCGAGCCTCAGCGGGCTGGAGAAGGCCACCGGCCTTGCCCGGTCCACGGTGGACCGCATCGCGGCGACCCTGGCCCGTATGGGCTATCTGCGCCTGGACGGCCGGGACGCCGTACTCGCACCACGGCTGATGGAGCTGGGCAACGCCTACCTGGCCGCGCTGCGACTGCCCCGGCTGCTGGACACGCGGGCCGACGCGCTCGCGGACGAACTGGACGAGTCGGTCTCCCTCGCGGTCGCCGACCGGGACGGCATCCGCTTCATCCACCAGGCCACCCGGCGGCGCGCGATGTCCCTGAGCTTCCGCATCGGAGACCTGCTGCCGGCCGAACGGACCGCCCCCGGCCCACTGTTCGCCACCGAGTGGACGCCCGAGGACTGGGCGCGCTGGCGGGACCGCCGGTCCGCGGACCCACGGGACCGCGGCTTCCCGGCGGTCCCCCCACGCGAGCACCCCACCGGACACTTCGCTGAGCAACCCCTTGAACACCTCACCGGGGGTGAGGAGTTCGAGGAGCGGACGCGCGAGGCGGGCGCCCGGGGCTGGGCCCTCGACGACCAGCTGATCGAACCGGGCCTGGTCGCCGTCTCGGTGCCCGTACGGGAACCGGGTGGGCGCGTCGCCTGTGTGGTGAGCGTGGTGAGCCACACCAGCCGGCACACCGCGGACTCCCTGCGGGACACCATGCTGCCCAGGCTGCGGTCGACCGTACGCGCCATGGAACGCGATCTGCGCACGGAACGGGACCTGCGCGAGGCGCCCACCCAGCCGCCCGCCGCCTCCACCGGGCCCACCGGGCCCGCCGGACTCGCCGGGCTCTCCGGGCTCGCCACCTGGACCGGTGCCTCGAAGCAGGAACTGGGCCGGGAGTTCATCGAGTCGCTGGCGCGGGGGCTGACCGTGATCACGGCGTTCGGCGAGGGCCGGGCCGAGCTGACGCTCACCGAGGTGGCAACGGCGACGGGCCTCGCGCGGGCCACGGCCCGGCGTGCGCTGATCACCCTGGAACACCTCGGCCATGTCACGGCCCACGGGCGGACCTTCACGCTCACGCCCCGCGTCCTGGCCCTCGGCTTTCCGCCACTGTCCCGTACGACGCTGCCGCAGATCGCGGCCCCGCACCTCGCCGACCTCGCGGGCCGGCTGCACGACTCGGCCTCCCTCGCTGTCCTGGCGGGCGACGAGATCCAGTACACGGCCCGCGTCGCCACCAGCCGCATCATGAGCGTCAACATCACGGTCGGTACCCGGCTGCCCGCGTACGCCACTTCGCTGGGCCGCGTGATGATGGCCGGCCTGCCCCCGGCCGAGCGGGGCCCGTTCCTGACCGGCCGCCACGCGCTGACCCCGCACACGGTCACGGACCCGGCAGCCCTCGCGGCCATCCTGGACCACGTACGGCAGGCCGGATACGCCCTGGTCGACGGGGAGTTGGAGGAGGGCCTGCGGTCGATCGCGGTCCCGGTCCGGGACCGTACGGGGAGGGTCGTGGCGGCCGTGAACGTGGCCATGCACAGTTCGCGGCGGACGGTCGAACAGTGTGCGGCGGAGGTACTGCCGGAGCTGTCGGCCACGGCCGGCCTGATCGAGGCGGACCTCCGAGTGGCGGGCCGCTTCACGCGCGTACGCGTGGCCTAGATCCTGCCCGCTCCTGCCCGGGCCTGCCCGCTCCTGCCCGGGCCTGCCCGCTCCTGCCCGGGCCTGCCCGACTCCGCCCTGCCCCATCCCGCCTTGCCCCATCCCGTCCTGTCCTGTCGATCTTTGTGGATCAGCCCGCGGCGTCGTCTTTTAGGGGCGCGGGGAACTGCGCGACCAGCCACAGGCAACCCGCAGATGCCCACGGCCCAACCACAGACGACCGGTTCACGACACCCGCATCGCACCCGCACCCGCACCCGCACCCGTAGAAGTGGGCCCGCTCCGCTCCCTCAAGGGGCGGTGTTACGCGCTCTGCCGGGCCATGAGGCGACGCGGCGGGGGTGTGCCGTCCGCACCCGCACCAACCGGCGCGCCCGCCGCGTCGCCTCATGGC
>NZ_LIPP01000337.1 GCF_001418335.1 Streptomyces aurantiacus | reverse complement strand
GATGCGGGGTGGGTGGTCAGGAGGTTCAGGGCCAGTTGGACTGCGTCGTCCAGTTGGGCGTGGCGGCCCTCCGCCCAGTCCAGGGGGGTGCGGAGGATCTCCAGGTCCGGGGTGACGCCGTGGTTCTCGACCGACCAGCCGTACGCCTCGAACCAGGCGGCGTTCATTGGGACCGTGATGACCGAGCCGTCGCCGAGACGGTGGCGGCCGGTCATGCCGACGACCCCGCCCCAGGTGCGCTGGCCCACCACCGGGCCCAGCTTGAGCAGTTTGAAGGCCGCCGTGATCATGTCGCCGTCGGACGAGGTCATCTCGTCGGCGAGGGCGACCACCGGGCCGCGTGGGGCGTTGGACGTGTACGACACCGGCTGGGCGTTGCGGGTCAGGTCCCAGCCCATGATCGTACGGGTGAGGTTCTCGATGACCAGCTCGCTGATGTGGCCGCCCGCGTTGCCGCGTACGTCGACGATGAGGGCGGGGCGGGACACCTCCATCCGCAGGTCGCGGTTGAACTGTGCCCAGCCGGAGCCGCCCATGTCGGGGATGTGCAGGTAACCGCACCGGCCGCCGCTCAGCTCCCGTACCACTTCCCGGCGTTTGGCCACCCAGTCCTGGTACCGCAGGGGGCGCTCGTCGATCAGGGGGACCACCGCGACCCGGCGTGCGCGGCCCCCACCCTCGGCCGGGGTGAAGGTGAGCTCCACCGTCGTCCCGCCCGCCCCCGCGAGCAGCGGGAACGGACCGGTGAGCGGGTCCACGGGGCGGCCGTCGACATGAGTGAGCTCCGCGCCCGCGCGGATGCCCGTACCGGCCAGCGGTGAACGGGCCTTGGAGTCGGAGGAGTCACCGGGCAGGATGCGCTTGACGACCCAACGGCCGTCCCTGCGTACGAAGTTGGCGCCCAGCAGGCCTTGCGGCCGCTGATAGTGGGGCGGGCCTTCGTTGCGGCGCGCGGCGGCGACGTACGCGTGCGAGGTGCCCAGTTCACCCAGCACCTCGCGGAGCAGGTCGGCGAACTCGTCGGGGGACGCGACCCGTTCGACCAGCGGACGGTACTGGTCCAGGATGCCCGCCCAGTCGATGCCGCACATGCCGGGTTCCCAGAAGTAGGCCTGGATGAGGCGGCCGGCCTCGGCGTACGCCTGGCGCCACTCGGCGGCCGGGTCGACCTCGTGCAGGATGCGGCGCAGGTCGATCCAGACGGTCGTGTC
Source organism: Streptomyces aurantiacus (assembly GCF_001418335.1). GTDB lineage: Bacteria > Actinomycetota > Actinomycetes > Streptomycetales > Streptomycetaceae > Streptomyces > Streptomyces aurantiacus. The sequence goes on along the minus strand of NZ_LIPP01000337.1, from coordinate 5,592 downwards.
GCCGTCGCCCGGCTCGGTGGACGGAACGGCCCGCAGCTCCCCCTCGTCGACCACGACGAGACGGGTGCCGTCGCCGCTGGGCGCGAACGCGTCGAGGTGCTCCACGAGTTCGGACTTCTTCGCCTTGGAGATGTCGAAGTGCTCCAGGGTCGGCCGGTCGCTCGTGTCGTCCGGGTTCGCGAACGTCTCGCCCAGCGCCCCCGAGATCGGCCAGCGCAGCCAGACGAGTCCGCCGCCCGCGACCGGGTACAGCGCGGAGTACTTGGAGGCGGTGACCGGAAAGGGCGTCACACGGCACGCCAGCCCCTCGGTCTCGACGGTCACCGCTCCTGCTCCTCCCGCTCCCGGTTCCCCTCCCTCGGTGTCGTCCGGGACCACCGGGTCCAGGCCACCGGCCGCCGGGCGGCCCTCGGGGGTCAGCGCGAACGGGGACGGGGTCGCCGAGGACAGCGGTACGAGGTAGGGGCGGCAGCCCAGCGGGAAGGAGAGGTCGCCGGTATGGACGTCGTACACCGGGTCGAAGCCGCGCCAGGAGAGGAAGGCGAGGAAGCGGCCGTCCCGGGTGAAGACCGGGTTCTCGTCCTCGAAGCGGCCGTTGGTGACGTCGACGATCGTGCGCGGACCGGGCCCGCCGATCCGCGCCAGCTTGATCTGGCGGAGCGTGCGGCCGATGCCCGGATGCGACCAGGCCAGCCAGTTCCCGTCGGGGGAGAAGGCCAGGTCGCGCACGGGCCCGTTGACGGACCGGATGAGTTCACTGACCTCGCCGTCCGACGCCTCCGCCCCCTCCGACGCCTCCGTTCCCACGGTGATCAGCAGCAGCCGGCCGTCGTCCGAGGCGATCGCGAGGCGCTCGCCCGCCGGGTCGGAGACGAGTTCCAGGACGCGGCCCAGTCCCCCCGAAGCCGGCCGGCGCGGTTCGCGCGCACCCGTCGCGCGGGGCAGATACGCGATCTCGACGGCGTCCTCGCCGTCCGCGTCCGTCACGTACGCCACCTGCCCGCCCGAGCCGAGCATCTCCGGCAGCCGGACGCGTACGCCTGGGGTGTCCGCGAGGGCGCGCGCCGGGCCGTCGCGGTGCGTGAGCCAGTACAGGCTGCCGCGTACGACGACCGCGCCGGCCCGGCCCGTCTCGTCCACGGAGATCCCGTCCAGGTGCTGCGCGGCCGGCACCTGGTACGGACGGCGTCCCGCGCGCGGCCCGCCCAGGCGTACGTCGAGGCGGTGGGGCCGGGCGCCGGGGGACAGGTCGTCGACGATCCACAGGTCGCCCGCGCACTGGTAGACGACCCGGGTGCCGTCGCTCGACGCGTGCCGGGCGTAGAAGTCGTCGTGGTCGGTGTGGCGCAGCAGGCCGGAACCGTCGTGCAGACACGAGTACAGGTTGCCGACGCCCTCGTGGTCGGAGAGGAAGGCGATCCGGTCGCCGACGAACATCGGCGAGTCCAGATGGCCGCCGAGGTCGGCGAGGATGCGCTGCCCGTGCAGCCAGAGCCGCCCGGTGGCGCCGCCGCGGTAGCGCTTCCAGGCGGCGGGTTCGTGCGGGGGTGTGCCGGTGAGAAGCAGTGTCTTGCGCTCACCGGCGAAGTCGGCGACCGCGACGTGGGAGACGGGGCCCCAGGGGAGCTTGCCGCCGGGGTCGCCGTCGACCGGCACGCGGTAGGCCCAGGTGAAGTACGAGAAGGGCTCGCCGTGCGAGGCGACGGCGAGGATGTCGCAGTTGCCCTCCGTGTCGGGGGGCGCCCAGCCGCAGACCTGGGTGTCGGCGCTGCCCCAGTAGGTGAGCCGCCGGGCCGGGCCGCCGTCGACCGGCGCCAGATGGATCTCCGGCACGAGGCTGCGCCAGGTCGTGTACGCGATGTGCCGCCCGTCGGGGGAGAAGCGCGGGTGGCACACCTTCGTACGGTCGACGGTGAGACGAGAGGCGCGGCCGGCACCGGAGAGGGGGGCTACCCAGAGATCGTCCTCGGCCACGAAACAGAGGGCGTCACCGCTGAGGTGCGGGAACCGCAGGTAGGAGCCGGAGCCGGAGCCGGAGCCGGAGCCGCTGTGGCTGTGGCTGCCGTCTCCGGCCGGGTCGTGGGCGCTCGGGCGGACTCCGGTCGCGTTCTCGTTCTCGTACTCGTCGCTCACCCACCCATGCTTTTCCGGGGGGCGGGGCCCGGCAACTCGTGGTGGCGGGGAGACGCGTGACTCAACACACGTACGAAACGGTTTCGTTTCGTTGGGTCTCGGGGTATGTTTACTGACGTACGAGACAGTTTCGTTCGAGCGGAAGCGGTGAATGGGATGGCTGAGACAGCAACGACGCGTCGCAGCCGGATCACCCCTGAGCGCGAGGCCGAGCTGTACGAGGCGGTGCTCGACCTGCTCCGGGAGGTCGGCTACGACTCCGTGACCATGGACGCCGTGGCGGCCCGCACCCGGTCCAGCAAGGCCACCCTCTACCGCCAGTGGGGCGGCAAGGCCGAGCTGGTGGCGAGAGCGATCAGGCATCACAAGCCGGTAGGTCTCCTCAACGTGGACACGGGCACCCTGCGGGGCGACCTCCAGGCGTTGACGGCCCGCCAGGACGACTGCGAGATGGAACAGAACTCCTCGCTGATGCAGGCTCTGAGCACGGTGGTGCACTCGAACCCCGAGCTGCTGGCCGCTCTCCGGGAATGGCTGATCGAACCGGAAGTGGCGGAGATGCGCCAAGTGGTGCAGCGTGCCGTCGACCGCGGTGAGGTCCGTGCGGACAACCCCGCGATCGACTACGTGATGCACATGATCATCGGCGCCTTCGTGGCCCGGGGAATGATCGACGACCAGCCACCGACGCAGGCCTTCGTGTCCTCGTACATCGACGCAGTGGTCCTCCCCGCCCTCGTCGCCTGACCACCCCTGAAGCCACTTTTCAGAAGCTCTTCCCGAAGCCCGCCCTTTTTCTGTACCCCTCCCCAGTCACACCTGTACCTGACGCGACCGCTCACGTCGTCGGGCTGATGACCCCTGCCCTGATGCCATCACCGACCTGATGCCATCACCGACCTGATCGGGAGTACGCCCTCGTGGCTACGTTTCTCTATAAACTCGGCCGAATCGCCTTCAGGCGACGGCACTTCGCCGTCCTGATCTGGGTGGCCCTGCTGACGCTCGCGGGTGTCGGCGCCGCCTCCGCGCCCGCCGCGGGCGCCACCTCCTTCTCCATCCCGGGCACCGAGGCGCAGAAGGCCTTCGACCTGCTGGAGCAGCGTTTCCCCAGCGACAGCGCCGACGGAGCGACCGGACGCATCGTCTTCAAGGCGCCCGAGGGCCAGAAGATGACGGACGCCGACAACAAGGCGACCGTCAACAAGGCCGTCAAGGAACTCGGCGACGGCTCCGAGGTCGTCTCCGTCACCGACCCGTTCACGACGAACGCCGTGAGCAAGGACGGCACGGTCGCCTACACGTCGGTGAAGTACGACGCCCCGGGCATGGCACTTGAGGACTCGACCAAGGACGCCCTGGAGACGGCGGGGGACGACGCCCGCGCCACCGGGCTGACCGTCGACGTCGGAGGCGACGCGCTGGAGGCCGCGGCCGAGATGGGCGCGATCGGCGAGGTCATCGGTCTCGCCATCGCCGCGGTCGTCCTCGTCATCACCCTGGGGTCGCTGGTCGCGGCGGGACTGCCGCTGCTGACGGCGATCATCGGCGTCGGCATCGGTGTCTCCACCATCACCGCGCTCGCCAACGCGCTCGACCTCGGCGACACGACCTCGACGCTCGCGATGATGATCGGACTCGCGGTCGGGATCGACTACGCGCTGTTCATCGTCTCGCGCTACCGGGGCGAACTGGCCGAGGGCCGCGAGCCCGAGGAGGCGGCGGGCCGTGCCACCGGTACCGCAGGCTCGGCGGTCGTCTTCGCCGGCCTCACGGTCGTCATCGCCCTGGCGGGCCTCGCGGTCGTCAACGTCCCGATGCTGACCAAGATGGGCCTCGCCGCCGCGGGCACGGTCGTGGTGGCCGTCCTCATCGCACTGACCATGATCCCGGCGATGCTCGGATACGCGGGCAGGAAGATCCGCCCGGCGGGCGAGAAGCGCAGGGGAGCCAAGAAGGACAAGGCGCGCGACACCGCCACGACCACGACCACGACCACGTCCGGGAAGCCGGCCAGGCCCAACATGGGTACGCGCTGGGCGAGCTTCGTCATCCGCCGCCCGGCCGCCGTACTGCTGCTCGGTGTGGTCGGCCTGGGCGTCGTCGCCGTACCGGCCACGCAGCTGGAACTGGGCCTGCCCGACGACGGCTCCCAGCCGACGTCCACGACGCAGCGCCGGGCGTACGACACGCTGTCCGAGGGCTTCGGCCCCGGCTTCAACGGTCCCCTGATGATCGTGGTCGACGCCAAGGACAGCGACGACCCGAAGGCGGCGGCCACCACGGTGACCGACGGCATCAAGGATCTTTCGGGCGTCAAGACGGTGACCCCGGCGTCGTTCAACAAGGCCGGCGACACCGCGACGATCACCGTGATCCCGGACTCCAAGCCGTCCTCGACCCAGACCGAGGACCTGGTGCACGCGATCCGTGACCAGGGCGCCGACGTCAAGGCCGACACGGACGCCTCCGTCCTCGTCACCGGCACCACCGCGATGAACATCGACTTCTCGCAGAAGCTCAACGACGCGCTGGTCCCGTACCTGGCCCTGGTGGTGGGCCTGGCCTTCCTCCTCCTCATCGTCGTCTTCCGCTCCATCCTCGTCCCGCTGAAGGCGGCGCTCGGCTTCCTGCTCAGCGTGCTCGCCGCGCTCGGTGCCGTGGTCGCGGTCTTCCAGTGGGGCTGGCTGGCCGGCCTGATCGGCGTCCAGGAGACCGGCCCGGTCATGTCGATGATGCCGATCTTCATGGTGGGCGTGGTCTTCGGCCTCGCGATGGACTACGAGGTGTTCCTCGTGACCCGGATGCGAGAGGCGTACGTCCACGGCGAGTCGCCGAGCCAGGCCATCGTGACCGGCTTCCGGCACAGTGCCCGGGTCGTGGTCGCCGCCGCGATCATCATGATGGCCGTCTTCGGCGGCTTCATCGGCGCCAGCGACGCGATGATCAAAATGATCGGCTTCGGCCTGGCGATCGCCGTCTTCTTCGACGCCTTCGTGGTCCGCATGGCGATCGTCCCGGCGGTCCTTGCGCTGCTGGGCGGCAAGGCCTGGTGGCTCCCGAAGTGGCTGGACCGCGCCCTGCCGAACGTGGACGTGGAGGGCGAGGGCCTGAGGGCACTGGACGACAACCGCGCGAAGGAAGCGGACGAGGACCGGGAGCTGGTGAACGCCTGACACGACGGACCGGCCGCTGACGACCGGCCGGAACGATCAGTCGGCATGACCGGTCGGCGATAACCCGCCGGCACTGACGCTGACACTGACCAGCCGGTGAGGGCTCCGTGGGGACGGGCGGCCCTCACCGGCTTCTTTACGCACGTGACCACGGCGGGGAGGACGACATACGACGGAAGGGGCCGTGCCGGTATGTCGCAGTCCGCCGCCTAGCTCTTCCGAACCGGGCCTGCCATGGTGGCAAAGGGCAGTACGCCCGGCTGCGGCGGACTCGACGTACCGG
>NZ_LIPP01000336.1 GCF_001418335.1 Streptomyces aurantiacus | reverse complement strand
GGGTGTACCGGGGTGAATCTCAGCGGGGTTCCCGGGGTGGCCTGGGCTGTTTTGGGGAGGTCCTTGGGGTGGACCACCGCGATCACCGGGTAGCCGCCGGTGGTCGGGTGGTCGGCGAGGAACACCACGGGGCTGCCGTCCGGGGGCACCTGGACCGCGCCGAGGACCATGCCCTCGCTCGGCAGCTCGCCCCCCGTCGCCCGCTCCAGCGCGGGACCTTGCGTGCGCAGGCCGATGCGGTTGCTCGCCGAGGACACCCGATAGGTGTGCGTGGTGAAGGTACGAAGGGCCGTCGCCGTGAACCAGTCGTCGCGCGGGCCGAGCATCACACGCAGGACCAGTTCGGTCGGAGGGGCCGGCTGCGCGGCGACGTCCACGCGTGCGTGGTGGCCGCTCGGGCGCCCCAGGGGAAGCACCATTCCGTTGGCGAGGGGTGGTGGGCCCAGGCCCGACAGCAGGTCCGTCGACCGGCTGCCCAGCACCGGCTCGACGGCCACGCCGCCGGACACGGCCACGTAGGCGCGTACTCCGGAGACCGCCGTCCCCACGGACAGCAGTGCCCCGGCGGGTACGTGGACCGGGGCGCCCCAGGCGGCCGGGCGGCCGTCCACGGAGACGGGACACGGGGCGCCTCCCACGGCCAGCGTGACCGCCGAACGCGGCCGCAGGTCGCATCCGTCGAGCGTCGTTTCCAGGAGGGCCGCCTCGGGCGGATTGCCGACGAGCCGGTTCATCAGGGCCGCGGCGGGCGCGTCCAGCGCGCCGGAGCGCGGCACGCCGAGGTGCGCGTGGCCCGGGCGGCCCCGGTCCTGCACCGTGGTCAGCGCCCCGGCCCGTACGACGGCGAGTGCGCGGTCCGTCATCAGGAGTCCACCGCGACGTCCACCGGGACGTCCACCGGGACGAAGCGGACCGGCGTGCCCGGGGACAGCAGCGCGGCCGGCACGCGCGCGTGGTCCCACAGGACGGCGTCCGTCGTGCCGATCAGCCGCCAGCCGCCCGGCGAAGAGCGCGGGTACACGCCCGTGTACGGGCCCGCGAGACCCACGGAACCCGCCGGGACGGTCGTACGGGGCGTGTCGTGCCGGGGCACGCCGTACCGGGCCGGGAGCCCGGTGAGGTAGCCGAAGCCGGGAGCGAACCCGCAGAAGGCGACCCGGAACTCGGCCGCCGCGTGGATCCGCGCCACCTCACCCGGGGACACGCCCCAGCGCTCGGCGACGTCCGCCAGATCGGGGCCGTCGTAGCGCACCGGGATCTCCACGGCCTCCTTCGTGGGCGGCGGGACGGGCGGGAGCCGCGCGACGGACAACTGCGCGGCCAGCCGGGCGGGCTCGTCGAGGCCGTCGAGGAGGACCGTGCGGGCGGCGGGCACGATCTCGCGGACGGCGAGGGAACCCTCCGCGCGGCGGCGGAGCAGTTCGGCGTGCAGGGCCTGTGCCTCCTCGTCCGTGGACACTTCGACGAGCAGGGCACGGTCGCCGACCGGCAGTGCCCTCATACGAACGCCTCCACGTGAACGCCCGCCTCCTCAAGACCCGCGCGGACCCGGCGGGCCAGGTCCACCGCGCCGGGCGTGTCGCCGTGCAGGCACAGGGACCGGGCCCGTACCGCGATGTCACGCCCGGAGCGAGACCTGACGACACCGGAACGGGCGAGATCCACCGAGCGTTCCACGACGGCGCCGGCATCGGTGATCACCGCACCCTTCAAGCGGCGTGGCATGAGCCTGCCCGCCTCGGTGTACGCGCGGTCCGCGAACGCCTCCGTGACGACCGGCAGGCCCACCGCGGCGGCCACGACGAGGAACCGCGAGTCGGGCAGGCCGAGCACGGGCAGCGTGGAGTCGGCCAGGAGCACCCCTGCCGCGACCGCCTCGGCCTGCTCCGCGTCGTGCACGACGCGGTTGTAGAGCGCGCCGTGCGGTTTGACGTACGCCACGCGCGCGCCCGCCGCGCGCGCGAAGACCTCCAGGGCACCGATCTGGTACGCCACTTCGGCCGCCAGCTCGTCGGGTGGCACGTCCATCGCGCGCCGCCCGAAGCCCGCCAGGTCCCGGTAGGAGACCTGGGCGCCGATCCGTACACCGCGCTCGGCGGCGAGGTCGCACACCCGTCGCATGGTCGGGGCGTCCCCGGCGTGGAAGCCGCAGGCCACATTGGCGCTGGTGACGACGGACAGCAGCTGTTCGTCGTCGGTCAGGCTCCAGCGGCCGAAGCCCTCGCCGAGATCGGCGTTGAGATCGATCGAGGTCATGACATGTCCGTTCTCGGGTCAGCCGACACGGTACTGCTCGTCACGGGCGTCGGTGACGAACATCTGGCCCGGCGCGTGGGTGATCGCGAACGGCGGCCGTGAGGCCATCACCGCGGCCTGCGGCGTCACACCGCAGGCCCAGAACACCGGGATGTCGTCCGGCTCGGTGTCCACCGGGTCGCCGAAGTCGGGGCGGCCCAGGTCCTCGATGCCGAGGGCGCCCGGGTCACCGCAGTACACCGGGCTGCCGTGCACCGCGGGCAGCAGGCTGGTCTCCCTGATCGCCACGGGCAGGTGCTCGGGCGGCACCGGACGCATGGACACCACCATGGGCCCGTGCAGCCGCCCCGCGGGACGGCACTGGCGGTCGGTCACGTACATGGAGACGTTGCGCCCCTGCTCGATGTGGCGCATCGGTACGCCCGCCTCGGTCAGCGCCCACTCGAAGGTGAAGCTGCAGCCGATGAGGAACGACACGAGGTCGTCGCGCCAGTGCGCCACCACGTCCGTGGGCTCCTCCACCAGCTCGCCGTGCTCCCACACCCGGTAGCGCGGCAGATCGGTGCGCAGATCGGCGTCACCGGCCAGGACGGTCGTCCAGGAACCGGCGTCGGTGACGTCCAGCACCGGGCAGGGCTTCGGGTTGCGCTGGCAGAACAGCAACATGTCGTACGCCCAGTCGGCCGGCACCGAGACCAGGTTCGCCTGGGTGTGGCCCGCCGCGCAGCCCGCGGTGGGACCCGACACGCCCGAACGGAACCGGGACCGTGCCTCTGCCGGGCTCCACGCGTGCGCGTGGTCGTCGAGAAGGTTGAGCGGGCGGTGCCGCGTACCCGGAGTACCGGGGGTGCCGGGGGTACTCGATGACCGGTTCACAGGAGTTCCTTCCCACGGGTCTCGGGCAGACCGATCAGGGCCAGTGCCGCGAGGCCGTATCCGATCGCGCCGAAGACCAGCGCGCCCCCGACGCCCCAGCTGTCGGCCAGGAAGCCGACCACCGTCGGGAAGACCGCGCCCACGGCACGGCCGGTGTTGTACGTGAAGCCCTGCCCCGTGCCGCGTACGGCCGTCGGGTACAGCTCGCTGAGGAACGAGCCGAAGCCGCTGAAGATCGCCGACATACAGAACCCGAGCGGGAAACCGAGCACCAGGACAAGGGAGTTGGCGCCGCTCGGAATGTTCGCGTAGGCCAGGATGCAGATCGCCGAGAGGACCGCGAAGAGCAGGATGTTGCGCTTGCGGCCCAGTTTGTCGGTGAGATGGCCGCCGGTCAGGTAGCCGAGGAAGGCCCCCGAGATCAGGAACGTGAGATAGCCGCCGGTGCCCACCACGGACAGTCCGCGGTCCGACTTCAGGTAGGTCGGGACCCAGGTGGCCAGTGTGTAGTAGCCGCCCTGGACGCCCGTGGAGAGCAGGACCGCGAAGACCGTCGTCTTCAGCAGCCCTGGCTCGGTGGCCGTGCCCGGCTTGAAGATCGCGGTGAACGAACCCTTCTGGGGGCTCTCCTTGCGGCGTTCGGCCGCCTCCGGGGCGTCCTGCACCCGACGGCGCACCCAGACGACCAGCAGGGCCGGCAGCGCCCCGGTCCAGAACATGACGCGCCAGGCGATGTCGTCGTCGAGGAACTGGAAGACCAGCGTGTAGACGAGCACGGCGAGTCCCCAGCCGACGGCCCAGGCGCTCTGGACCGCACCGAGCGTGCGGCCCCGGTGCCTGGGGCTCGCGTACTCGGCGACCAGGATCGCGCCGACCGCCCACTCGCCGCCGAAGCCGAGACCCTGGAGCGCCCGGAAGACCAGCAGCGTCTCGTAGTTGGGCGCGAAACCGCAGGCCACGGTGAAGACCGCGTACATGACGACGGTGATCATCAGCGCCTTGACGCGCCCGATCCGGTCCGCGACGACACCCGCGGCAGCGCCGCCGATCGCGGACACGACGAGCGTGACGGTCGTGAACAGCCCGGTCTGCCCGCTGTTGAGACCGAAGTACGCCGCCAGGGCCACCATGCTCAGCGGCAGCGTGAAGTAGTCGTACGAGTCCAGGCCATAGCCGCCGAACGCGCCGCCGAAGGCGCGGCGGCCCTGTGGCCCGAGGGCCCGCAGCCAGGCGAACGCGCCCTCGTCCGGGGCGGATTCACCCGCTCCGGGGGGCGTCTTGGTGGGCAGGGCCTGCGGTGGAGGGGTCGTGCTCATGGGCACCTCGCAGATGAGGGACGGAGGGTGCTTGGGGACTGAGCCGTGCCGATGCGTGCTGATCGGTGATGAGTGATGTCGAGTTGTGCCGTGCGGAAGCCTTCGGCTCCGGGGGTGAGCGGCCGGTGCCTGATAAGCAAGGTAGAGGATCGTTCAACGATCCTTCAATACCCGTGTTGTTTCGTTCTTGTATCTGCGATTGAATTCGGGCGTGGCCGAACTGAACGGACTGGCGGACGACCGCGCGCTGCTGGGTCGCACCAGCACCGCCGAGCGGGTCTCGGACATCCTCAGGAGCCGGATCGCCGAGGGGTACTTCCCGCCCGGCGCGCGCCTGTCCGAGGACAGCATCGGCAGCGCGCTCGGCGTCTCGCGCAACACCCTGCGCGAGGCGTTCCGGCTGCTCACGCACGAACGGCTGCTGGTCCACCAGCTCAACCGGGGCGTGTTCGTGCGGGTCCTGACCGTCGAGGACGTCGAGGACATCTACCGCACCCGCGGCCTCGTCGAATGCGCCGTCGTCCGCGGACTCGGCGAGCCGCCGTACGCGGTGGACGGGCTCGCCGAGGCGGTCGCGGACGGGCGGCGGTCGACCCACGAGAGCGACTGGAAGGGCCTGGGCACGGCCAACATCCACTTCCACCGGGAGCTGGTGGCGCTCGCCGGCAGCGCCCGCACCGACGAGCTGATGCGCAGCGTCTTCGCCGAACTCCGGCTCGCCTTCCATCTCGTGGACGACCCGAAGCGCCTGCACGAGCCCTATCTGGCCCGCAACGGCCAGATCCTCCAGGCCCTGCAGAACGGCGACCGCGAGGCGGCGGAGAGCCTGCTCGCGGTCTACTTGGACGACTCCCGCAGAAGGGTCACAGAGGTGTACGGCCACCGGGTCGCGGAGGACGGCTGAGGGGGCCAACCCCCCGACGCGGGGCGCCCCGTCAGGGGCGCGGGGAACTGCGCGACCAGCCACGGACGGCCCGCGGCCGAAGGGCGGCCGGTGGGGCATCACGCCACCTCCGACCGGCCGGCGGCCGTCCCCACCGCAGCCGGCGGAGCGTTTTGGGTGGTTGTCAGACCCAGGACCTAGTCTGTGCACCGTGACATCGCCCGTATCGACGGACACCGTTCCGCCCCAGCTCAGCTCAGCGCAGCGTCCCGCACAGGGCCCGGCCGCCGACGAGGGCCTGGCGCGGCGGCTCCGTGCGCTCGCCTGCACCGCGCCCCTGCACGACCTCGACGTACGCAAGGCGAACCTCGCGGGCGAGTACTCGGTGTACGGGATGGCGGAGGTGGCCCTCGCAGCCATCGACCTCATCACCCTGAACATGGACTTCGACACGGGCGCCGACCACGACCAGATAGTGGCCAGGCTCATCCCGCGCATCGCCGCCCAGGCCCCCCGGCGCCCCGTCGCCGAACATGAACGGGTGGCCCGCTGGGTCCTGGAGAACCTGATCAACGTCGGCAGCGTCGACCGCGGCTTCCGGGCCGTGTACGGCACCTTCGCGCCCGACGGTTCGTACGTGCGCCGCGACTACGACTTCAAGCTGATCGAGGAAGTGCCGGGCCACGGCGGGAGCGTCTACCTCCGTACGACGGACGAAGCGGTCAACGTCCTGGTGGGCGCCCTCGACACCGACGTCACCAGCGCGCAGATCGCCGCCGAGGTCAAGCTGGAGGTTCTGATCAGCCGGGGCCGTCTCGCGGACGCCCAGCTCGCCGCCGAGCAGGCCCGCTACCGGACCGTGCAGTACTCGGAGACCCTGCGCAGGGCACTGGACGCCACCAGGCGCAACGTCCGGGCGGTGGACTGGCTGCAGGCCGTGCCGGACATGATCGCCGAGGCCCTCGACCACGTGGCCGACCGCTACCGTCACGAGAACGCGATCCTCACCAACATCCGCAAGGCGCGGGACGAGTCGGAGGACCCCGAGCAGAAGCGCCGGGCCGCCGAGCTCGTCGAGATCGTCAAGGACTGCATCCGGCGCCACACGCAGTTGCAGTCCCGGCTCCTGGAGGCCGGGCCGCTGTTCCGCGCAGAGCAGGACCGGCAGGCCTTCGCGACCCCGATGACGACCTCGGGGATCGACCTCTACGGCCATCTCGTCGCCCCGGTGCTGCCGCTGCCCCTGGAGCAGTCGCTGCGGGTGACCGACGCCTTCTTCGCGCGCGGGACGGGGTTTCGGACCCCCGCGTCCGTCCGGGTCGGGGATCTGGTCGACCTGCTGCTGACACCGCCGATGGAGCGGGAGCACCTGGGCGCCGAGATGCCCGAACCGGACCTGATCGCCACGCCGGACGACAGCCGGTTCAGCGAGGAGCAGCTCGCCGTCGCCATGGACCTGCTCGACCTGCCGGCCGACGCGCCGCGCCGGCTGTCGGGGCTGCTCGCGGACGCCCGCCGGCAGGACCCCGAACTGCCCTACCTGGTCGCCCTGCTGGCGGTGCACGCGGCCAGTCCGCCGGTCGGTACCGCCTATCGGCAGGGCGAGGAGCGGTTGTTGTTCGCCGTGGACGACGGGGTCGAGCTGGACGATCCGGAGTTCGGCGGGGCGGACCTCATAGTCGGTATGGCTCTGCTGGATGTCGCAGGGATGGCGGCCGGCCGCACGGAGGCCGCGTGAGCACGCCGTTGGGAAGGGCGGGGGGTTGCGGGTGGGTCGTGACCCGCGGGCCGTCCGTGGCTTGTCGCGCAGTTCCCCGCGCCCCTGAGGGGGCGCCTGACCTGGGTCTCGTTATGTACGGGGATCGTGTTTTCCGCAGCAAGGAGTGTCAGTCGTGAGTGACCATGTCGAGTGGAGTGAGCCGGAGGCGGTCGCCTCGCCGGTGAGTGCCGCCGTCACACCCGCCGACACCGCCGACGCCGCGCGGCTCGTGGCCTTCGGACTGCAGCCCAAACTGCAGCCCGCGCGGGACCAGGAGTACGCCGAACTGCTGCGGCGCTACCGCGAGGACCCGCCCTTCGCGCGGCTCGCCGACGCCGTGGCCACCGGGCTCGGACTCGTCGTGCTGGAGGTGTCCCCGCGGGCCGGAATGGCGGTGACCGCCGCAGAGGACTCGGTGTTCGCCGTGCGCATGGGTGACTACGCGCGGCGGGCATCCGCCGACTCGGGCGACCGGTTCCTGCACGGGCTCGCCCATCTCGCCGTCGCCGCGCTGGCCTTCCCGAGGCCCGAGGACCTCGCGGACGACGGATACATCGGGCGGGTGTCGGTCAACGGCGTCGACGCGTTCGTACGACAGGCATGCCGGCGCCTGGAGGAGCGGGCCGAGGAGCAGGGGGAGAACACCGACCCGGCGACGGACGCGCCGGGCCTGGAGACCGCCTGGCGGATCTGGGCGCGGCGCAGCTCCGCCGGGGCCACCAAGGACGCACGGAGACTGGCAGGTTCGACCACCGGCATCGTAGGCAAGGCCGCCGCGTTCCTCACCGACTCCGGCTTCCTCCAGCGCACCGGGGACGACGCCGGAGGGACGTACCGGACGACCGCCCGCTACCAGCTCCAGGTCCGGGACATGGCGGGCAGCGCCGCCCTGGCCGAGCTGCTGGAGCTGGGCGTCGTGCCGGTGACCGACGGCACCGCGAGCCTGCTGCCCGCCGACGGCACCGACGATCTGGAGCTGGCCGCCGACGCCGGGCTGCCGTTCCACTCGTAACCGACCGAACCGACCGAATCACCCATCCGCCGACCACCGACCACCGACCGCCTCAACTCCCTTCACGACTACGAGAGTCCGCCGCCATGTACGAGCTGTCCCGGGTCCGCCTCTACTCCATCGGGCCTGCCGGCGCGCGCTACGCCGACACCGTGCTGGACCTGCGCGGAGTCGGCGGGCCCGTGCCCGACCCCGCGCCCACGCAGGCGGAGTTCTTCGCGGAGGAGCCCGTCGGCCCGCCGCGCCGCCCCGCACCAGCCGGTGTGCTCTTCCTGGAGAACGGCGGCGGCAAGTCCGTACTGCTCAAGCTGATCTTCTCCGTGATGCTGCCCGGCCACCGGAACACCTTGGGCGGCGCCAGCTCCGGAGTGCTGCGCAAGTTCCTGCTCGCGGACGACTGCGGACACGTGGCGCTGGAGTGGCAGCACACGCTCACCGGCGAACTCGTCGTGGTCGGCAAGGTCAGCGAGTGGCGCGGACGGCAGGTCTCCAACGACCCGCGGAAGTTCGCCGAGGCCTGGTACTCCTTCCGGCCGGGACCCGGGCTGAGCCTGGACAACCTGCCGGTCGCCGAGGCCACCGCGGTGCGGCCGTCCGTCGAGGGCGTGTCGGGCGCGCAGGGCAGGCGGCGCACCATGAAGGGCTTCCGGGACGCGTTCACCGAGGCGGGCAAGGCGTACCCGCACCTTGAGGCGCACTGGGAGGAGATCCACGACCGGTGGATCGAACACCTCGGTGACCTGGGCCTGGACCCCGAACTCTTCCGCTACCAGCGCGAGATGAACGCCGACGAGGGCGAGGCCGCCGGCCTCTTCGCCGTCAAGAAGGACTCCGACTTCACCGACCTGCTGCTGCGCGCGGTCACGGACACCCGGGACACCGACGGCCTCGCCGATCTGGTGGGCGGATTCGGCAACAAGCTGGGGCGCCGGGCCGAACTCATCGCCGAGCGGGAGTTCACCGCCGGATCCGTGGAACTGCTCGGCCGGATCGTCGAGGCGGCCGGCGCGCGCTCCCACGCGCGGGAGATCCACCTGGCCGCCGAGCGGCGTACGCGCACGCTGGCCCGGCGGCTCTCCGCGCGCGCCGGGCTGGAGCGGGGCCGCACCGGCGACCTCGCCCAGCAGGTCACCACCGCCGCGCACCGGGTCACCGAGGCCGAGGACGCCAGGGGGCGCAGCGCACTCATCGCGGCCGAACTGGCCTACCGGCACGCCTCGCTGGCGCTCGCCGGGGCCGAGAAGGGAGCGGCCGCGCAGAAGCGGGAACTCGCCGACGCGCGCACGCTGCACTCCGCGTGGCAGGCGGCGGAAGCCGTGCTGCGGCACCGCGCGGCGGCCGACCGCTCCACGCGCGTGGCAGCCGCGATCCGCGAGGCCGAGCGGGACGCCGCCCCCGCCCTCGCCGCACGTGCCCGCGCCGCCGTCGATCTCGTACGCGCCCTGCACGCGGCGGCCGAAGGCGCCGAGTCGGTCGCCAACGAGCAGGAGGAGCGGTCCGCTTCGCTGCAGGAAGTCGGTGAGGCCGCCCACCGGGACGCGACGTCCGCCGCCACCGAGGCGCAGCGCGCCCGCAGCGAGGTCGGCCATCTGCGCCAGCGCCTCGGCGAGGTCGAACAGGAGACCGCCGAGGCGGTACGGGCCGGCTGGCTCGACGACACCGCCCCCGACGCCGACCCGGCCCGCGCCGCGCTCGCCGCCAGTGACGCCGAGAAGACCGCCGTCGCCGCGTGGGACACCGCACGCGAGGCGTCCCGGCGTACCGCGGACCACGCCCGCGAGGCCGCGTCCACCGAGTCCCGCGCCGAACTCACGGCGGCCCGCGCGGCCGACGCCTCGACGGCGGCCGAGCGCGCGTACGACGCCGAACGACGCATCGCGGAGGCACTGGCGGGGGAGGAGCGGCTGGCCGAGCTGCTCAGCCTGCCGGGCGCCTCGGCCGGCTCGGGCGGTCCTGGAAAATCCGGGCGCCCGTCGTTGCCGCGGCCCCGCCACGCGGCCGGCCCGGCGGAAACGGCTGACGGCAAGGACGGAAAGGGCGGCAGGGACAGCAAAGACGGCAGAGACGGCAGGGGCGGCACAGACGGCCAGGGTGCTCCGGGGGCGGGAGGTGGTGGCGAGGACTCCGCGGCCGACGGCCCCCTCACTCCCCAGGAGCTGGACCACTACGCCGACGAACTCCGGACACTCCTCGACGGCACCGTCACCTCCGCCGAACGACAGCTCTTCGAGTTGCGGACCGCCGCGGCCGACGACGCCCGGATCCTCGGCGCCCTCGGCGACGGCGGACTGCTGCCGCCAGGACCCGACGTCCTGGCCACCGTGGAGTACCTGGGCGAGCACGGCATCCCCGCCCTTCCCGGCTGGCGCTACCTCGCACAGGCCGTCGACCCCGTGGACCACGCGCGCGTGCTGGCCGCCCGGCCCGAACTGGTCGACGGCGTGATCATCACGGACCCGGACACGCACGCCCGCGCGCGGGACGCCCTCACCGACGCCGCACTGCTCCCGCGCTCCGCCGTGGCCGTGGGTACGGCCGCCGCGCTGCTCGCCCCGACCCCCGCTCCCGACGCGGGCGAAGGAGGCCGGGGCGACGTCTTCCTCGTACCGCCGAACCCGGCCATGCACGACGAGCACGCCGCCGACGAGGAACGGCAGGCGCTGCGCACGCGCGCGGCCGAACGGGACGACGAGATCCGCGAGCTGGCGGCCCGGCTCGCCAAGGACCGGGAGCTCGCCGCGCGGCTCGCCTCCTGGCGCACGGGCTGCCCGGCGGGCCGGCTCACCGAGCTCGCCACGGCGGCCGGTGACGCGCGCACGTTCGCCGAGGAGGCCGAGGCCGACCTCGCCGAGGCGCGAGCCGTCCGGACCGAGGCCGACGAGGCGGCGGCCGAGGCGGCCCTCGTACGGGACGAGCGGCAGGAAGCCGCACAGCGGGCCCGGCGCGGCGCCGACGCGCTCGCCGGACTCGCCCACCGGCTGCGCGAGCGCGCCGGCTGGCAGGTCAGACTGCGTGAACTCGCGGACGACGCGGCCGAGTCGGAGGCCCGCGCCCAGGCCTGCCTGGAGCGGGCCCGCGCCGCCGACGAGGACCGGCGAGGCACCCAGCGCGCCGCCGACGACGCCCGCCGCACGGCCCGTGCGCTGCGCGCCGAGCGCGCGGAGATCGCGGGCGCCCCCGACGACCTGCCCGACGAGGAGTCGGGCGCCGCGAAGCCGTCGCTGCCCGCGCTCCGCGAGGCCTACCGGGCCGCCTCCCAGCTGTACGAGAAGGTCGGGGTCGGCGCCGACCTGCGCGCCGAGCAGGCCCGGGCGGAGAGCGACGAGAGCACGGCGCTCACGGAGCTGAACCGGCTGACCAACAAGGTGCGTACGCGTGCCGCCCAGCTCCTGGAGTCCACCGACGGCTCCGACGTCCCGTCCCGGCAGGCCGCCTCGGCCCGGGCCGAGGAACTGGTCCAGCTCCTGGAAGGCCGGGTGTCGACCGCGAGCGAACAGCTCGGCCGGCTGCGCGGCGAGGCGGAGAGGCACGCGCCCGAGGACGGCGACGCCCACACCGAGCTGCCCGAGGACCTCGTGCCGCGCGACGCGGAGCACGCACAGAGCCTGCTCCGCACCGCCACGGGCGAACTCGCCACCCGTACCGAGGCGTTGCGCCAGGCGCGCGCGGCGCACGCCGAGCTGCTCGACACCCACCGCGCCGCCGAGGACGCGGCCGGCGGCTTCGACGAAACGGCAGCCCTGCTCCGGGACCTCCTCAGAGAGCACGCGGACGACGAGCAGGAGGAGACCGAGCCGTACCCCGGCACGCTCGAAGAGGCCAGGCAGTCCGCCGCCGAGACCCGCCGCTCCCTGCGCGGTTGCGCGGCCGATCTCTCCGCCGCCGAGGCGGCCGTGCGCGAGGCGAGCGACATTCTCGTACGGCACGCCAACTCCACGCGGTACGAGCAGGTCCGCACCCCCGCGCGGCAGCAGATCCGGGAGCTGCCCGCGTCCGCCCTGCCCGAGAACGCGCAGAAATGGGCGGACGCCTTCGCGCCCCGGCTGCGCGTCCTCACCGACGAGCTGGCGCAGCTGGAGCGCAACCGCGACTCGATCGTGGACCGGCTGCGCGGTCTTGTCGAGTCCGCGCTCGCCACGCTCAGGTCGGCCCAGCGGCTGTCCCGCCTCCCCGAAGGGCTGGGGGAGTGGTCAGGGCAGGAGTTCCTCCGTATCCGCTTCGAGGAGCCCGACCAGACCACGCTCGCCGAGCGGCTCGGCGAGGTCGTCGACGACGCGACCAGGTCGGCGGTCAAGAAGAACTCCGACCTGCGCCGCGACGGGATGTCCCTGCTGCTCAGAGCGGTCGGCGCGGCCCTGCAGCCGAAGGGCGTCGCCGTCGAGATCCTCAAGCCCGACGCCGTACTGCGCGCCGAGCGCGTCCCCGTCGGGCAGATGGGCGACGTGTTCTCCGGCGGCCAGCTGCTCACCGCGGCGATCGCGCTCTACTGCACGATGGCGGCCCTGCGTTCGAACGACCGCGGCCGTGACAAGCACCGGCACGCCGGCACGCTGTTCCTCGACAACCCCATCGGGCGCGCCAACGCCACGTACCTGCTGGAGTTGCAACGAGCCGTGTCCGACGCGCTGGGCGTCCAGCTCCTCTACACCACAGGCCTGTTCGACACGACCGCGCTCGCCGAGTTCCCGCTGGTCATCCGCCTGCGCAACGACGCGGACCTGCGCGCGGGCCTCAAGTACATCAGCGTGGAGGAACATCTCAGGCCGGGCCTCCCGAGGGAGGTTCCGGCAGGGGAGGCGGCGCACACGGAGATCACGGCGACGAGGATGTACAAGCGCCCGGCACAGAGCGCCCCGTAAGGGGCCTTTCAGGGGCGCGGGGAACTGCGCGACAAGCCACAACGGACCCGCAGCTCCCCACAACCCCTCAAGCGACCCTCAATCCCGGCCCTCTGCCAAGAGATCCGCGCACTTCTCACCGATCATCATCGTCGTGATGCACGGATTGACGCTGACAAGATCCGGCATCACCGACCCGTCCGCGACCCGCAGCCCGCCGACCCCCTTGACCCGCAACCGCGGGTCGAGCGGGGCGGAGTCATCCCCCTCCGCGCCCATCTTCACCGTGCACGAAGGGTGATAGACGGTGTTGTGCGTCTTCTGGATGTAGTCGAGCAGTTCCTCGTCCGTCCCGACATCCGGCCCCGGGGCCAGCTCGGCCCCGGCCCACCCGCTCAGCGCGGGCTGCGCGGCGATCCGCCGGGCCAGCTTCAGCCCGTACGTCATCACGCGCGCGTCGTGCTCGTGCGTGAAGTACCGCGGATCGACCCGGGGCTTGTCCCGGTAGTCGCGCGTCCGCAGCCGCACCGTGCCGCGCGACTTCGCGCGCGTGACGTTCGGCGTGAGACAGAACGCGTTCTCGGAGGTCGGATAGCCCCACCGCGCGGTGTTCATGTCGAACGGCACCGAGCCGTAGTGGAACATCAGGTCGGGCCGGTCCAGGCCCGGTTCGGTGTCGTAGAAGATGCCCGCCTCCCACCACTGGCTCGACGTGGTGGTCATGGGCTGCCGCGCCTCCCACATGATGACGCCCTCGGGATGGTCCTGGAGGTTCTCGCCCACGCCGGCCGAGTCCACCACCACGTCGACGCCCACCTCGCGCAGATGCCCGGCGGGCCCGATGCCCGACAGCATCAGCAGCTTCGCGCTGTCGATCGAGCCGCAGGACACGATCACCTCGCGCCTGGCCCGTACCGTCCGGGTGTGGATCAGGTCCGGGTCCAGGTACTCGGCGCCCACGCAGCGCCGCCCGTCGAGCACGAGCTTCTTGGCCCGGACCCCGGTACGGACGTCGAGGTTCGGCCGCTTGCCGAGGATCGGGTGCAGATACGCGACCGACGAGGACTGCCGGATGTTGTTCTCGTCGGAGTTGATCTGGAACCAGTTGGCGCCCCGGACGACCGTCCTGCCCGTGTTGAACGGCGTCGTGGGAATGCCCGCCTGGGCACAGGCCTCCAACAGGGCAGTGCCGCAGGGGTCGTCGCTCTTGAGCGTACGCAGCTTCACCGGGCCGGTGCGGCCGTGGTGCTCGCCGGGAGCGTCGTTGTTCTCCAGCCGCCGGTAGAGCGGGAAGAGATCGGCGGAACTCCATCCCGTGCACCCGGCGGCGGCCCAGTCGTCCAGGTCCTGCGCCGGTGCCCAGAAGGCGATGCAGGAGTTGTGGGAGGAGCAGCCGCCGAGCACCTTGGCGCGGGCGTGCCGCATGAAACTGTTGCCGCTGGCCTGCGGTTCGACCGGGTAGTCCCAGTCGTAGCCCGACTCAAGGAGCCCCATCCAGCGCTCCAGCTTCATGACGTCGTCGTCGCCGACGTCACTGGGTCCCGCCTCCAGGACGCACACCGTGACGGACGGGTCCTCGGAGAGCCGGGCGGCGACCACGTTGCCGGCGGTGCCCCCGCCCACCACGACGTAGTCGAACTCGTCGAAGTCGTCGAACTCGTTGTCGCTCATGCGGAGTCGACCTCCTTGGCCGGCGTGCCGGCGGATACGTACCGGTGCTCCGCGAGCACGCCGGTGCGGTGCCGCTGCACGAACCAGTAGTAGACGAAACCGCCCCCCATCACGACGCCGACGAACAGGACGGCACCCCAGCGCAGATACCAGTGGTACGGGGCGGCGGCATTGTAGACCGCGGCGCGCGGCCAGATCAGGTTGAGCATCATGGCCGCGCCCCACACCACAGCGACGATGTTGACGAGCAGCCCCCAGCGGCCGAGCGAGAACTTGCCGTCGCCCGCGGGCTGCCACCTGCCGCGCAGCCTGGCCACCAGCATGGGCCCGGTGACCAGCAGATACGCGAGGTAGATCAGGATGATGCCGATACTGGTGACCACGGTGAAGATCTGCGGCTGACGGATGTTGACCACGAGGATCGCCAGCGCGAGGACGCCGATGATCACCGCGGGCAGGATCGGGGTCTGGAAACGCGGGTGGACCTTGGCCAGCTTGGAGGAGACGGGCAGGTTGTTGTCGCGGGCCATCGCGAAGGCCAGCCGGATCGCCGCCGTGTGCACGGCGAGGGCGCACACGGTGACCGCGATGAACACGCACCACAGCATGGCCTTGCCCGCGTCCTCACCGAGCACGTTGAGGACGACGTACTGCAGGCCGTCCGTGGACAACTCCTCGCCCTTCAGGCTGGACACGCTCATCAGCGCGAGCAGCAGGACGAGTCCGCCGAGGACGAACGAGGCGACGATGGCCCGGATGATGGCGCGCGGCGCGTTGCGCGACGGGTCGAGTGACTCCTCGCCGAGCGAGGCGGCCGTGTCGAAGCCGTACATCACGTACGCGGACGCCAGCGAGGCGACCAGGAACGCGCCGAAGTAGCCGCCGGGCTGGCCCGTTCCCGTGCCGTTGGTCTCCAGGACGACGCCCGGTCCACGGGTGATGTGCACGGCGAACAGCACGATCAGTACGACGGTCGCGATCAGCTCGATGAAGACGCCCGCCGTGTTGATCCTCGCCATCAGCTTCACGCCGAGGGCGTTCACCAGGGTGGTGAAGACGATGAGTACGGAGGCCAGCAGTACGGCGTTGGTGGCGACGTCGTACTTGCCGGTGCCGTCGCCCACGAACTGGAAGACGGAGGAGATCTGCGGGAGCGTCAGCTGGTAGGCGAGGGCCACGGCCGCGATCGACACGATCGAGGCGATCAGCATCGTCCAGCCCGCCAGCCAGCCTATGTGTGGATTGCCCACCTTCTTGGCCCAGTTGTAGACGGAGCCCGCCACGGGATAGCGGGCGGCGAGTTCCGCGAAGCAGAGCGCGACCATGAACTGGCCGACGAAGACCATGGGCCAGGACCACCAGTAGGCGGGTCCGCCGCTGCCGTAACCGAAGTAGAAGAGTTGGAAGGTACCGGTGAGGATGGAGATGTAGCTGATGCCGGCGGCGAAGGTGTGGAAGTTGCCGAGCGTGCGTTTCAGCTCGGGCTTGTAACCGAACTCGGCGAGTTCCGAGTCGTCCTGACCGTGTTGCTCCGGTGGTTGCTCGGTGGTGGTCATGAGCGGCCTCCTGGGGAAGGGGAGTTCTCCCGGACGGGAGGGGAGTGCGGCTCGTGCGGGGTGGTGAGGGGTGCGCGGGTGCTGGACAACGGGACGCGCCGGCGGACGCTGGATGCGTACGCCGGTCGTCGCGGTCTGGATCTTATGGTGCCGAGCGCCGGATTCCACGGTGAAGTGCGGCGGATTCTGCGGCGGTTCTCGCGGTGATCGCTGTGGCGATCCGCGAGACCGGCAGGTCCGAGCTCCCGTCGGACCCGGGGCGAGCCGCCGGCCGGACGGCGGAGGTCACGGGCGCGCTTCCCCTGCGGGCTCGCCTGCGGGCTCGCCCGCGCGCCCGTCCGGGTGCCGTCGATGCGGAGATCCGCCGTCCACGCGTCCCAGCATTCCTGTGAGCCACTCGTGGAAGATCCCGATGTGGTGCTCCGTGGGAACCAGTACCCCGCCCCGCCGGTAGGCGCGGGACGCCATCGCGGGCTGCGTACGCTCACAGGCCGCGAAGTCCTGTGCGTTGACCCGGTGGAAGAGCTCCACGGACTTCGACACGTCGGCGCCCGACTCGACGACCTCGGGCGCGTAGAGCCAGTCGCACTCCACGATCGTCCGGTCCTCGGCGAGGGGGAACATGCGGTGCAGGATGACATGGTCGGGGACGAGATTGATGAACACAGTGGGTTTGACCGTTATCGCATAGTAACGACGGTCCTGGTCCTCCGTGACCTCGGGCAGCCTGCCGAATCCCGCGCTGCCGTCGACCGTGAAGCCCTTGACCTCCTCACCGAACCCGGCGCCGTGGCCCACGTAGTACTGGGCGGCGTAGCCGTCGGCGAACTCCGGCAGTACCTCGGTGAGTTCGGGGTGGATCGTCGCGCAGTGGTAGCACTCCATGAAGTTCTCGACGATCAGCTTCCAGTTCGCCCGCACGTCGTAGGTGATGCGTTTCCCGAGGGCGAGGTTCTCCGTGCCGTAGTGCTCGACGG
>NZ_LIPP01000335.1 GCF_001418335.1 Streptomyces aurantiacus | reverse complement strand
CGGTCCAGTGCCGCGGGCCAGTGCGAGGGCACGGCGTCCGGTCCGGCCTGGGGCTCGCCGGACTCCTCGACCAGGTCGCCGCAGAAGACGATCTCCGGCGACCCGGACCCGGACCCGGACGACGCGGACCCGGACCCGGGGCGGGACCCGTCACCACCCCCACCCCCATCCCCGGCCACCAGGACCGCCAGGTCGTGGCCCGTGTGCCCGGGGCCCACGTTCGCCAGCAGGACCTGCCGGCCCCCGCCCAGGTCGAGCGTCCACTCGCCGCAGACCAGATGCCGCGGCCGGACCAGGAGATCCGCCGCCTCGGCCGCCTCGCCGGGATCGGCGCCGTTGCGCACGGCGTCCGCGCGCAGTTCCTCCCCCTCGTCGCCGAGAACCCGCTCGACGCCCACCGCGCCGAACACCTCGGCCCCCGCGAACGCCGCCGCCCCGAAGACATGGTCGAAGTGGGGATGCGTGAGCGCGAGATGCGTGATGCGCCTGCCCCCGAGCAGGCTCCGCGCCCGCGCCCGCAGCCACGCGCCCTCCCGCACGCTCGACCCCGCGTCGATCATGAGCGCCGCGTCCTCGCCCACCACGAGCCCCACCGTGCAGTCCCAGACCGGCAGCCGGTACCGCCCCGCGTACGGGGACAGCTCCTCCCACCCGGACCCGGCCCGCTCCGCCCCTTCCCAAGTCAGTGTCATACGCCGACGCTAAGGGCTGTCCCCGACAAGGCCCGGCAGGCGGACCCGACCAGAGTCGCAGCCCGGCCGCACCCGGACCCCGACCCGAGCCCGACCAGAGCCCGACCAGAGCCCGACAGAGCGGGACAGCCCCGTACACGTCGGCCACGTCGGCGTTCCCTTCGGCGTTCCTGTCGGTGCCCGGCGTCGTGACATCGCAGGCCCGCCCTTGCCCCGGTCGTACCCACCGGCCGTACACTGGGCCGGGGGATGCTGGCACTCGTGCGCGCTGAGTGCCAGGCGACAACCACCGAAGACGATCGACGACCATCGATGACCGCGGGAAAGACCGGCTGGAGGTGTGCGCGATGCTCAGTGAACGAAGGCTCGAAGTGCTGCGCGCCATCGTCCAGGACTACGTGGGCACGGAGGAACCGGTCGGCTCGAAGGCGCTCACGGAGCGGCACCGGCTGGGGGTCTCCCCGGCGACCGTGCGCAACGACATGGCGGTCCTGGAGGACGAGGGATACATCGCCCAGCCGCACACCAGCGCCGGCCGTATCCCCACGGACAAGGGCTACCGCCTCTTCGTCGACAGGCTCGCGGGCGTCAAGCCGATGACCGCGCCCGAGCGACGGGCGATCCACCACTTCCTGGACGGCGCCGTCGACCTCGACGACGTCGTGGGGCGGACCGTGCGGCTCCTCGCGCAGCTCACCCGGCAGGTGGCCGTCGTCCAGTACCCGTCGCTGACCCGCTCGACCGTGCGTCACGTGGAGCTCCTGTCGCTGGCCCCGGCCCGCGTCATGCTCGTACTCATCACGGACACCGGCCGCGTCGAGCAGCGCATGGTGGACTGCCCGGCCCCCTTCGGGGAGGCCTCGCTGGCCGATCTGCGCGCGCGGCTCAACAGCCGGATCGTGGGCCGCCGTTTCGCGGATGTCCCACAACTGGTGCAAGATCTCCCCGACGCCTTCGAGTCGGAGGACAGGGGGACGGTCGCGACGGTGCTCTCCACCCTCCTGGAGACCCTCGTCGAGGAGACCGAGGAGCGGCTGATGATCGGCGGCACCGCCAATCTGACCCGCTTCGGACATGACTTTCCTCTCACCATCCGTCCGGTGCTTGAGGCGTTGGAGGAGCAGGTCGTGCTCCTCAAACTCCTGGGGGAGGTCAACGATTCGGGCATGGCCGTACGGATCGGTCACGAGAACGCCCATGAGGGACTCAACTCCACTTCCGTGGTGTCGGTCGGCTACGGTTCGGGCGGCGAAGCAGTCGCCAAACTCGGCGTGGTCGGCCCGACGCGCATGGATTACCCCGGAACGATGGGAGCGGTACGAGCGGTGGCACGGTACGTAGGACAGATCCTGGCGGAGTCGTAGGTGGCCACGGACTACTACGCCGTACTCGGCGTGCGCCGCGACGCGTCCCAGGACGAGATCAAGAAGGCATTCCGGCGGCTCGCCCGCGAGCTGCACCCGGATGTCAATCCCGACCCGAAGACGCAAGAGCGCTTCAAGGAGATCAACGCCGCGTACGAGGTGTTGTCGGACCCGCAGAAGAAGCAGGTCTACGACCTCGGCGGCGACCCGCTGTCCCAGGCGGGCGGCGGTGGCGCGGGTGGCTTCGGCGCCGGCGGCTTCGGGAACTTCTCGGACATCATGGACGCGTTCTTCGGTACGGCGTCGCAGCGGGGCCCGCGGTCCCGCACGCGGCGCGGCCAGGACGCGATGATCCGGCTGGAGATCGACCTCGACGAGGCGGCCTTCGGCACCACGAAGGACATCCAGGTCGACACGGCCGTCGTCTGCACCACGTGCAGTGGTGAGGGCGCCGCCCCCGGCACCTCCGCGCAGACCTGTGACATGTGCCGCGGTCGCGGCGAGGTGTCCCAGGTCACACGGTCCTTCCTGGGTCAGGTCATGACGTCCCGGCCGTGCCCGCAGTGCCAGGGTTTCGGCACGGTCGTCCCGACGCCGTGCCCCGAGTGCGCGGGCGACGGACGGGTGCGCTCGCGCCGGACCCTGACCGTGAAGATTCCCGCCGGTGTCGACAACGGCACGCGGATCCAGCTCGCGGGCGAGGGCGAGGTCGGCCCCGGTGGCGGCCCCGCAGGCGACCTGTACGTGGAGATCCACGAGCTGCCGCACAACATGTTCCAGCGGCGGGGCGACGACCTGCACTGCACGGTCACCATTCCGATGACCGCGGCGGCGCTGGGCACGAAGGTCCCGCTGGAGACGCTCGACGGGCTCGAAGAGGTCGACATCCGTCCGGGCACCCAGTCCGGCCAGTCGATCCCCAAGCACGGGCGGGGCATCACGCATCTGCGCGGCGGCGGGCGCGGCGACCTCATCGTCCACGTCGAGGTCATGACGCCGACCAAGCTCGATCCCGAGATGGAGCGAGTGCTGCGGGAGCTGGCCCAACTGAGGGGCGAGGAACGGCCCACGGGCCAGTTCCAGCCCGGTCAGCAGGGGTTGTTCTCGCGGCTGAAGGACGCGTTCAACGGCCGTAGCTGAGTGGTGGGCGCCGGGCCCGGCGCAGGCCCGGCGCAGGATGTTCCGGTGGCTTATGCCCGGCGGACGGCCGGATTCGGACTTGCGCGGAGGACGTGACAACATGCCGTCATGTCCTCCGCGCTGACCGATCTTTTCCCCCTCCCGATCGTGCAGGCCCCGATGGCCGGCGGCGTCTCCGTGCCGCAGCTCGCCGCGGCCGTGTCCGAGGCCGGGGGGCTCGGCTTTCTCGCCGCCGGGTACAAGACGGCGGACGGCATGTACGAGGACATCAAGCAGCTGCGCGGAGCCACGAACCGCCCGTTCGGCGTGAACCTGTTCATGCCCCAGCCCGAGTACGCCGACCGGTCGGCCGTCGAGGTGTACGCCCACCAACTGGCCGGTGAGGCCTCCTGGTACGAGACCGAACTGGGCGACCCCGACAGCGGACGCGACGACGGCTACGACGCCAAACTCGCCGTCCTCCTCGACAACCCGGTGCCGGTCGTCTCCTTCCACTTCGGCTGCCCCACGCGGGACGTCCTGGACTCCCTGAGCCGGGCCGGCAGGCTGACCATGGTCACGGCGACCACCGCCGAGGAGGCGCAGGCCGTGCAGTGGGCGGGCGCCGACGTGGTGATAGCGCAGGGCATCGAGGCCGGCGGCCACCAGGGCACCCATCGCGACAACCCGGAGGCCGACGGCTCCGGCATCGGACTGCTCTCGCTCATCGCGCAGGTCCGCGAGACCGTGCAGATCCCGATCGTCGCGGCCGGCGGCATCATGCGCGGCAGCCAGATCGCGGCCGCACTCGCCGCCGGCGCGAGCGCCGCCCAACTGGGCACGGCCTTCCTCGCCACCCCCGAGTCCGGCGCCAACGCCCTGCACAAGCAGGCGTTGACCAACCCCCTTTTCGTACGGACGCAGTTGACGCGGGCGTTCTCCGGCCGGCCCGCCCGAGGGCTGATGAACCGCTTCATCCGCGAGCACGGGCCGTACGCGCCCGCCGCCTACCCCGATGTCCACCACCTCACCTCCGCACTGCGCAAGGCGGCGGCCAAGGCGGGGGACGCGCAGGGGATGGCGCTGTGGGCGGGGCAGGGGCACCGGCTCGCCCGCGAGCTGCCCGCGGGGCAGCTGGTCGAGGTGCTGGCGGCCGAACTCGCCGCCGCCCGGACCGCGTTGGCGGCCCACTCGGGCGGGGGCGGCACCGGCCGATGACCGCTCCCGTGTTCGTGGTGGACGAGGTGCCCGGCGGCCCCGAGTTCGTGCTCGAAGGACCCGAGGGGCGGCACGCCGTGTCCGTGAAACGGCTGCGGCCCGGCGAGGACGTGGTCCTCACCGACGGGCTCGGCCGCTGGACCGACGGCGTCGTCAAGGCGGCCGAGGGCAAGGACCGGCTCGTGGTGACGGGCCTCCACGGCGTGCGCGAGGAGCCCCGGCCGGCCCCCCGTATCACCGTCGTGCAGGCCCTGCCCAAGGGCGACCGCGGTGAACTCGCCGTCGAGACCATGTCGGAGACCGGCGTCGACGAGATCGTCCCCTGGTCGGCGTCCCGCTGCGTCACACAGTGGAAGGGCGAGCGCGGACAGAAGGCGCTCGGCAAGTGGCGGGCCACCGCCCGCGAGGCCGGCAAGCAGTCGCGCCGGGTGCGGTTCGCGCGGGTCGCGGACGCGATGACGACCAAACAGGTTGCCGCGTTTCTCGCCACGGCGGATTTCGCGGCGGTGCTGCACGAGGACCGGGAGTACCCGGGCGAGCCGCTCGCGACGGTCGAACTCCCCGCGGCGGGAGAGATCGTGCTGGTCGTCGGCCCCGAAGGCGGGGTGTCCGCAGAGGAGTTGAGGGCGTTCACCGGTGCCGGGGCGAGGGTCTGTCGGCTGGGGCGGAGTGTGCTGCGCACGTCCACGGCGGGTACCGCGGCGGTGGCGCTGCTGCTGGGCCGCACGGGCCGCTGGTCGTAACCCGAGGGTTTTTCGCCCCCGCCGCCCCTACCCTTCCCGTCACTTCTGGGGGCTGCGCCCCCA
>NZ_LIPP01000334.1 GCF_001418335.1 Streptomyces aurantiacus | reverse complement strand
GCAGAACGGCGGGATTGAGGGGGGTCCCCTCAATCCGCCGTTCTGCTTCCGCCGGTCGTGTGTTTGCCGCGGGTGCGTCGTGGCTGAGCGCGCAGTTCCCCGCGCCCCTAAAAGATTGCGCCGTTCCCCGCGCCCCTGCTTTTCAGGGGCGCGGGGAACTGCGCGACCAGCCACGACGCACCCGCGGTCGCATCCCGGCCGCAGCCCCGGAGGGGGCGCACCCGCAGACCCCTACAGCTGGGCCGGAGCCGTGCCCTTCAGGTCGTTGAGGTCGAAGACCTCCGCCATGCGCTCGTAGCCCTCGTCGCTCGGGTGGAGATGGTCGCCCGAGTCGTACCGGGAGAGCAGCCGACGCGGGTTGTACGGATCGCGGAGCGCCTTGTCGAAGTCGGCGTAGGCGTCGAAGACCTTGCCGGAGCGGATCTCGGCGTTGACGGCCTGGCGGGTTTTCTCCAGGTCGGAGCGGTAGCCGCGGTGCCCGTGGAAGGGCATGAGGGTGGCGCCGACGACCCGCAGGCCGCGGGCGTGGGCCAGCCGCTTCAGCCCGCGCAGCCCGGCGGTGATCCGGGCCGCGTCGGTCTCGTGGGGCGTACGCAAAATGTCGTTGACGCCGAGGACGACCACGACCGCCTTGACGTTGGTGCGCCCGAGCACGTCGCGGTCGAAGCGGACCAGGCCGCTCGGGTTCTCCGCGGGACGGCCGAGGCCGCTGGTCAGGACGCGGTTGCCGCTGATGCCCTCGTTGACCACGCTGTAGCGGGGTCCGTCCGAGCCGGAGCGCAGCCGGTCGCCGAGGACGTCCGTCCAGCGCCGGTTCTCGCCGACGGTCGAGGTCACGCCGTCGGTGAGGGAGTCGCCGAGGACGACGACCGTGCCGTCCGACTCGTTGCTCAGCACGTCCAGCGCGGTCACGTAGCGCCAGTACGGAGTCTGCCCCGTGTACGGGACACCGCTGACGTCCTCCGTGCGGTCGCCCTCCGCGGTGTACGAGATCTGCCGGGCGTGCGGGTGGTAGGTGACCGGCCCCGACGGGGTCGGCGTGTACGTCGTCACCAGCACGTCCGAGTCGTGCGGGATCAGCAGCCGTACGGCGTCGCTGATCACCTGCTGTCCCGGGGGCACCAGCACCGAGGGCCGGCCGCCGAAGGTGAGGCGGCGCATCGTGTCGGTGGCCGCGGCGGCGTTGTTCGCGGTGGCGGCGACGGCGACCGAGGCGTGCGTGATGCTGAGCGGCTGCTGCCCGAACAGGTTGGACAGGGTGATCCGGACCGCGGTGCCGCCGACTCCCACATGCACGACGTTGCGTACCGAACGGCCCGCCATGCCGTTCACCTCGGTGCCCGGCTCCGGTCCCGCGGGGGACGCCGACCAGGCGCCCACCCAGGTGCCGACGGACGCGGGAGCGGCCGAGTTGTGCGGGGTGCGGCCGTCGGCCACCGGTGTCCGCGCGCCGTCGTCGGCGGCGACCCCGACGTATATGGCGGCTGAGATGGCGACGATCACAGCGACGATCGCGGCCAGCAAGGCATAACCGTGACGCTTGGTCATGCGGTGCGTGTCTCCTCGGAAAAGTGGGAACCCGGGGGCTCCGGTGTGATCACCCCATGATGAGGCATGGCACGGGAGAAACCCGACAGGCCCCCCGGACCGACAGGCCCCCCTGACCGACAGGACCCCGGTCGCGGTTCCCCGGTCGTGGTTCCCCCGCCCGGACAGACGCCGGGAACTCCTGTTCCGTTCCAGGAGTCGGTCAGGTTGGGACAATGCGCATGGGGACCGGGAACGAACGGATGGACTGAATGGAACGCGCGAAAGAGGACGAAACAGGCGAAGAAGGTAAAACGGGTATGGAGGGGCAGTCCTCCTGGCCCGGTGGTGTGGCGAACCGGCCCGGTGGTGTGGCGAACCCCACGAGCGCCGACCGCACCCGAACCGGCACGCGCGCCGGCACCCGCACCCCGCCGAACCGGGCGATGAACTCGTTCAGCCCCGCCGACGAGGAGAAGTTGCGCGGCGTCCGCCGGATGAAGCTCACGGCGACCGGCCTGCTGCTGCTGGTCGCCGTCGTCTACGTACTCGCCAAGTGGGCCGGCAACTCCGGCGCGGGCGCCTGGACGGGCTATGTGGCGGCGGCGGCCGAGGCGGGCATGGTCGGCGCGCTCGCCGACTGGTTCGCCGTCACCGCGCTGTTCCGCCGGCCCATGGGCCTGCCCATCC
>NZ_LIPP01000333.1 GCF_001418335.1 Streptomyces aurantiacus | reverse complement strand
CCTCGTACGAGGACTCCCTGCGCGACTACATGGGGGCCGCCATGCATCGCGTACACGACCTGATCGAGGAGCGGACCGGGAAGCGGTTGCCGGTCGACTTCGACGATGTCTTTCACGGGCGGGTGTTCGCCGCCTTCGAGCGGGAGCTGGAGCCGGTGCCGGGAGTCGTGGAGGTGTTGGAGAAGCTGGCCGCGGACGGGGTTCCGTACTGCGTGGCGTCGTCCGGGAGCCATGAGCGGATCCGGGTGGGGCACCGGAAGACCGGTCTTGACCGGTGGTTCGACGACGAGCGCATCTTCAGTTCGCAGGATGTCGGGCGGGGCAAGCCGGCGCCGGATCTCTTCCTGTACGCGGCCGCGCGGATGGGCGTACCCCCGGAGAAGTGCCTTGTCGTCGAGGACAGTCCGCTCGGGGTGCGGGCGGCCGGCGCGGCGGGGATGGACGTCTACGGCTTCACGGCGATGACACCGGCCGAGCGGCTGGCGGGGGCCGACCGGCTCTTCGGGGAGATGAGCGAGCTGATCGCGCTGCTTCAGAGCTGAAGCTGAGGGAAATTCATCTTCTGATCGGTCTACCCACGGGTAAGCCTGAGCCCTACGCTGAGCCGCCATGACCGACGTACTGCGGCGTGGCCGGGCTTCGCTGGCGTTCAGCTTCTTCGCCCAGGGCGTCGCCTTTGCGCTGCTCGTGACACGTATCCCGGCGATCCAGGACCGGTACGGGGTGTCGGACGGGCTGCTGCCCGCCTTCCTCGCCGCCGTGCCGATCCTCGCCGGGGTCGGGAGCGTCTGCACCGAGCAGCTGGTGAAGCGGGTGCCACCCAGTCACGTACTGCGCTGGTCCCAGCCGGTCGTGCTGCTTGCGCTGCTCGGCGTGGGGGCCGGTGACGGGCTGTGGGCGCTCGGGCTCTCGCTCGCCGCCTTCGGGCTGGCCGTCGGCGCCCTCGACGCGTCGATGAACATGCTCGGGGTGAGCCTCCAGCACACCTACGGGCGCAGCATCATGCTCGGTTTCCATGCCGCGTACAGCCTCGGCGGGATCATCGGGGCGTCGCTCGCGTGGGCCGGGGCGCACTGGGATCTCGCGTTGTTCGTGTCGTATCTGCCCGTCGTGGTGGTGCTGCTGCCCGCCGC
>NZ_LIPP01000332.1 GCF_001418335.1 Streptomyces aurantiacus | reverse complement strand
TTCATGGCGTATCTGGCCCGGGCCGTCGAGGGACACATCGAGCCCACGCACCGGGCCGGCCCGCTGGAGGGGCCGCTCACCGCTCTGCTGGAGGTGGAGCCGGGGAACCGGCCCGGCGCCGCCAGGGCGCGGAAGCTGCTGACGCGCGCCGCACCCCCGCCCCCGCACGTACAGGAGCAGTTGCACGACGGCCGTACGCGGGACCTCACGTCCCGTACGCTCCGGCTGCCGCGACTCCTGCGCGGCGCGGGCGACTTCACGCCCTTCATGCTCCAGCCGCCACGTCCCGTACGCCGACGCCGTCGCCCTCTGGCGATCACGGCGGCGGCGCTGGCGGCGACGGGCGCGATCACGGCCGGGCTGGTCCTGTTCGGCCCGTGGACTTCGAAGGACGAGGACGACAAGAGCGACCGTACCGGTGTGACCGACGTGGCCGACGCGAAACAGTCGGCCGCGGCGCAGGCGGGCGCCATCGGCGACGAGCGCACGGCGGACCCGTGCGGGCTGCTCGACGCGGCCTCGCTGAGCCGCTTCGGCGGCACAGCGCTGGACCCCGACTACGGGGAGGTCGACCGCTGCGACGTCCTGGTGCGCAACAACAGCGGTGACGACATCGCGGACGTCGAGGTCAACCTCGACGCGGACCGGGACGAGTTCGACGACATCCGGTCCACCCGGCTGGTCGGCGGCATCACGGTCGTGACACTCAAGCGTGACGGGGAAGCCTGCGACCGGGCCGTTCTGACCCCCGACGGCAAGCAGATCCGCGTCATGGGCAAGCAGCTCGGCAAGGGGGCGCCCGACCCGTGCCAGATGGCCGACGCCGCCACCGATCACGTGGTCGGCGTGCTGGCCGACAGCCCGGTGCCCCGGCGTTCACCGTCACCGGCGCCGAACTCACTGGCCCGGCTCGACACCTGCACGCTCCTCACCGCCACCGAGCTCAAGCGGCTGCCCGGCGTCGAGGCGGACAACCGGGACCGCGGCTTCGGCTCCTGGGACTGCGACTGGTCGAGCGACGACGGCAACCGCGCGGTGGAGATCCAGATCAGCCGGGACAACACCCTGGACGCCGACGACGGAACACCGGTGAACGTCGCCGGCAAGAAGAGCTACTTCATCGCGGACGAGGCGGAGGACGACAGCTGCACCGTACGAACTCCGCACCGCACCTACACGGACTCGACCGGCGACCGCACCACGGAACTCTTCCAACTGACGGTGTACGCCCCACAGCCGACGAAGCAACTGTGCGCCACGGCAACACAGTTCGCAGCAGACGTCGTACGAAACATCACGAAGCACCTACCGAGGACGTGACGCAACGCAACGTGACGCGACGCGACGTCACGTGACCGAGCCGGGAGCGAATGCGGAGAGCTGTAGCGACGAATGCCGACGTCCGACCCCACCAAGCAGGGAGGAGGCGGGCACAGCGGGCTGCTTGAATCGGCGTGGTGACGGTACCCACTGGTGACCACACCGACCAACAGTCCTGGAGTCGCCCTGCGCGTGGCACTCGGGCCCTGCGCGCCTTGGACAGGGGCCGCTTCCGGGCCCGACCCCGGACCGATGACGCCGGTCCCGGCGCCGGACTGTGCACCGCTTCAGGCGTGCTCCGCGCTCTCGGCATCCACCCGGCCTCCGGGGACTCGCCGCTCTCCTCGTAGGCTTCCCACACTGACAGGGCGTTCCTCAACCAGCCGTGAGCGACGGGATGTCAGGTGTGTGGCCGGTCAGAGGGGCTCCGTGGCGCCGCTGGCCGGATCGGTACCTCGGTCCCTCAAGCAGCGGAAAGGAACCCACCGTGTCCGACGAAGGACAGCTGATCGCCGGCCGGTACCGCATCCTCGACCGGATCGGCCGAGGCGGCATGGCCACTGTGTGGCGCGCCCACGACGATTTCCTCGCCCGCCAGGTCGCCGTCAAGAAGCTCCATCCCCAGCCGCATCTCGACGCCGACGACCTCGCCACCCTCTTCGAGCGCACCCGCCGCGAGGCTCGCAGCGCCGCCCGGATCAGCCACCCCAATGTCGTGGTCGTCCACGATGTCGTGGACGACGAGGGCCTGCCCATCATCGTCATGGAGTACGTGCCTTCCACCACTCTCGATGACCTGGTCAGGGCACACGGCCCGGTCCCGCTCGATGAGGTCGTCAGGATCGGCCGTGGCGTGATCGCCGCGTTGCGGGCGGCGCACGGGGCGGGAATCCTGCACCGGGACGTGAAGCCGGCGAATGTACTGCTCGCCGAGGACGGCCGGGTGGTCCTCACCGACTTCGGCATCGCCCAGGCCGTCGAGACCTCGGCTCTCACCCGCACCGGCCAGCTGGTGGGGTCGGTCGACTTCATGGCCCCCGAGCGTCTGGTCGGCGGCGCACCGGGCCCGGAGGCCGACCTGTGGGCGCTGGGCGCAACGCTTTTCCAGGCGGTAGAGGGCCGCTCACCGTTCCTCCGTGACACGGTGGCGCAGACGATGTACGCCATTGCCATGGCACCGGCTCCGGAGGTACGCGGCGCCGGGGCGCTGACCCCCTTGATCCAGGCTCTGCTCGCCGGCAACCCGGCCGACCGAATATCCGCCGAGGACGCCGAGAGGCTCTTGCGGACAGCGGCCGCCGACCCGCGACTCATACACAGAGTGGGCCACTCCACGACTCCGCCCACGGCCCGTACGGCCCCGAGTCCACTGCCGGAACCGGCACCAGTTCTGGAAGCGAATGCGGAACTGGAACCGGCGCCAGAACTGGAGCCGAACTCGGGGCACGGACCACGCGAGACACCCGCTGCCGACCTGGCAGCGGAACGCCCGAAGCCGGCCACGACCGACCCACGCGCGCGGCGGCGCTCTGGCCGAACGGGCCGAACGGGCCATTCACATGCGAAGAAGCTGGTCGTGCTTGCCGCAGCGGTCGCCATGGCGACACTGGTAACGATCGCGTTGCTCGTCCACACGACGACGACGGAGAAGAACACCAGCAGCGCCACGACGTCGCAGTACGCTGACGCGCCGACCTCCTCTTCCGTCTCCTCACCGACGAGCTCTACGAGTTCCGGCGCCCCGTCGCCGAGTGCGGACGCCCCATCGAAGAAGCCGACGCCCAAGGCCGGACAAGAGGATTCCGCCACGGAACCCGGAGACGAGAGCCCGTCCACGAAGAGCGGATCAGGCTCATCGGTCGCCCCGACCGGTGAGGCCCTGGTGGTCGCCGGCTCGGGGAAGTGCCTGAGCCGTGGCGACGGGACCGAGGGGATACAGCTGATCCAGGCCGCGTGCGACGACTCGGCGGCGCAGCAATGGCTCATTCGATCGGACGGGAACATCCGCTCATCGGGGAAATGCATGACCGTGGCCGGAGGGGCGACCGCTGACCGGACCGAGATCCAACTGACCAAGTGCAGCGGCGACGCCAGCCAGAAATTCCATCTCTCCGGCGGACAACTGCTGGCTGATCAGTCACGGAAATGCGTCACCATTTTCGGGGGGTCGAGCGGAACGGTGGTGGTCCTTTGGGAATGCAACAACTGGGACAACCAGACCTGGACGAGGCGATGAGGCTACTGCCGTGCCACCTGCACCGGGCCGCCACCCCGACGCGTCAGGTGACCTTCTGTCGGCCGGCGCGCCGTAACTCGACAGCGGCGAGGCCTCATCGACCGTGGCCGCTTGCACCCTGATCCCCCGTTGCTGTCCGAGCCGGTACAGATCGGTGTCGACCAGATTCCCACCCGGTTCAGGTCCACGGTGAGTTCGACCGACATCGACTTCGGTCAGCCGGTCACGGTGAGTGTCAAGGTCGAACAGAAGACAGCGGACGGCTGGGTGCCGCTGGCCGGGCACTCCGGGGGCGTCCTGTTCGGCCCCGACGACGCGCAGACCGATCTCGTGGGTGGCTTCACCACCGCTGACGACGGCACCTTCACGATGGACTACACGCCGTGGCAGGGAGGCTACTTCCAGTTCGCCCTGGACACCTCGGACGACCCGTTCCTCCAGGCCGGCACCGGTACGAGCGACGTCGTCCACGTGCACCGGGCGTCGAAGTTCACGGCCTTCACGGCCGCCCGCTCCGACACGGGGCAGGTCCACGCCGAGGGGCTGATCGACTTCCCCGACGGATGGATGCCCGCCCGGATCAACGTCCACATCCAGTCCTCGCCCGACGGCGTGAACTGGTCGACGCTCACCACGGTCGAGGCTTCCTGGGGCGGCAGCGGCAACGATTTCGCCGCGGACCTCGACGAGAGCGGTGCCGCCTACTACCGGGCCGTCTTCGACGCTGACGGCAACTTCCAGTCGGCGACTTCGCAGACGGTCTTCGTGCCTGCGTCCGCCCAGAGCGCTTCTGACGGCTCGTGAACCCGCTGACGGGCCGACGTTGGCGCGCCTGCTGAGGGGTCGGCGCCACACGAGGCGGTTCGCGTGGCCGTTCACGTGGCACCGACGAGTCGGCCCGGCAGCCGGGCAAGAGCCATCAGAGACGGCCTAGGGCACATAGAGGGCGCGCCACGCCCAAATTGGACTAGACGACAAGTAAACCCCAGGCCATTGGCCTGGGGTTTCAATCCGGAGCGGGTGACGAGAATCGAACTCGCCTCTCAGCTTGGGAAGCTGCGGCTCTTTGTGGTCGGGAAGGTCGCTGGTCTGTGTGAACGGTTGGGGGTTCGTCCCGTCGCGCCTGGCTGCTTTCACCGCGATTCCCCGTTGTTCCCCGCCCAGTCTGGTGCGCTTGTGGTGCGCGCATGCGTCATCCCCGCTTCGGTCGTACCTACCGTTTCTGCGCGCTGTAGCGCTTCATCAGCGCAGTGATCCGTGCAGGATCCGCCTGACCATTCAGCTGGGCCACGAGATCGTCAGGACACAACTCGTAGAGATCCCCCCACCATCGACGTCCTCCCACCATTGACGTCCTCGGTTGTCCCGGATCTGGTATCCACCTGGCACACCCCGGGCTACGTAGCGTCTCCTACTCACAGTCCTCCGGTTCCCGGCATCGTTCCTGCCGTGATCAATCCGCGGGATTCACCCTCATAACAAACGCCGATCACGCAGTCAACGGGAAGTCGCACCGGATTCGCATGCCGGTCAGCCTGTGGGCAGGCCGATCTGGTCGTGTTCGAGCACGGAGCGCAGCTCCGAGAGGATCTGTACGGCGGCCGGTCCTGAGGGGCCGCCGAGGACGTCTGTGGTCAGCTCGGCCAGTGTGCTGGTGAAGGTTGCCTCCGCCGCATCGGCGAGGTGCAGGCCTGAGGTGGTCAGGTCCAGCAGCGATGAGCGGCGATCCGATGGGTTGGTCCGCCGTACGACCCATGCCTGCTTCTCCAGGCGGTCGATGACCTTGCTGCTCGCGCCGATCCCGATGGCGAACTCGGTGGCGAGGTCCGCCACCCGGGACCCGGGGTGGTCGCGCAGGAAGCGCAGGGACTCGAACTGCGAGGTGACGATCCCGTGCCGCTCACGAAGGCGGTTGTTCAGCGCGTTGTAGAGGCGTGTCTCGCAGCGGACGAGATCGGCGAAGAAGCCCGGGAAGTCGATCGGGCCACGGCTTGACTTAGATGCCATGGCATATATTCTAGCCTATATGCCTGAGCATATAGTTCTTTGGCATGCATTTGCGATGGAGGCGACAATGAGCAGGCAACAGCGCGCGGAGCTCGACGCGATGGTCCGGCGGCCTCACTCGGAGGCCCCTGCGTCGGTGGAGGAGCTTCGCACCGGATTCAGGGCGATGATGGGGGAAATGATCGTCCCGGCCGGGATCCGCACACGCATCACGACGCTCGGCGACCGGCCCGCGGTGCTCGTCGAGCCGGCCGGTACTCCGAAGGCCGGGACGATCCTCTACTTCCACGGCGGCTCCTACGTGGTCGGTTCACCGGAGACGGCGATGTCACTGACGGGGAACCTGGTGAGCAAAACAGGGTTCAGGGCGTTCTCGCTGGATTACCGGCTCGCCCCTGAGCACCCGTTCCCGGCCGCGGTCGAGGACGGGCTGAGCGCCTACCGCGCACTTCTCGACAGCGGTCACGACCCTTCGGTGACCGCGTTCGCCGGCGACTCCGCGGGTGGCGGCCTCACCGTCACCACCTGCCTCGCCGCCCGCGACGCGGGCCTGCCCATGCCCGCCGCGATCGTGGCGTTCTCCCCCGGGCTCGACGGGACCCGGACAGGCGAGAGCATGGACACCAAGGCGGGCATCGACCCGTTCTTCACGCGTGAGGGCCTGGAACGCACCGGTGCCATGTATCGCGCGGAGCAGGATCCCCACCAGCCCATGCTCAGCCCCGCCACCCTCGCCGACCTGACCGGCTTCCCTCCGATGCTTCTGCAGGTAGGCACCAACGAAATACTCCTGGACGATTCCACACGCATGGCCACGCGCGCGAGGGAGGCCGGAGTGGACGTCATCCTGGACATCACCGCTGACGTTCCACATGTCTTCCAGGCGTTCGCCGGCGTCCTGGACGAAGCCGACGAGGCACTGGACCGCGCCGCTCTCTTTCTCAGCCAGCGCATCCGCACCAGGGACACGGCACGCACGTCGGCAGGCTGAAGCTCGCGGACGGTCTCCTGCGGACCACGGTCCGTACCCCGGGCCCTGGCTCGCCGTTCCTCTTCCCGGCGGCCGGCGGCCCCACCTCGCTCCGAGGGCCGTTCAAGACCCCGGGGAGTGCGTTCTCCGCGGACGGTGGCGCACGCGTGACGCGAGTGCAACTGACGGACAGCGACTGGGAGTTCGTCGATCCGTACCGATCGGCGAGTATGGCCCGTCCCCCGAGCGGCTGCGACAGCAGTTCGAGGGCGTGATCTGGCGGTTCAAGACGGGCGGGCAGTGGCGGGAGATGCCAGCCGAGTTCGGCGCCTGGTCGACCGTCCACAACCGCTTCCGGCAGCGGCGTGACGCAGGTGTCTTCGAAGCCCTGCTGGACGGACTGATCGCAGAGGCCGCGAAGCGGGGTGAGGCGGACCTGTCGCTGGTCAGCGTCGACTCCACCACCGCGCGTGCCCACCATGATGCTGCCGGGATGCATCTGAGCCAGAACGTCATCACTCGCACAAGGTGAGGCTGGCGCCGGCGGGGGCAACTCTGCTTGGGCCCGACCTGTGCAGAGACCGGATGGTGAGTGGCGTTGCAGCTGCATAGCGCCCCACCAGCTGCCGGTGTCTGATCCCTCTGTCATCCAGTCGAAATCCCGTGCACTCGCCCCACGCTATGCCATATTCAATGGCATACTCGGCGTGTGACTGATGACGACGTTGACTTCCCGCCCGGCGATGGTCCCACTAGTGGCATCTCCGTCACTCTGACCGCCGGAACTCTGCATGCGATCCGTGAGCGGGTCGGCAAGCGAGGCGTCTCGGCCTATCTGGAGAAGGCGGCCCACCGACAAATCGAGCGCGACAACCTGGATGAGCTGATCGCGGACTTCGACAAGGTGCACGGCCCGGCCGACCCTGAGGCCGTGGCGGTTAAGCGCGCCCGGCTGGCCGGAGGCGCCTCGAACGCTGGGACGGCCGCGTGAGCGGTGCCCTGGTCCTGGACAGCGAGGGCCTGGCAAAGGCCGTACAGCGTGATCGGGAAATCCATGAGTGGCTGACGGCGGCTCGCGACGCGGACCTGCCAGTGATCACCTCAGCCGCCGTGCTGGTCGAGGTGATCCACCCGAAGATCAACGACGCCGCACTGAAGTGGACCCTGTCCCGCCTGAGTGTCGAGCCGGTGACCCAAACCGTTGCGCAATCCGCTGCCGTTTTGCTGCGTGCAGCGGGGCTACACGGCCACAAGTACGCCATCGACGCCATGTTGTGTGCGACCGCCCTGCAGCATCCCGGCCGGGTGACGATCCTGACTTCGGACGTGGAAGACATCGGGCTGCTCACTGCCGAGCATTCACGCCTGACTGCGGAGAAGGTCTGAGCCGAGGCGCCTTGCAGAGTCGGCGCTCGCTGTGGGCGCTTGCCATGAAGTGGTGCGCCTCAATTGCCGACGTGAAGCAGACCCTTCGTGGAGAACAGCCAGCCGTGGACCGAGGTGAACGTGGCGAGGGCGGACGCGACGGCTCCACCCGGACGGACGTCCGAAGCCCCCGGGCTTGCGGGTCGGACGAGACGAATATCGGAGGCAGGGCGTGATGGTGTTGCCGGACATGGCGGAGCCGCAGGAGGTGCCCGCAGTTCCGCCCGCGGGTCACTTGTGCGCGACGAAGGTGCCTGTCCCGCCCACGCTGCACGTCGGGACCTTCCGCACCAGCCGGTCCGACACCGCGAAGGGCGTGTCGTCACCCTTCCTGAACTCGGCCACGAGGAGCAGCGTGCGTACTACGAGCCCGACCCCGGGAAGGCCCGCATCCACCCGGACCGGATCCGGGATGCCGAGTTGGCCGCCGCTCTGGCTCTTGCCGACGCCGTCGTTCGCGGTGCCGGTGTGTTCCAGGGGGATGCCGCCGTTGCAGAAGTGGTGTGAATGGGTACGGAGCCTTGCCTAACTTCTCTTGCAAGTATTCGCTCTGCTCGGACGCGAGTGGCTTTGGGCTTGCGACCCACTCGGCCGCGGGGTGAGCCGCACCTGGTCGGCGGCGACACGAAGTGGTTTTGCGGCTGCGGGGTTCCACAGCACGACCTGGCCCCCGGCAACGCCGAAGGAGACATACGGATCGCCCGCCCTCAAGGTCCCGCCCTTCTCGGTCAGTTCGTCGGGCGGCACGGTGGGAACGACGCACGTCCATTCCGGGCTGATGCCGAAGTACGGAGGAGGGTCGGTTCCCCGGACGGCCGCCTGCTTCAGTCTGTCGGCGGCTGCCTCCGGTGAGTGCAGGGTTGTTGCGGCGGTCATGACGAGGGCCACGACGACACCGAAGGCTGCCATCGTTCCGGCGGTGATGCTGCGAGGGCGGATGAAGTGGAAGTAACGCATGATGCCCCAGCCGGCCGCGATGAACAGGATGGCTCCGAGGGACGGCCAGAGGAGCTTCACGGCGGCGACCAGTCGCCAGATGCCACTGACGCCCGTCTCCGCGGGAGTCAAGGAGAGTTCGTCCGCATAGATGTCGTGCAGGAACCGGCTGGTGAGGGGGAGCGCCGCCACTGCCAGTGTGGCGACCAACGGTAGGACCCCGGCGATCAGCACCTGCCACGTCCACCGGCGACCGAGCAGCACCAGACCGGCCGAGTAGTAGACGACACCGGTCATCGCCACAGCCTGCGCCGACGTGACTCCGGCCTTGACTCCCGGTATGCCCAGGGCGAAGAACAGGGCCAGTGCGGTCATCGCGAGAACGAATATCGCGGACCGCAGACGAGTGCGCCCCAGGGGCAGCGCGAGCGCTGTCCATCCGGCGACACCTGCGCAGGAGAGGGCCAGCGACCAGCAGATCGCCACTCCCACCGGAGCCGCGTCCCGGGCCAGTACGAGGAAGAAGACCGTGGCGAACAGCGGTCCCAGGATGAAGACCAAGCCCCGGTTGAGAGCGTCTTCTCCGTGCTGCACAGTGCCTGGGCGCCCGCGGCCGTCGAGCGGCCGCAGAGCGACATCGTCGCGCGCGGTCGTCCCGCGAACCAGATCAAGGACAGCGGCGGACCGGCCGCCATGGATCCTCAGCCCTACATCGAACAGTCCTGACCGCACCGCCGAGCGGTAGAGGGCCCCGCGCAGCCACCAGGCAGGTCTCGACCAACTGGGTGCGTGCGGCGGCACGGTGGCCCATGCCCGGGCCTCCGTCGAATGCGTCTGCCACTCGGGCTGTATCGTCCGGTCGGATTCCTCGCGCCGGAGCATACGGTCGTAGACGATGACCTGCGTCGCCCGGCGCACGGCAGCCAGCTGCCAGGAGGCCTCTCGGTCCGCACGCCAGGGTGAACCAGTGACAGGCACGTCGACCCAGAGGAAGCGGGAGTTCGCCGGATCGGAGCGGAAAGCTCGCCGGGCCGCTCGCCGTTCCTTCGGCGACGGGGTCCGATGGGACCACACCACCTCACGGAAGTGCTGCTCGACCCGCGCCCATTTGGTCGGACCTCCCTGAATCTCGACCAGTGTGACGACTATGCAGTCGGGACTCTCC
This sequence comes from Streptomyces aurantiacus, assembly GCF_001418335.1. GTDB lineage: Bacteria > Actinomycetota > Actinomycetes > Streptomycetales > Streptomycetaceae > Streptomyces > Streptomyces aurantiacus. Next base: position 2,456 of record NZ_LIPP01000332.1, on the reverse strand, counting down.
GAGGCCATCAGCAACCTTCTCTTGGAAGACATCGAGGGAAAGCGCTGTTCGTACGGCGGTCAGGACGGAGCGGTGATGCTCTGTGCGCGGATGTGTGAGTCCCAACCGTGCGGACGTGGCTCTCATGGGCTGGCCGGGACCCTACCGTGCAAGGTCTCCTGGGAAGGCGTGAGTTCGGGTTCGGGGATCCGCCGGACGATGCGGACCTGTTCGTCGAGCAGAAGCCCCCTAGGTCGGACGTCCAGTCGGGGAACGCCTTCGCGCGTGCACAGAGACTGCTGCCGCGTGATTGTCAGTGGTCGGCCCTAGTGTGCCCGCGTGACGACATTTCGATCCGGCTTCACACTCTGGCAACTGGTACAGACGGCACGGGAACTGAATGAGGATGCGCGCGTCCGGGAGCGCGTCGACGCGGTGCTGCACATCATGGGCGGCCTCGGTGGGGCGTACGGCAAGGGCAGGCCGCTGGTGAACGCCTTGGAGGATGTGGCCCAAGAGGCCATCCGCCAAGGCGACTTCGCCTTCGCCCAGCGCTTTCAACGCTTCGCCGCCTATGCCGGAGGCGAACTGTTCCTTGACATCCTCGAAAACTACTACGACGACGAAGCCCGACAGCGCAGCGAGAAACACATGCGCAGGATGGCCGCACTGGGTGCGGACAGGGCGGTCGCCACCCTTGACGTCCTGTGCCGCGACAAGCCCGGCGCAAGCGCCGCCGACGCCCGTGACCTCTTTCGCGGCATAGCCCAGTCCGTCGACTACCTGGGCCTCGGGGACGGCGAGGGTGGGATCCGGCTCTCCACCAAGGAGGCGAGGCAACTCCAGGGATACGGACACATGGAGATGGTCCTCCGCAACCTGCCCCGGCCCGCCTCCGCCGAGGCCGCCCGGATGATGGGCGACGTCCTGGCCGATGTCGACGCCGGCATGCTGGCCCAGTTGCTCGAACTGCGGGCCAGGCAGGCCGGCCTGGCGGCCCTGCGTACCGCGGTGGAAGACCCGGACAGCTCCGAGAGTGCCCTTCATGGCTGTTTGAAGAACCAGGAATGGATCTTCGGCGGGGCCTACGTGGCCGAGCTGGCACGCCGGCAATACACCCCGGATGCCATCCTCGACGTCCCGCTCCTGCGCGGCGACGGCTCCCTGCACGTGGTGGAGCTCAAGCGCGCCAACATCAAGGACCTGGTCATACGACGCTCCGGCCACCTCATGTTGGGTGCCCCGGCGCACCGTGCGGTCTCCCAGGCGCAGAACTACCTCCGGGCCATGGACGAGAACCGCCCGAGCATCCTGGCCGAGCACGGAGTCGACACCCGCCGGGCGTCGGCGACGGTCGTGATCGGACACCCGCGGTACGTGACCGGGGACGTCACCTCCCAGGAGATCGCGGAGACGCTGCGAACCTACAACACACACCAGGCGCGCATAGAAGTGATCACATACGAGACCCTGCTGGATTCAGCCTCCCGCATGCTGGCTCTGTCATCGGCACGGCAGGACGCAGACCTCGACCCGGACGAGGAGTCCGCCGCATGAGCGACACACCCTCCGCGATCGAACCGCTCCTGGCCCGCTTGTGCGGCGGTGAGATCACCGACAAGGACTACGTCGGATACTTCATGAACGAGTACGGAGAGGAACTCGTGTTCGCCCAGTGTCGGGGCGAGAAAACCGCTCGGCTCTGGCACAGCGACGCGGACTGGAAGATGTTCCTCGTCGATGACCACTCGATTCGGCTCGACGGTCCGATGGACGGGATGATCACCGTTGCGGACCTGATCATCAACCGCGAGGAGGCGACATGGCTGTCCTCCTGCCTCGCCGCTTCCCGCCACCTACGGCAGGGACGGACCTGACCACGCACCTGCTGAGGCCTCAACGGACGGGCCTGGCTCAGGGGAGGCGGCCAGGCCTTTGCGCATGAGCCCTGCTCTGCCCATGATCTCCTCCGCCCCGTCGTCCGTGGCTTGGTCGCCCGCGGCCAGGGTGGTCGTCGTCCGCGCGTAAAGAGATTCGCATCCGCCCACGACGAGGTGCGGTGTGGGGCGGGTGTCCGGTGTTGTCTGGGAACGGCGGGCTGAGGGTGGCGGCTTGCCGCCTCAAGGAACTCGTGCCCTCCGTGTGCCCAATTGTAGACGGCGGGAGGCCCGCGAAACGCAGCGACGGCTCATCAATAAGCAAGCCCCAGGCCGCTGACCTGGGGCTTCAAGAAGAGCGGGTGACGAGAATCGAACTCGCACTCTCAGCTTGGGAAGCTGATGTTCTACCACTAAACTACACCCGCGTAAGACGCCGGATACGTGCCGTTTGTACCGTTCGCACCCGTGTCGGAAACGCGGATTCACCATACCTCATGCCAGGGCCCCGGCGCTGAAGCCTTGGTGGTCGAGGGCGTTTCGGGGGGTGGACCCGGCTGCGGGGTGCGGGAGTTGGGGCGTACGGTGGAGGTGCTGGGC
>NZ_LIPP01000331.1 GCF_001418335.1 Streptomyces aurantiacus | reverse complement strand
CGGTGTGCGGCGTCGAGCAGGGCCATGCCGTGTTCGACGCTCATCGCCTTGACTCCGAAACGTACGAGCCTGGCCACGTCGGTGTCACTGAGCCCGGCCGCCATACCGCCCGCGACCTGCCACATTCCCCAGCCGACCGACAGCCCGGCGCGCCCCTCGGCCCGGCGGCTGCGCATCAGTGCGTCGCAGTAGGCGTTCGCCGCCGCGTAGTTGGCCTGCCCCGGACTGCCGAGGGTGGCGGCAGCCGAGGAGAACACCACGAACATGCCCAGCCGCATCTCCCGCGTCGCCTCATGCAGATTCGCCGCGGCGGTGGCCTTGGCCGCCCAGACCCGTGCGAGCCCCTCCGGGGTCTGCGCCGTGACCACCGCGTCCTCCAGGACACCCGCGGCATGCACGATGCCGGTCAGCGGATGCGCCGCGTCCGTCCTGCCGACCAGCTCCGCCACCGACTCCGGATCGCTCACATCGGCCGCGATGACGGCTACCTCCGCACCCAGCTCGCCGAGCCTGGCGCAGAGTTCGCTGCTTCCCGGAGCCTCCGGGCCACGGCGGCCGGCGAGCAGCAGATGCCGTACTCCGTACGCCCGCACCAGGTGCTCCGCGACCAGTTGCCCCAGCACGCCCATGCCGCCGGTGACCAGTACCGTGCCCTCGGGATCGAGGACAGGTGGCACGTCCAGCACCAGCTTGCCGGTGTGCTTCGCCTGACTCATGAACCGGAACGCCTCCCCCGCATTGCTCAGCGGCCAGGAACGTACCGGGAGCGGCTTAAGCCGTTCTGAGGCGAACAATTCGCCGAGGTGGTCCAGCATCCGTCCGATGCGGTCCGGCCCGGCGTCGGCGACCAGGTCGTACACGGTGTACGTGACGCCCGGATACTCGGCACCCACCTCTTCGGGCACGCGCAGATCCGTCTTGCCCATCTCCAGGAACCGGCCGCCCTCCCCCAACAACCGCAGCGAGGCATCGATGAACTCACCGGTGAGACTGTTGAGCACGACGTCCACACCCCGCCCACCGGTGACCCGCCGGATCGTTTCCTCGAAGTCGAGGTCGCGGGAGGACGCCCGATGGTCGGCATCGACCCCCATCTCCTCCAGCACGGCATGCTTGGCGGGGCTCGCGGTGGCATACACCTCCGCACCCAGATGACGGGCGATCCACACCGCCGCCATCCCCACACCACCCGTACCGGCATGGATCAGCACCCGCTCGCCCGCCTTCAGACCGGCCAGCTCAACCAGCCCGTACCAAGCCGTGAGGAAGGCCGCAGGGACACCGGCCGCCTGACGCATGTCCCAGCCTTGAGGCATGGGCGCGACCATCCGTGCGTCCGCGATCGCTACGGGGCCGAAGGCGCCCTCGAACACGCCCATCACGCGGTCCCCGACCGACAGACGGGTGACGCCGGGACCGACCTCCGTCACGACACCGGCACCCTCACCGCCCATGGCCCCGTACGCGGAAACCATGCCCAACGCGACGAGAACGTCACGGAAGTTGATTCCGGCGGCGTGTACGGACACGCGGACCTGTCCGGGCGCCAAGGGCTCAAGGGCCTCCGGGCAGGCAACCGCCGACAGGTCGTCCAGCGAGCCGCCGCTCCCCATCCGCAGGCGCCATGCCGGTTCACCCGGCGACGCGACGAGCTCGGCCGAATGGTGTGCGGCAGTCAGACGGGGTACGTATATCTCGCCGTCGCGCAGGGCGAGTTGGGGTTCGTCGAGGTCCTGGACGGCCTGACGGAGCACGGTCTGCGGCAACTCCCCACCGTCCGTGTCCAGCAGGACGAAGCGGCCTGGATTCTCCGACTGCGCGCTGCGGACCAGACCCCACACCGCCGCAGCCGACGCATCCACATCGCCGCCACCATCACCACCGGCAGCCACCGCACCCCGCGTCACCACCACCAGACGCGACTCCACCAACTCCGGCACAGCCAAAAACCCCTGCACCAACGACAACACCCGCTCAACAACCAACAGACCGTCGGCATCGGCCACTTCGACCGGAGCAAGCACCGCCCACGGCACACCACCACCGGCCACCACCACATCGGCCAGACCGACACCACCTGTAAGGACGGTCCACTCGCCGCCCTCCGCAGCCTCGGACCGTGAAGCCGCAAGCGGCGTCCACTCCACCGTGAACAGACCACGTACGTCACGCTGTCGGGCCGCCACCAGCTGGCCGGGCTTCATGGGGCGGGTCCGCAGGGCTTCGACGCTCAGGACAGGCCCGCCGGTCGCATCGGTGACCGTCACGCTCATCCCGTGGTCGGCGCTCTCCCCGACCGGGCGGAGGCGCACGCGGACCGCCGTGGCCCCCACCGCTCCCAGAGACACCCCGGTCCACCCGAACGGCACGTACATCTGATCGTCCCCGGAGCCGTCCTGGAAGCGGGCGGCCAGGACCGGGTGGAGGGTGGCGTCCAGGAGGGCGGGGTGGATGCCGTACCCGTCGTGGGAGCCGGCGGCCTCGGGCAGGACTACCTCGGCCAACAGGTCCTGGCCGTGCCGCCACACCGCACGCAGACCCTGAAACGCCGGACCGTACCCGTAACCGGCCGCTGCGATCCGCTCGTAGAAACCCTCCACGTCGATCGCCTCGGCGCCGGCCGGAGGCCAGGCACCGCTCAACTCCTCCGCCACACGGGCGGGTTCGGGAGCGAGGACACCGGTCGCGTGGCACACCCACGAACCGTCGGCGGTGTCCGTGTCAGGACGTGTATGGATCCGCACGTCGCGGCGTCCGTCGTCGGCCGCCTCACCGACCACGACCTGCACCCGCAGTCCGGAAGCCTCCGGCGCCACGACGGGGACCTGCAACATCAGCTCCTCGACCGTCGCGCAGCCCACCTCGTCACCGGCCCGCAACGCCCACTCCACCAACGCCGTTCCGGGCACCAGCACCACTTCCGCCACCTCGTGATCAACAAGCCACGAGGCCCCCGACCGCGACAAGCGCCCGGTCAGCAGGCAACCGCCGCCCTCGGCGAACTCCACCGCCGCGCCCAGCAACGGGTGTCCGGCCGCCACCAACCCCAGACCCGCCGCATCCCCACCACCGGCGCGGCGGCCGGCCAGCCAGAACCGCTCCCGCTGGAACGCGTACGTCGGCAGGTCCACAACCCTGGGGGTGGGGTCGGCCGGGAACAACACCGACCAGTCCACCGCCGTCCCCGCCGTGTGCAGACGCGCCATCGCGCTGACGAATGCCTCCTCCTCAGGCCGCTCACCGACGAGCGAGGACACCATCACCGGCTCGGACCCATCCGTCCGGACGACGTCATCGAGGGTGTGCTGGGCGGCGGTGGTCAGGACCGGGAAAGGGCCCAGCTCCACGAACACACCCGCCCGTGACGCAACCTCGGCGATCGCAGGCTGGAAGAGCACGGGTTGACGCACATGCCGCACCCAGTACTCCGCAGTGGCGATGTCCTGACCCGCCTCCCGACCCGACACATTACTGATCAACGGAATCGACGGCCGCCGGAAACCCACCCCGCCCAGCACATCCGCGAACTCCTCCAGCATCGGCTCCATCAACACCGAATGGAAAGCATGGCTGACCGTGAGCGACTTGGTCTTGCGCCCCCGCCCACTCCACAACGCGGCGATCCGCCCCACCTCGCCGACAGGACCCGAAACCACCGTCGAGTCGGGCGTGTTGACCGCCGCCACACTTACACCGGAACCCTCCAGGTCGGCGGCCAGTTCCTCACGTGTGGCCTGCACCGCACACATCGCCCCGCCCTCGGGCAGCGCACCCATCAGACGCGCCCGCGCCCCCACCACCCGACACGCATCCGCCAAGTCGAAGACCCCCGCCACATACGCAGCCGCGATCTCTCCAATCGAGTGTCCGATCACCACATCAGGACGCACCCCCACCGACTCCCACAGCCGCGCGAGACCCACCTGCAACGCGAACAACCCCGCCTGCGCCCACATGGTGTGATCCAACCGCTCCTTCGGGCCACGGAACACAACCTCCCGCAGCACACCCGCAGCAACCCCCAACTCCCCCTCCAACAGACCACACACCTCATCGAACGCCGCCGCGAACACCGGGAACCGCCCATACAACCCAGCCCCCATACCCACCAACTGACTGCCCTGACCACTGAACAGCCACACCGTGTCACCACTCGGCAGCGCCGCATCCTCACGAGACACCGTCAACGCCGGATGCACCTCTCCGGCAGCCAACGCAGCGAGACCCGCCAGCAATTCGCTCCGCTCCCGGCCCACCACCACCGCACGCCGCTCGAACAGTGAACGCGAATACAGCAGGGACCAACCCACTTCCTGTACCGCAGCGGTCGGAGCGGCCATCACGGCATCGCTCAGGCGGCGTGCCTGGTCGCGCAGGGCCTGCGGGTTACGAGCCGACAGCACCCACGGCACCACACTGCCGTCACCGTCCGGGACCCCGTCGGCCTCCACCTCATCCGCCGAACCCGCCGAACCCGCCGGTTCCGCTGACTCCGCTGACTCGGGAACGTACTCAACGATCACATGTGCGTTGGTCCCCGAAGCGCCGAACGACGACACCCCTGCCCGGCGTGGCCGCTCCACCTCCGGCCACGGCACCGGATCAGCCACCAGCCGAACCGCACCCGCCGCCCAGTCCACAAGCGGCGTCGGCTCATCCACATGCAAACTCGCCGGCACCACACCATGCCGCATCGCCAACACCATCTTGATCACACCCGCCACACCAGCCGCCGCCTGCGTATGACCGATGTTCGACTTCACCGACCCCAACCACACCGGACGGTCATCAGCCCGACCCTGCCCATACGTCGCCAACAACGCCTGCGCCTCGATCGGATCACCCAACGTCGTCCCCGTACCATGCCCCTCCACCACATCCACATCACCCGACGACAAACCACCACTCACCAACGCCTGACGAATCACCCGCTCCTGCGACGGACCATGCGGCGCCGTCAAACCATTACTCGCACCGTCCTGATTCACCGCCGAACCCCGCACCACACCCAACACCCGACGACCATGACGACGCGCATCCGAAAGGCG